>NZ_JAAZUH010000004.1:0-300000 GCF_013185915.1 Stenotrophomonas bentonitica | reverse complement strand
GCGGCCCTGCACGGCCTGGCCGGTGCGCACGCGCAGGCGCGCGGCCTGCTGCTTGTCGTTCACGGTGAATACGTAGCTGTGGCCATCACGCTGCACGATCGCCGCGGTGGGCACGGTCAGCGCCGGGCCTTCGCCGATGACGACGCGGCCTTCCACGTACACGCCCGGCTTGAGCGTACCCGGCTCGGGCAGGTCGGCAAAGATCGTACCGGTGCGGGTCTGCGCGTCCACGCCCGGGGTGACCGCGCGGATGCGGCCGGTGACCACGGCATCGGCGTACGGCAGCTCCACCGTATTGCCCACGGCCACGCCGGTGAGCTGGTCTTCGGGCAGCTCGGCACGCCATTCCAGGCGGCCGTCGCGGATCAGGCGCAGCAGCTCGGTCCCGGCCGAGACCACCTGGCCGGGCTGCACCAGGCGCTTGGAGATCAGGCCATCGGCCGGCGCGCGCAGGTCGGCGAAGTCACGGCGCAGCTGCGCCGCGTCGCGCGAGGCACGGGCGGTGGCGGTCTGCGCTTCGGCATTGATGCGGTTGGCGCGCAGCTCGTCCAGGCTGCTTTCGCTGATCAGCTTCTGCGCGGCCAGCTTCTCGCTACGCTGGTAGTTCAGCCGCGCCAGTTCCTGCGCTGCCTGCGCCTGCTTCAACGAGGCATCGGCCTGGGCCAGCTCACTGTCCAGCGTGCGGTGGTCCAGCTGCAGCAGCACCTGGCCCTTCTTCACCCACTGGCCGACGTCCACCGGCAATGCGGTCACGCGCTGGCCGCTGATTTCCACGCCCAGCTGCATTTCCTCATAGGCGGTGACCGGGCCGGACACCAGCACCGTGCGCGCCATGGTCTGCTGCTGCACCGTGGCCAGCGACACCGGCAGCGCGGAGCTGGCCGCAGCGTCGGCGGCAGCCTTGTCGTCTTTGTTGCCGCAGGCGGCGAGCATGGCTGCCACCAGCAGGAGGGAAGTGCAGCGGAAAAGTGAGGCGCGCATCAGTGAGCTTCCGTGTCGGAGCAGCGGTAGTAAGGAAAAATGGGATTCAGGCGGCGCTGGCCAGGCGCTGTTCAATGCCGTCCAGCAGCAGGCCCAGGCCCTGTTCGAAGCGCGTGTCGAAGTCGACCTCGCTCCAGACCTCGCGCGCGCTCCAGCAGTGCGGGAAGCGCGCCTCGGCCAGCGCCATGAAGGACTCACCGAGCGCCTCCATGCTGCCGTCGCCGGGCCAGGACTGTTCTTCAATCACAAAGCCCATCGTGTAGTACACCAGGTCCATCGGCGCGGTCGCGGCCAGGCGGACAGACGCCCCGGCACCGACCAGGGCGGCGATGCTGGTTTCGCCAACCCGCAGCACGTTTTCAGTGGCGAGGAAGGTGCCGGCATACACCCGCGCGCCATCGCGGCGGGCCTTGAACGCGGTGCGGAACTCGCGCGCGATCTGCAGCAGGGTCTGCCGCCAGGGCTGGCCTTCGGGGATGTTGCGGGCCACGTCCACGATCATCGCGTCGGCCATGGCGTCCACCAGCGCCTGCTTGCTCTTGAAATGCCAGTACAGCGAGGGCGCCCGGATGCCGAGGGTGCAGGCCACCTTGCGCAGGGTCACGCCCTCCATGCCGGCTTCGTCCAGAAGCTTGAAGGCGGCCGCGACGATGTTGTCCCGGGCGATGGGCTGGCGCACTGGGCGTGGTTACCTAACGTTGTTAGGGGGCGAATCTAACAGTGTTAGGTTGGGGGATGCAACAGGGGCCAAGGTTGACGTCGGTTCGCCGCGCACTGCACGCTCGCCTTCACCTGAATGGAACAGGTTTCGAAGGACGCGCACATGGAAAGGTACCTACGCTCATGAAACGACCAGCGTCCGCCATCGTCGGAATCGCCCTCGCCATGGTCCTCACCGGTTGCGGATACAAGACCGAGACCGGCACCGGCCTGCTCACCGAGTTCGAATACCTTGGTTGCGCAGGCGACTGGAACGAAACCATCTACGACCCGGAAGTGACAGTGAGCGGCACCCCCGGCGCTGCCACCTTCCTGGTCCGCAATCCCGCTGGCTGCGGCTACGACCAAGGCAGCAACGGCAAGGCCAGGGTGGACGGCAACACGCTGAAGCTGGACTACACCCTGAGCAGCAGCGGCGGCGACATGGCGGCATGCATCTGCGAGTACCGCGCGCGATTTCTGATCTCCGGTCTACCGGCAGACGTAACCAAGGTTCGCGTCAACGGTGACAAAGCCAGGCTGAAGGGCGACCTGATCCGGACAAGCGAAGCCCCACCCCGGTAGGGTCGCTCCCCAGACGACGACGTGCATGGATGCACTAGTGGCGCGTTCGCAGGATGCGAAGGAGCGCCCTGCCGATAACGATCATCGAAGCCGGGAGGCATGACCCTGACCGGGTTCGCGCTCTTCTCCGTCGAAGGCTCAAGCGTTCGCCGCGCTGATCATCGCTATCGGCGGTCGTCTCTCGACCGACCCTACCGTTGACTGCATCGCCCGAGAGCAATCGATTTTATTGATTGCACCGACTACCACGGCACAAACAATCGCGAACTCCATCCCAGATTTGGTCACCACAACAGGTCGATCGCGTCGTGCATTGAGTGTGCCTACCGAAACTCGCAAATCGATGAATAAAATCAACTTCTCCCCTCCTACCGCGAGGTGCAAGGTGACCACAAGGAGCGTGGAAACTCCGACTAGCAGCAGAATGATGGACGTCCCATGGTCGGGAGGGTGGCTAATACAACACCCTCACTGGGGAAATACGCCCGCCGCATGCTGCTAGTCGGTTTCCAACCTCCCGACCGCCTCGCCATCCCGGCGAGGCGTGATCCTTACAGGAGGTCCATCATGCAAAGGCACTGGGAAGAAGCACCCTCTTTCGATCGCACGCCGCGCCCACCCCGGCCGGAGACCGAACACAGCTGCAACGGCACCGCGAAGTCCTGCTCGCCACCGTCGGAGTTCGAGGACGAAGTCACCATCCCGTTCCTGAAACTGCGCGGCCGCTGGCTGCGCGACATGGGATTCAACGCGGGCGCCAAGCTGAAGATCGACGCCCAGGACGGCGTCATCACCCTCACCGTCCTGGACCACCCCAAGCTGCCGCGTCCGGGCGTACCGCGAACGCTGGAACGCCAGATCCACCACACCATGGTGGAAGCAGACCGCCTGCCCATCTGTCCCAACGGGAGCCTGATGTGAATCTCGAAGGCATCCTGTACGCAGTCAACCGGCGCGTCGCGATCAAGGTGGAGCTGAGCCCGGTAGTGCTCTATCAGTTCCGCCTGGCGGCATGGCGGTTGAACCAGAACCCCTCCCTGCTGTTGAGGCAGATGATCAGCAGCTACATCTCGATGGCGGATAACCCCAAGTCCATCGACCTCAGCGTTACGACCGGGCCGTGAAAGCGTGCCAGCAGACGGAACGGCATTAAGGCTGTCTCCTGGTGCGTGACCTCTGTGGGTTGCATGGGCACCAATCCACAGAGGCCCAAGCGTGCAGGGCGACCGTCACGCAGCGTCAACGGTTTCCGCTTACCCTGTTGCGACGCGTACAACAGGTCATCACATGCGGCATTGCGATCTACCGGTGTCCTCACCCGACTCCCAGGCCTATCGCCTGCTCCAGGACAGCGACTGGGTCCATGCAGGCCTGGCCGAATCGGCACCGCCAGAGCTTCGCACCGTACTGACGATGATGCTCGACTGCCCCGAGCCGCTGTGGATCTCGTGGGGCCCGGACAACCTGTTCTACTTCAACGATGCCTTCGCGCCATGGATGGGCAACAAGCTTGCCGGCGCGATGGCCACCCCGGTCAGGGTCGTCTGGCACGACGTGTGGGAAGAACTGGGCGGCGCCATTGCCGATGCCATGGCCGGCACGCATAGAACCTTCCGCAACCTGCGCGTCTTCATGGACCGCGATGGCACGCGCCGGGAGACCTTCTGGACATTCTCGTACTCACCCATCCGCGTGGCCGATGGCAGCGTGGGCGGCATCCTGTGCGTGGTGAGCGACCAGACGGAGTTCGTCTCCGAGCGCAACGAGCATTCTCGACAGGTGGAGGCCATCAGCGAAGAGGCCCGCCAGGCGCATGCTGAGCTGGTCCGGGCGCGCGAGCAGCTGCGCCAGTCGCAGAAGCTGGAGGCGATAGGCCAATTGACGGGTGGCGTGGCACACGATTTCAACAACCTGCTGCAGGTCATAAGCGGCTCGGTGGACATGCTCCGCCACGGCATACCGCGCGATGAGCGGCAACGTCGGCATATCGAGGCCATCGGTGCGGCGGCAGACCGCGCGACCAGCCTTGTCTCACATCTGCTTTCCTTCTCGCGCAGGCAGACCCTGTCACCGCAGGTGTTTGAGCTTGGCAAGGGTGTGGAAGGCCTTGGTGATATTGTCCGCACCCTGCTCGGCGGCCGGGTCGGGTTGGAGCTGGACCTTCCGGACGAGCCGCTGCACGTGTTGCTGGACAAGACCCAGCTGGACACCGCGCTGATCAACCTGGCCGTCAACGCGCGCGATGCGATCCCGCAGCACGGCACGGTGCGCATCTGCCTGCGCAGGGTCGAGACGATGCCTTCGGTGCGGTTTGCACCGCCCTTGAAAGGTGCCTTCGCCGCCGTATCGGTCAGCGATGACGGCTGCGGCATCGAAGAATCGGTGATGAGCCAGGTCTTCGATCCATTCTTCACCACCAAGGGGGTTGGCGAAGGGACCGGGCTGGGCCTGAGCCAGGTGTTCGGCTTCGTCAAGCAGTCTGAGGGCGAGGTGGATGTAACCAGTACGGTGGGCGAAGGCAGCACGTTCGTGCTCTACCTGCCACTTACGAACCAGGCGGTCGCAGCTGATGCTGCTTCTGGCACGCGGTCGCTGCAGGATGCGCATGGGTTGAATGTGCTGGTGGTGGAAGACAACGTGGACGTTGCCGAGTTCGCGGTTTCGGCGTTGCGCGAGCTGGGATGTGGCGTTCACCTGGCCCGCAACGGCAGCGAGGCGTTGGCTGAGCTGGAGCAGAACCATGCGCGGTACCACGCGGTGTTCTCTGATGTGGTGATGCCGGGGATCAGCGGATTGGAGCTCGCCAAGACATTGCGGGCGGCCTACCCTGATCTGCATGTGGTGCTGACCAGTGGGTATAGCGAACTGCTGGCAAGGGAAACCGATCATGGCTTCGCGCTGCTGCGGAAGCCTTACACGCTGGGGGATCTTGCTGCGGCGATTCGGCCGCCGACGAGAGCAGCGCACCTGGCCTTGAATGGTGAGGCGACTGACGAGGTGTGGCGCACCTTGTCCTGACCGTGGATGACACGCAGCGCAGATGTCGGCAGTGGCGGGGATTACTTCCGGCAGTAGCTTCGGTCCTGCATTCCCCTCAGTGTTGGTACTCATTCAAGCCAGGGGAAGGCCGATGTATCGCAAGGTGCTGTGGACGTTGTTGCTTGCCGCCTCACCTTTGATCTCCCATGCGTCGGTACCGGAGGCACAAGCCTGCGACGGTGACGCAGCGCCTGCACTGCGTGGTTCAAAGTGCTTCACGGTGAGTGTTCCGCTGCGCCATGCAGATCCATCGGGTGAGAAGCTCTCACTGTTCCTGCGGCGCATACCGGCCACCTCCGGGCACGCCAGGCGCGGTGAAGTCTGGCTTCTTTCCGGCGGCCCGGGCGAGTCAGGGCCGTCGCTCTACCCGACGATCCAGGCCTACCAGCGTGCGTTTCCCGGATTCGATCTGGTCATCCCCGATCACCGGGGCACGGGCCGGTCATCGCGCATCTGCCCCGTCCAGGAATCGCCCGACAGTCCGGACGGTACCGGGCTGGCGGGAGCGGAATGGGGCCCTTGCATCGGTGAGATGTACGCCAATCTGCAGCGCACCTCGGCCTTTTCCATTACCGAAGCTGCGCAGGACCTTGGCGTGTTGATGTCAGGCGCGGATCGAGGCGGTGAGGTGCTGCTTTACGGGGTGTCGTACGGTACCCAGTTGGCGCTACGGGCGCTCCAGCTCAACACGTTGCAGGTGGATGGCCTGATCCTCGATGGGTTGGTGCCTCTTGAGACCACCGAGACATGGGACCTCAGCCGGCGCACGGCCCTGGTCGACCAGGTGGGTCGACAGAGCATGGATGAGCAAAGCCTAGAGCGTTATCGGAAGTTGTTGACTGTGAAGGATGCGGCTTGGCAGAAGGACGTGCCGGGCGGTGATCTGCGCCGCTACTTTGCCGCCCTGCTGAGCTTCCCGGCACTGCGTGATCGTATTCCACAGATCGTGCAGGACCTTTCGGACGGCGACGCTCGATCGCTGGGCGCCTCTACCGAAGACTGGAAACTTGCGTTGGGGAATCTCGGGCAGGGTGGCAACGATCAACCAGCGTTGCCGCTGGTGATGCTTATCGCCGCCTCTGAGAACAATGCGCGCCCGGAGCTCACGCTGTCCATGGTTGAAAAAGAGGCAAAGGACGCGTTGTTCGTCAGCCCCATTCCCGGCCTACTGGTGAGCGGCAGCGTCCCGCGCTATCCCCGCGATGCGTGGTTTGGCAAGAGCCCGGAAACCCTGCCGCGTACGCTGATTCTGCAAGGCACGCTTGATCCCAACACTTCGTATGACGGTGCGGTGGAACATGCGGCCACGCTCGGCAAGTCGGGGGCAGTCACCTTCCACACGGTGGAACGAGGCGCGCATCTGCTTCCTCTGGTAGCGCCGCACTGCTTCGTTGCGGCGGTCGGCGCGTTCGTGGATGGCGGTGTGGTGGCCGAGCGCTGTGCGGAGCCGCCGACGCTGTGATGCAGATTTACAGGTTCAAGCCAGCTTGCTCTGGTGAGGCGCTGTGCGCCTTCGTCGCCCGCATGCCTTCACTGCCGGCGTTTCGCAGAGTCCTCGCGCTTACGCTCGTGGCGTTGCCAGTCTGCGTGTTCTCCACTCTTTCAGCGGCAGCGCCTGCTTCTGAGACCAGCGCATTTATCCATCCCATCAACACTGCCAAGGATGCACCTTTGGTAGATCTGGGCAGCGATGGCATGTTGCGCTATGCCTTGTATTCGGAGCGGGGTAGCGATCACGCGCGCAACATCGTCCCGGACTTCTCCCGCGCTGGCTACCAGGGAGGCGGCGTCAGTCTGCCTACCCGCCCCAGCATTCCTGTCATCAAGGTCCTTGAGCCTGGCAACGGGAGTGACGACTACCGGCGCATCCAGGCCGCCATTGACGCGGTGGCCCTACGTGCCACGGACAGCCGGGGCTTGCGCGGTGCAGTGCTGCTGCAGCGCGGCCACTACAGGTTGAGCAGGACACTGACCATCCGGGCCAGCGGCGTGGTGCTGCGCGGCGAGGGTCGAGGCGCAGACGGCACGGTGATCCGCTCCGACGTCAGCGGGAAGCAGGGCAAGATTCTTGACGTGGGGACCAGCGAGTCTGCGGTGCCACGCGCAGCACTGGACGCACGCCGGACCGCGATCAACATGGAGTACGTGCCGGTGGGGGCGATGCGGATTACGTTGACCTCCGCTGCCGGCTATCGGGTGGGCGACACGGTGTCGATCGTGAGAGAGCCCGATGCCCGCTGGCTGGGCCCCGAGGGCATCGACACCGCGCGATACCGATGGACGCCCAGCGACTACGCCGTGTACAACGAACGCGTCGTCACGGCGGTGGACCATGACACGATCACCCTTGATGCCCCCATCATGGATGCCATCGAGGCGCGCTTCGGTGGAGGCAGCGTCTACCGCACGGATCCCGTGCGTATCTCCCAGGTCGGCATTGAGGACCTCCGCCTCGAAGGTGACCCCGAGACGGGCACGACCAATGGCACCGCCGACTCCGGCCCCTTTACCGCGCTCCGCTTGGGTGCAACTTACAATTCGTGGGTTCGCGATGTCACCGTGCGCTATGTGTCGCATGGATTCGTTACCCGTAACGGCGTGCGGTTCAATACCCTGCAGGACATCGCCTATCTGGACCCAAGGTATGGCGAAACCCAAGGCGCCCGCCGCTATGTGTTCCTGTACGAAGGCAACGCCGCCTTCAATCTGATCCAGCGCTGCTACAACCAGGGTGGCAGGCATACCTTCGTCATCGGCGCACGGGTGCCCGGCCCCAATGTGTTCCTGGACTGCCTTTCCGTGGGCGACAGCAATGACAGTGGTCCGCATCATCGCTGGTCTACCGGCACTCTTTACGACAACACCAAGGGATACATGCTGCGGGCACAGAACCGCCGGTACAGCGGAACCGGGCATGGGTGGGCGGGCGCGCAGCAGATGTTCTGGAACACCGAACACGATACCTACGTCGTCCAGGCGCCGCCCTTCGCGATGAACTGGAGCGTGGGGCAGGTTGGCACTATTGCTCTCGGGAAGTTCCCGCCTGAGGAGCCAGCAGGGATCGTGCAATCGATGGGCCAGGTGGTGACACCTCGCAGCCTCTATCTTCAGCAGCTGCGTGATCGGCTCGGCGAGCAGGCGGTAGTCAACGTCACCACTGGAGCGCAGCGTGAGGGACGCATTTGGGACAGTCTGTCAGCGCGGGCGGGGGAGTGACTTCGCTTGGCCAGCGACAAACAATATCCCACCACACCGAGAGGCGGCTGAACGTAACCAATTGAATTTGTGGAAAATGGTGTCGCCCAGGATCTGACTTGCCGCGAGTTTAACCGCACCGAGCTGATAGGCAAGGCGCAGGATGGAGAGACCGGCTGCGGCAGCACCTGGGCGTACTATCCAATGCGATCGCACACGATGCTTTCGTATAGTACGAACGTATTGCACTTTTCTGCATAGTGAGCCAGATTCAGCTATGCCTCTAAGTCGAACTGATCTTGCGGATTACAGCTACTTCGTCGCGATCGCGCGGCATCGGAGCTTCCGTCGTGCCGGCCTTGATGTAGGAATCAGTGCTTCGGCATTGAGTCACGCGTTGAAGGGTCTGGAAACGCGAGTCGGCGTGCGCCTCCTGAACCGAACCAACCGCAGCGTCACGTTGACGGCTGCCGGTGAAGAACTCTTGGAGGCGATAAGTGGCCCATTCAGCGAGATAGAACAGGCAGCGGATCGCCTCAACCGCTACCGTGACACGCCTGCCGGGCGAATCCGAATCAATGTTCCAGTGGAAGCCGCCAGCCTGGTGATCGGACCGGTGCTTGCTCCCTTCGTCGATCGCTACCCCGACGTGGAGCTCGACATCGCCGTCAGTAACCATCTGGTAGACGTTACCGAAGGCGGGTTCGACGCTGGGATCCGCTATGGGGGCACTGTGCCCATGGATATGGTCGCCCAGCGACTCTCTGCAGATATCACATGGGTTGTGGCCGGCTCGCCGGCCTATTTCGCTCGTTATGGCGAACCATCGCATCCTGACGATCTCGCCGAACATCGCTGCCTACGCTTCCGTATTGGCGATGACAGCATCTATGAGTGGGAGTTCGAGCGCGATGGCGAGGAGGTTTCTGTCCCAGTGCCAGGGTCGCTGCTCTTTGACGATAGTCGCGCAATCCTTGCCGCGCTCGTCGGGGGTGCGGGGTTGATGTATGCCCCCGCGCCATTAATCGCATCCCTGGTCGAGAACGGCGCTGTTCGTATAGTGATGGCCGACTGGGCGTCGCCAGGCCCGGGCTTCTACGTCTACTACTCAAGCAGACGACAAGTTCCTACCGGCCTCCGGCTGCTGATCGATCTTGTGCGCGAGTTGCGGCCGCTTGGCCTATAGCTTCGCCACTGTCTGACCAATGATGAGCCCACCTCATGCAGGCATGAACCTGTGAGGGGCTAATCCACTCGCTCTGTGCAGGCTACTGTTGTCTTCGGTAAAGCGCGCTCGCGCTTACGTTAACGAGGACAAAGCATGACCATCACAGCCTATGGGGCTGGCGCCGCAGACGAGCCCTTGGCGCCCATGCCGATCAAACGACGCGCGACCGGCCCGAAGGATGTCCGGATCGCCGTCGCCTACTGCGGCATATGCCATTCAGACCTGCACCAGGTGCGCGGCGAATGGCAGGGGACGATCTACCCTTGTGTACCCGGTCACGAGATCGTTGGCGAGATCATAGCAACCGGCAGCGAGGTCACCGGCTTTGCGGTCGGAGACGTGGTCGGCGTTGGCTGTATGGTGGACAGTTGCGGTCATTGCGGTAGCTGCTCCCAGGAACTTGAGCAGTACTGCGAGAACGGCACCACCTTTACCTACAACTCGCCCATCGCCGACGCCCCTGGCCACACGCTGGGCGGCTACTCGCAGGAGATCGTCGTCGCTGAGCACTTCGTGCTGAGAATTCGGCACGACAGGGATCAGTTGGCTGCGGTTGCGCCCCTTCTATGTGCCGGCATCACCACCTGGTCGCCGTTGCGGCGGGAGAAGGTTGGCCCTGGCAGGAAAGTCGGCATCGTAGGGATCGGTGGCCTTGGGCACATGGGCGTGAAGCTTGCCAATGCACTGGGCGCGCAGGTGGTGGCTTTCACCACCTCGCCGGGAAAGGTCGAAGCCGCCAGGATGCTCGGGGCCCACGAAGTCGTGGTCTCGCGCAACTCGAATGAGATGGCCGCCCATGCGAACAGCTTCGACTTCATCCTGGATACCGTCGCGGCCACCCACAGCCTTGATGACTACCTGGTTCTGCTGGCAAAGGGCGGCACGCTCACGCTCGTCGGCGCACCCGAGCACCCCAATCCCGAACCAGACCCCGCGAACCTGCTGGACGGTCGCACAACCAACTTCTCGATGATCGGTGGGATCGCCGAAACGCAGGAGATGCTCGACTTCTGTGCCGAGCACGGAATCGTCTCGGACATCGAGATGATCGCCGCCCAGGGTATCGAGAGCGCCTATGAGCGGATGCTGAAGGGTGATGTGAAGTACCGCTTCGTGATGGACGCCGCGACCCTCGCAAACTAACACTTTTTGGAAAGACCACCATGAATCCAATCTATGATTTCAAGGGCAAGGTTGCCCTCATCACTGGCGCCAAGGGCGGCATGGGCTTCGCTACTGCCGAAGCCTTTGCCAAGAGCGGCGCAGCCATTGTCCTCGGCGACGTCGACGAGGCCGAAGTGCGGGATGCAGCCGCAAAACTCGTTGCTGCGGGCTATAAGGCAATCGGCATGGCCTGCGACGTGAGCGACGAGGCGCAGGCTGCCGCACTGGTAAAACGCGCAGTGGACGAGTTCGGCCGGCTCGACTTTGCTTACAACAATGCAGGCATTCAGGCACCTCCGACCGACGCGGCAGACGAGAGCGCGGAGGACTATGACAAGGTGCAGGCCGTGAACCTCCGCGGCATCTGGGCGTGCATGAAGCACGAGCTGAAGCAGATGCGCGAGCAAGGCTCTGGCGCGATCGTCAACTGCTCGTCACTGGGGGGGCTTGTCGGCCTGCCGAAGCGTGCCGCCTACCACGCCTCCAAGCACGGCGTGATTGGCTTGACCAAGAGTGCAGCACTCGACTACGCGCCGCGCGGCATCCGCATCAATGCGATCTGCCCGGGCGTGATCGAGACGCCGATGGTCGCCGACATGCTGAAGACGCAGAAGGCGGCCATGGACGAGTTCTTGAAGCTGCAGCCAATTGGGCGGCTCGGCAGCGCCGAGGAGATGGCTCAGGCAGTGCTTTGGCTGTGCAGCCCGGGGGCGAGCTTCATTGTCGGCGTGGCGTTGCCGGTCGATGGCGGCTTCACCGCACACTGAACCACGCCTGCCACCCAGAGCCGCATTCAAGGCAAACCCGGATGCTGCCTCCCAACGACTGACAGAGGTAACTATGTGTGATGCTTGTGGCGACTTGGCGCACGTTCCTGCACTTGCCCATCTTAGCCGGCGTAGCTTTGTGCTCGGCAGCTCAACCCTGATTGCGGCCGGCCTGGTCGGTGGCGGGGCGGAGGCACAAGCGCAAGCCCGGATGGCACCGGAAGTAGACCGGGCATTTCCAGTCAGGGCCTACGGCAATGACGCAGCGAACGCACCGATAACGACGCGACAGATAATGAGACGGGCGTTGCGGCCAAATGACGTGTTTATCGACGTGCTGTACTGCGGAATCTGTCACTCCGACATTCACCAGAACCGGGATGACACGCCATCGCAACGCACGACGTTTCCAATAGTTACAGGCCATGAAATCATCGGGCGCGTGACGGCGGTCGGTAGCGCAGTCACCAAGTTCAGGGTCGGCGATATTGGCGGCGTCGGCGCAATGGTCGACTCCTGCGGAGCGTGCACCACGTGCCGGGCTGGCCGTGAGATGAACTGCCTCAACGGCGCCACCTTCACCTACAACTCGCCTGACAAGATCTCGGGGGGTATGACGTTTGGGGGCTATTCTGATGGCATCGTCGTTGCCGAAGCATTCGTAGTCCGGGTCTCGCCGGGCGTCAACCTTGCTGCGTCCGCGCCACTGCTGTGCGCCGGAATCACCACCTTCTCACCCATGCAGCACTGGAGGCTGGAGGCGGGACAACGTGTTGGCATCATCGGCCTCGGTGGGTTGGGCCACGTCGCTGTCAAGCTCGCGGCGGCGCGCAAGGCGGACGTGACCATATTCACCACAAGCCCCCGCAAGATCGCCGACGCGCGTCGCCTGGGCGCGCGGCAAGCGGTGCTCTGGAGCGACGAGGCTTCGATGAAACGTTTGGCTGGTCAGTTCGATCTTCTGGTCTCCACGGTGCCGCAGCCTTATGCATTCCAACCCTTCATCGATCTGCTCTCCCTCGACGGCACTCTGGTCAACGTGGGCGCGCTTGAGGGATTGCATAGCATCAACGGCCTGTCGCTCATCTTTGGACGTAAGAGCATCGCCGGCTCGGTCATCGGTGGCATTCCGGAAACCCAGGCGCTGATGGACTACTGCGCGACGCGACGAATCACCGCAGACATTGAGCTGATTCGTCCCAGCCAGATCAATGAAGCTTTTAGCCGTGTGGTGAACAAAGATGTGCGTTATCGCTTTGTCATCGACATGAAGGCGTAGTCCAGCACACCGCGTTGGGTTCCGAAACTTGTATCTGTGTCAGGTGGCCCCGGCCGAAGGCCACGCTTCCCCGCGCGTCTTTCGCCACTGGATCCACGCGATCGCGACGACGAAGAAGACGCTGCACAGGTAACTGCCTTCCGGCCCTTCCGCTCCACCGGTCAGGGCGTCGAGGCCTTGCGGGCGTAGCGCCACCAGCAGCGCCGGCAAGTGTGCATCGATGCCGGTAACGGGCAGTTGGAAGCCGGTCGCGAGCAACCAGTTCCACCCCGCGTGCCAGCCCATCACGCCCCAGATATTGCCGGTTCGCAGCGCCCAGGCGCAGGCGAACAGCGAGAACAGTAACGTGCCGAGCATGACCCGGGGCGGCTGGTGCGGACTGAAATGCAGGAAGCAGAAAACGAGCGACACCAGCAGCACTGCCACCGCGACATTGGTCTTGCGCGCCACCACCGACAGCATCCAGCCGCGGAAGATGACTTCCTCCACGCTGGCCTGGAACATGAAACTCAGTAGCAGCAGACCGATGTGCAGCAGACTGACGGGCGACCGCCAGGCCTGCCCCCAGCTCGCTGCCTGCATGCCGCCAGCCATCCAGATCGCGACTACGACCAGCGCGATCGTGCCGAGTCCAACGGCCAGTCCGCGCAGGAAGGTTTTCATCGGCGCCGGACCGGTCAGCCCGATACTCGCCAGCGAGCGCCTTTCGACGAAGCATACCCAGGCGAGCACGGCCGCCAGCGTCGGCGCGAAGCCGATCCACAGCAGCGCATGCAAGCCAGCGAGGCCGATCGGATCGCCGCGCGGCGTCGACCAATGCTGCGACTGCATCCACCCGTCCAGCGCGATCACCGGTACCGCGTTGAACAGGATCATCAGGATCGGCGTCAGCCAGGCCCAAGGCAGCCAGCCGCGGGCTGGATCGGGCGAATACAGGGCAACGGAGGTCATGCGGGGCTCTAGGTCGACGTGATCGCCGCTGCAAGTTGCCATCCGCGCGTGGGCGGGGCAACCCGTTTGCGACCAAGTCACATAAGCCGCCGATGAATCACCCGGATCGCCGACGAAATAGCGCTAGGCCGTCGTCCGTGGTGTCCGTCGTTGTATCTTGCTCACCTTTACCTTCCGAATGGACTCGCTGATGCTCTCACTCCGTCTCGTTCCTCACGGCCGACTGCCCTACCGCTTTGGCCTGCTCGTCGCCCTGCTGCCGGGCTTCGCTGCCCCGGCCATTGCCAACGGCCCGGTTGAAGGGCTGGAAATGCATCGCATGGGCGCCGGCACATTGGGGCCGGATGGTTGGACCACGGCGGCGTCCACGAACGGCGGCTACTCGGTTCGACTGCCGTGCCTGTTCAACGACTTCACCTTCCGATCCCGAACGGAGAGCGTGACGCAGGCCGACATGCTCGGCTGCGGGCACGACGGCATGAAGTTCATGGCCATGCGTGGGCAGGACCGCGACGCCGCGGCAGGACAAATGATTTTCGAGCGGCCCATCCCGGGTGCGACCTCTACCCGTTTCACTTATCGAGGGCTGCCCGGGATCGCCCACCACCTGCAGAACGCGACCTCCTGCGCAGCCAGCCAGAGCGTGCGCACGAAGGCGGGCACCATTCTGCTTTCCGTTGAGACCTCCGCGTCGAAATGCGAGGCAATGAAACAGGTGGCCGCCACCTTCTTCGCCTCGCTGGAGCCGGATGCACACCCAGTGGTCGCCGTGCCGCTCGCGGACTTGCCCGCCCTGCCGGAGTGCCCCTTGGCTGCGGCGCTCTCGAAAGACCAGCTGGTCGCGGCCTTCAATGCGCTGCCGCGTGACGCCGAGGAGCTGATGCCGGCGGACACATGCCTCCCCGCGACATCCACCCGCTCAATGTTCGCGCGCGTGGGTGTCTGCATGATCGGAACAACGCGCATGAACACCGCGAGCCTCTCGACGCTGGCCACGACGGGCGAACCCGTTGCCACATCGTTCATGGGCTTGTACGCCGAAGCCACGCATTCGGCGTTGAAGACGCTGCTCGAAGAGCGCTATCCGAGGCAGCCGCTTGCCGCTTACCGGCCGCACGCTTCTCTCACCTGGGACGTCACCACGGTGGTCGCCCAGCCAAGTGGCCCGCTGGTGATTCTCTCGAAGCCTTCGGAGGGCTCGAACGGGGTGGCGTTTTCCTTGGTCCGCCAGTATCGAGCTGAGCACACCAAACTGGTCAATCGTAATCTCAACGATTGCCGGTAACTTCCTGCTTTTGACCCGGTGAATGAAAAGGCCGCGCACCCCAATGGGGTGCGCGGCCTCGGTTGCATGCCGCAGCGGGAAGGCAGGGCCCTCCCGCTGCCTGGCATCACAGCGCGATGCGGATACCCGCGTTGACGCTGTTGTTCTCCACGCCCGATCCCTGCTCGGTGCTGACGCCACCGTACAGGTAGCTCGACGCACCCAGGCGCACGGTGCCCTGCAGCTGGGCCCGACCGAAGGTCTTGCCCGGGTCGGCGGAGGACAGGTCCACCCGCTGGCCGGCCAGTGCGGTTGTCACCATGGCCTGGCGCACCTGGCCGTGGTTGATGCCCGCCTGCAGACCGAACTGCCAGGTGGCACGCGCCGCCAGGGGATCGTTCACCAGCGAGCCGACCGACAGGCCGAGCGTGGCGCGGCTGCCTTCGGCGTTGAGGCGCGCAATGTCCAGCGCCGCCAGCGAGTCACCGCCTTCGCGGTAGGCATTGCGCTCAACCTTCTGCCAATTGCCGCGCAGCGAGGGCTGCCAGCTCAGGCCTGCCGCCGTGAAGGGCAGGCTGACGCCGGCACTGGCCAGCAGGGTGGTGCCCGAGGCCTTGCCGGACAGTGCTCCACCGGCACCCAGGGCGTCCGGACGCTGGCTCTCCCAGCGATCGGCCGAGTAGGACAGCATGCCGTCCAGCACGACCGCACCTGCCCTGGCGGCGCCATAGGCAAAGAACGCGTTGCTGTCGAGCGTGTTGTCCAGCGGGCTGCGCTCCAGTTCCGACGTCGTGCGACCCAGGCCCGCGCCCCACGCCACGTTGGAGGAGCGGTACACGTCGATACCGGCGGTGGCACGACGCTGGCGGGCATCGAAGCGGTCGGCGCTGGCATCGGCGTCAACCGACAGATCCCCGTAGCCGATGTTGGCCCACAGCAGCTGTTCGATACGCGTGCTGGATGCATCCACCAGCACACCCTGGCCCAGTCGACCGGTCACATCGTCGGCCAGTGCGGTCGCATTGGACTGCGCCAGCGCGGCCAGCTTGGCGTGGTTCTCGCCGGTCATGGCGGTCACAAGCACCGGCAGTGCCGCCGCATCCTGCTGCCACACCGCGCGCAGCAGATCGGTCTGCTCGGCGGTGGTGGTGCCGGCGTCGCTGGCTTCCACCAGGGCATCCAGTGCAGCGGCAGTGGCCAGGCCGTTGCCGTTGACCTTGCCCACCAAGTCAGCGCTGTAGGCCGTCGGTGTCACGTACAGGTCGATGTCGAAACCGGTGGTGTAGTACACCTGGAAGCGCGTGCTGGCGGCCAGGCCCTCGGTCGGCTGCAGGAGCCGGTCGAAGGTACCGGTCACGCCGCCTTCGCCGCTGACGATGCGGAACATGTCGCCCACCTTCGGGGTGAAGGTGTTGCTTGCATTGCCACTGATACCGCGCAGCAGGGGCTGCAGGGTGCCGTTGGCGACGAAGCGACCGGCCGCGCCGGACACCACCAGGCGCGAGTAGTTGCCGGCGCCGGCGCCGGTGCCGTACCCGTCGATGTCGATCTGCAGCGTGGCGTTGTCGGTCATGGTGACCGTACCCGTCACTGCCAGCGTGCCCGGCGAGTTACCCGGGGCCAGCGTGCCATCGACGCGCATGTTGCCGGCGATGGCGCCGGTGCCACGCACCGTGCCGGCACGTTCCACCTGCACATCGCTCAGCAGCACGCCATTGGCAC
This sequence comes from Stenotrophomonas bentonitica, assembly GCF_013185915.1. Classification (NCBI taxonomy): domain Bacteria; kingdom Pseudomonadati; phylum Pseudomonadota; class Gammaproteobacteria; order Lysobacterales; family Lysobacteraceae; genus Stenotrophomonas; species Stenotrophomonas bentonitica. The sequence goes on along the minus strand of NZ_JAAZUH010000004.1, from coordinate 283,126 downwards.
TGAGGGTGCCTTCGTTGACGCAGGTGCCATTGGCCAGGATCGCGGTGCCTGCCATGTTGAGGCGACCCGCACCACTCTTGATGAAGCAGCCGGTGCTGCGCGAGCCGTCCAGCATGCCGGTCAGCTGCGTCGTGGTGCCCGAGGCCACATCCAGGGTGGCTTCACCCGTCACAAGCAGCGACTGCGAAAGCTGGGTGTCGACCGTCGTGCGCAGGGTGGCATCATCGATCGCCACGGCGCCGGAGCCCAGGCCGCCAGCATGCGCCAGCACGACAGTGCCGCCACTGATCAGCGTGCCGCCTGCGTGGGTGTTCGCCGCGCCAAGCACCAGGGTGCCTTGGCCGTCCGCCACCAGGGTGCCGGCGCCGCTGATCGGGCCGGTGACCGTCAGGGTGCTGCCCTCAGCGCTGCGCAGCCCGCCCACGCTGTCCAGCACCATCGAGCGGCCGGTGGTCATCGACGAGGATGCCTTCAGCGTGCCGCCATTGAAGGTCAGGCCGCCTGCGGCATCGCCGAGGTTGCCGTCGCTGCTGACGTTGAGCACGCCGCCATTGAGCGTGGTGCCGCCGGTGTAGGTGTTCTGGCCCGACAGGGTCAGCTCGCCTTCGTTGACGGTGGTGCCGCCGCTGTGGCTCACCGTGCCGGTCAGCTCCAGGCCGCCTTCGCCGTTCTTGATCAGGCCGCCGTTACCGGACACGTCGCCACTGTTGGTCAGCGTGGTGTTGGTGTCGGTGGTGAAGGTGCCATTGCCCACAAGAACCACGTCGCGATCGCTGTTGACGTCGCCGCTGGTGTGCAGGGTGCCGTCATCAAGCGTGAGCTTGCCTGCGGCGTCGCCCAGGTTCTCATCGCTGCTTACCTGCAGGACGGCGTTGTTGCTGACCGAGGTACCGCCAGCGTAGGTGTTCGTGCCCGAAAGCACCTGCGTGCCGCCGTTGATGGCCACGTCGCCCTGCCCGCCGATGGTGCCTTCGAACGCGTCGTTGGCATCGGTGATGGACAGCGTGTTGTTGCCCAGCGCCACATCGCCCTTGCCTTCCAGCGAGGTGATGTTGACGACCGGAGTGGCCTGGGTCACGTCCAGCGTACCGTCGATCACCAGCTTCTTCGACTTGTCGATGGAACCATTGCCGGCCAAGGCCAGCGTGGTGTTCTCGTCGACCTCGGTGGTACCGGTGTAGCCGTTGGTGTTGGTCAGCGTGACCGAGCCGCCGTTGCCGCTGTTCTTGACGATCAGCGAGCCCGGAATGCCGGCGGTGGAGTCCTCGATCTTGCCGGTGAAAGTCGAGTCGTGGCCGTTTTGATCGATGGTGCCGGGCTTGTCGTCGATCTTGAAGTCGACATCCACGTTGGTGTCCTTGTCGACCACCAGCGTACCGCCCTCGAACGACGCCTCGTCTTCGTTGCCCAGCTCATCGGTGCCCTTGGGGCCATCAATGATGATCGGGCCGGTCGGGGTCGTCGGCGTGGTCGGCGTGGTCGGCGTGGTCGGCGCGCCGCTGCCCGGGTTGGGCGCGACCGGACCGAAGGGCACGCCCTTGTCGAAGGTCAGGCCCGGCGCCTGATCCACGAACAGCACGGGGCTCAGCACCGTGTCCTCCAGGTTCAATGACATGAACCCCAGGCGGTACGTGCCGGCCGTGCTGACCTGATAGGTTGCGACCTGCCAGCCGGTCGCACCATAACTGCCGGTGGAGTAGCTGCCCGTGCCGATGTTGGTGGCCCCCAGCAGCGCGTACTGCGCGTTCTGGTTGTTCACCGTCGCGAACACCGAGGCGTCGCCGAGGTTGATCAGCGAGGTCAGCGAGGCATCGTTGAACGGCTGGTAGTCGGTCGAGACGTACTGCCACGCCATGCTGAAATAGTCACCCGCAGCGAGGGTCAGGTCCTGGTACAGCCACGAAGCATTCGTGGGCGACCCGGCCATCGTGCTTTCCACCAGCGAACGGCTTGCAGCATTCAGCCCAAGTGCGTCTGCAGCCGTGGCGAACGAGTCCGAACCGTTACCCGCCTGCAATGACGCCATGTTGTTGCCGAACGGCGTCACCGTCCAGCTGTGGGTGCCGTTGTTGGAAGTGAAATCGGTCATGCCGGTAACCACAGCGGCGCCGACACCGTTGCCGCTATAGCTCGTAGAGCCTTGGGTGCCGGTGTCGGAATACGTCCAGCCGCTCAACGTGCCGTCTTCAAACCCGATGTTGGTGATTTCCACCGCCGCCATCGCGGAGGGACCGTACAGCGCCAGCGCGGTCATCAGGCTCAGGGCCGCCAGAGGGCCGGTGGTCAGCCGGTTGGCCGTGCGACGGGTGCGGCCACCTGCGGCCATCCCGAATTCGGAGGTCACAACCCACTGACCCACGGCCTTGCTCCATACCACCTTGAATACTTTGTTCAACTTCAGATCCCCTGATGACGCGATTGTTTAAAAAACGTGAAAGTGTGCTGTGCATCACATGATCGGCACAGGGGGACCGATCTTTAGTTTTTTCTGCAGATGCGGGGCGCCGAGGGTGAATGGTTAAGAAAAACAGTAGGTTGTAAGCGTCGGCGCATGAAAAAGGGCCGCACAGAGCGGCCCTGCGAAAGGAATCCTTATCCGAGGGTCAGGCGGCCAGAGATCTGTAATCATCAGTCGTCCCACTCTTTGGTAGACGGGGCCCTGGGGCCATTTGGCTGCGCCTGCACCGAGCCCGGGCTGATGTCCGCTATGGGTCGATGGCCGACGGTCTCACCTGCCCGAGCGTGGCGAAACGGGACGATCCGATGTCAGGTCCGACGAAGGCTAAGGAGCCAACCGACGACGCTGGCCGCAACACCGCCCCAAACAAATCCTTTGGCCATCTGAAATCCGCCGAAGTACGCAAGTCCACCACCGATACCTGCACCGACCAACGCGAAGTCTGCATCTGCCAAGAAGCGGACACCCGGTGCTCGCCGTGCAGGCGGAGGCTCACCCAGATGGTCAATGCGTTGCAACGACCACCGCTGCCCTACTCTTCATCGAAATCATAGATTTCCAGGCCGAGGGAAATACCACGCAGCCCCATGGCGAGCAGGGCTTCTGCTGAAAGCGATGTACCGTCGTTGCCGCTGCCCATGAAAAGGCCGCAGTAAAGGTCGGGCCGATACCGCGCCAGTGAGTCCCAGACGGTGAGATCCTGCGTTAGTTGCTCCAGGACCTCGAAGATCTGCGCATCCAGGTCCTCAGGCTTGCGATCGACCGCACTGAGCCGCCAGCTGCCGGTTTTGGCAACGAGGACGGTGCCGGTATGGCTGCCTACGCGCTCCTGACCCTTTAGGTACGACACGGTGGGGCGCGCACCTAGCAGGGCGCTGACCTGTTCGGGCACAAGATCGTCCCCGAAGAATCGGAGAGTGACGAGAGAACTATTGAATGCGCCCATTGGATCCTACATAGCTGGTAAGGGGAATGCCCTGGGTCCACCGCGATTTCCTGGCTTCAGCTCGTCCTGCTCCTTCACCTGAGTGACCAGTAACGAAAGTTTCCGAGGACCTCTTGATAAAACGCATGAAGCGCCGGCTCGTTGCTGTCCTCCAACTCGCCAGTGATGTTTGTGACGTGCGTTTCGGTTACGAACCCAGCGAAGAAGAAGTAGCGGCCGAAACTATCCCGGCCCATGTAGTTGACCTGAAGCACGCCAGCTTCCAGCTTTGTACCCCACGGCTCGCTGTAAAATTCCTCACGATCACTGGTCGCCGCTCTCTCTCTGCTGCAAATCGGAGCTCAAGCAGCTTGTCAGCAATCGTCTCCAAGTCCCGACCTTTGGTGTTCATCGGTACATAGGAAATCGTGATGTGTGCTCTACGGATAGGGGAGCTGACTACGAACTGCTCCGGGTCTGCGCTCTCCTGCTGTTCCCAGTCGCCGGGAAGAACGAGATGAAAGTACGGATTTGAAATTTCCACAGCGGCCGCAGCTCCGGATAGCAACAATAGAATGATGACGGTGACTATGTTGAGCATCGTCCTTGCGCGATTGGCTCTGGCAAGCTTCTTGAGCATGTGTCAGATCCGACGAGCACCAAGTAGCCAACCGACGACGCTGGCCGCAACACCGCCCCAAACAAATCCCTGGGCCACTTGATAGCCGCCGAAGTGCGCGAGTCCACCACCGATACCTGCACCGACCAACGCGAACTGTGCATACCGGCGCTTCCGCGCTTGAAGCGCTTCACTCGCGGCCAGCTTGGCACGGAGTTTTTCACTCCTTGCCTGTTGGCTATGGAGATGCGGCTCCAGGATGGCGTCAGCCACTGCGTCGACTTGGGACTTCTTCACTTGGGAGCACTCCTTGTGCGACCTGATGAACGGACTGCTGGATCGGTAAATGCCGCTGCACTACGTTTTTGAATCTTAGCCGGTTTCGGGCGGTGGCTTCCTCCCCGAGACGCAGGGCTCGAACCTGTATTGACCAGCGGCAGGGGCAGGCCGCACGCTAGGCACCTCCGCCGGGGGGCGGGTACCAAGGGCAGCGGGCATGGAAGTGAAGCGCAGTTTCTCGGTGGGCAACGTGCTGGTCTCGCGCCGTGAGGATAGCGACTGGAGGGTGGTGAAAGTTCTGGCCGTGGACTCCTGGCCGGACGAGAGCGACACCCTGCAGTGTCTTGTTTTCCGGCCCATTTCCTACACCCCCACAGTGGAGTCATTCTGCTCGCCGGACGACCCGGGCTACCTTACGCGTACAAGGGGACCGACTCTCGATGATTGACGTCAATCAGAGCGAGGTTGCCGACGCCCAGCGCGAAGTGCAGCGACTTCTTGGCCGATGCCTTCTGCGGGTGCAGCAGTACGAGAAATTACTCAAACACCTGATCGCCGAGCAAGCAATTTCGGGCACGCCGGAAACGATTCATCGCAACATGGACGCCCGCAGAGCCGAAGCGGCTGGGTTGACCCTCGGGGTTCTCGTCGGTCGCCTGTTGGGAGATTACATTCAGAAGGAAGGCAGCGATGCGCCTGAGGAGGCTCTGGATCAGAACCAAGGGTCTCACTTCAGTTTCCGATTGCAGGTCCATCTACCAGACGAAAGCTACGAAGCCCTGAAGGCTGATCTGCGCGCATTAGTGACGCTGCGCAACTCGCTTGTGCACCACTTCATTGAGCAGCATGACATTCAGACGCTGGACGGATGCCTGCTCGCCCAAGCCGAACTTCATCGCTCCTATGCGGAGATCGACAGACGGGTCGAGCAACTGCGCACCTTCGCCGACGAGCTGAACCACGCAAGGAAAGAGGCTGCAAGACTGATGGCGTCGCCCGAGTACATCGAAGCAGCAGTCAATGGAATCATGCCGGATGGGAAGATCCACTGGCCTGGAGCGGGAATTGTTTATGTGCTCAGGCGGGCATTCCGGGAGCTGTCCGTCGATGGCTGGGCGAACCTGGAGGTCGCCGCACGCTGGGTGGCCGAGCAGGAGCCGGAACAGACCCCGAACAAGTACGGGTGCTCCAGCTGGCAGCAGGCCGTGAACGAATCCGATCAGTTCGAGCTACGTAACTTCACCCACAACGGACAGCCGGGCAGGTGGTATCGGGTGAGGCCAGGCACGCGATAGAGCATGTCGTCTCTGCGAACGCATCCGCAAAATTACGTCGCGATTCCTGGCGCTATAATCCGGGATCATCGCAATGGGAGCAGTACGTGCGTAATGGATTACTTCGATGTGCTGCTTCTGCGATCCTTTGCATCGCGGGACTGGCCCAGGCGGCCGAGCCAGACCGTCGCATCGCTTTCACCATCGATGATCTCCCGTGGCAGCGGCTGGGTGAGCGCGCCGAACCGGAGCTTGATGCCCAGCACGCTCGATTGATCGCTGCCCTCAAGCAGACCGGCGTGCCCGTCGTGGGCTTCGTCAATGAAGGCAAACTGGAGGTCAACGGGCAGCTGCAGCCTGCGCGGGTGCAGATGCTTCGCGACTGGCTCGGCGCTGGCTTCGAGCTGGGCAACCACACCTACAGCCACGTCTCCATGCATGCGGTGCCGCTGAAGGAGTACGAGCGGGACATCCTGCGCGGGGAAGTCATCCTGCGACCGCTGCTCGCCGAGAATGGCCAGACCCTACGCTGGTTCCGACACCCTTACCTGCAGGCGGGACGATCACCGGAGGCGCGCGCCGAGCTGGCCGCGTTCCTGCGGCAGCACGACTATCGCATCGCCCCGGTGACCGTCGACAACGCGGAGTGGATCTGGGCGTTCGCCTATGACCAGGTGCGCGATACCGAGACGGACCCCGCAGCGCGTGAAGCGCGACTGCGCCAACTGCGCCGTGGCTATGTCCCCTACATGCTCAACAAGCTGGACTATTACGAGCAGCGCTCCCAGCAGCTGTTGGGCAGGTTGCCGGCGCAGGTATGGCTGATGCATGCCAACGCGCTCAATGCGGATATCGTTGAAGAGCTGGTTGCCGCTACGCGCCGACGGGGGTACCGGTTCATCACTCTTGAAGCTGCGTTGGAGGATCCGGCTTACCTGCGCTCCGAGGGTTACAACGGCGGCGCGGGGATCAGTTGGGTCCAGCGATGGGCGATGGCTGAGAAGATGCCCAAGACGTTCTACCAGGGCGAGCCTGTGGTACCTGGCTGGGTGATGAAGCTTGCTGGGCAGGAGTCGGAGTGAGGCTCTTCCGCAAGGAGCTCCTAGCCCTCCGGATAGATCGCGTTGTAGCTCGGGTCCGCGTGCTCCCATTGCACATCGTGGCGGATGAGGTACGCGCACACAGCCTGCAGGTCCACCGTAGCGGGAATGTTCACGGACAGATAGCAGGCGTTGGCGCCCTCATAGCTGCAACCCAGTAGTACGAGGCCTTGGACGACGGCGTCGGACGCGTTACCCGAGGCTACGGGCGGGTCAAATATGATGCGAACGGTGCGGTTGCCGGACTTCACAGCCACGGATTCAAAGGTCGGCATCCCCTCTGTATCGCTGAAGGGCGCGAGCACGATGTCTTCCCAGGAAACGTCGTAAGCGTAGAAGGGAGAATTGGCCAGTTGATAGCGGTCTTCGCCAAGCGGAACAGCCCACAGCGTTTCGACGTCGGCGCCGCCTTCGCCGTCGGGCACGCGGAAGAGGACCTTGGCTGTAGGGCTGCCATTCAAGTGCGCGTTCTCCACATGATGTGCCGTGTGGCATCGGCCAGGCATGAGCTAGATGAGGCGGGAGTGTAGACCTGCAAAGTGTATCTGACGCCAACGTGAGACCCGCGAGGTCGAACCGGTGATCTGCCTTCCACGGAATACCAGAGTACGCCTGCAGAGTTATTCTCTCGAAATGGCGCTAGAGCTTCTTGATGGATTCCACGTAGATCACATCCTCCGAGCAGCCAAACCCTTCGATCTTTCGATCCTTGATGTCGAACCACATCATTTCGTCTATTCGGGGCCGGAACTGAAGTGAGCCTGTGATCACTACGCGCTTCAGGTCCCAGCGCCGGCTGTTCTTCAGTACGTTCGCAGGAAGTGCCAGGTCATAGCACTTGCCGTCATCCAGTGTGACGTAGCCCAGGCCATGGCCACCGGAGAAGATCTCTACCACGCCCTCGACTTCCATATGCGTTTCCCCCGCATCGCCGGCGGGCTCTGCAGCGGCGCTCTGGCATCCTGCGGCTGCACCGGCGAGTACTGCTGAAATCAGCAACTTCTGCACGAACATGTAGTCCCCTTCGCGGCCTGACCGCCGCCGTTGCGATTTCAGGTGCCGCGGCCAGTCCAGTCTGGCGAGCCGGAGCACGGTGGGAACGGGTTGCGAGATTCAGGCGCAATCAGCGTCGCTTTGTTGAAGCCCGGGATGATGCCGTACTGACAAGCAGTACATAAGCGATCAACATTCCGAGAGCCATACCCATCACTTCCACCCCCCAGCTCGGACGGTACGAAGTGGGTCCAGCTATGGCCCATGCCACCAAGAGGACTCCCGTGACCAAGGCATTCCTGTTGGCCGCCGAGATGAGCTCTTCCTCTGTTTCAAAACCAAGATTCGGATCCCAGCGGCCGAACAGCCATCCGAGGCTCTTCCAATAGCGGTATGCGACGAGCATCAGGTAGAAGATCGCACCTACGCCCGCGCTCGAAAGAAACTGGAATAGTGGGTCCAAGGCAGCCTCATGTGCGGATCGAGTTCCTTCCAGGCGGGATCTTACACTGGGAATGCCGCTTCTCACGACGCCGTACCAGGACGAGCTCGCAGTTCCTGCCTTGGTAATCAAGCGTGTGATCAGGAGTCTGATTGGAGCCGTGTCGTAAGGCAGGCGTCGCGCGGGTCCTGAAGCAATTTCAGCACGCCCTTGGTTATGATGCCATCGCCAAACAAAATGGATGCGCCAGCCGGGAAGATATGCTGTGCGTCCTCGTGATTCAGGAAGGACACCGTGCACTGCACGGTTTGACCGGGCGATATCGACTCGACCGAGCTGTCATTGATGACGAAGCCGAACCACAGCTCACTGCCACGGCGGGACAGCGCCATTGGCCGCCAGTACTTCTGCAGCATCACTGGTACTGGCTCGCCCGAGGAGTCCGTTACATGGCGGGGTAGATGATTGCCATTTCTGTAACTCCATGGTGGGATGAGGTTGGAAGTTGCTTGGACCTTGTGGACCCGCAAGTCTGAAGCAGTACGTATCTCGACGTAGCTTAGCGCCGAAGGTCGATAGGGGAACACCGTCGATCTTTGGACTGAAAGCTGCCGACAACCGCCACGCGAGGGACGCCATGGACATATTGACCGTCGAAGGTGCCTTCGATCAGTTTCGAAGGCTTGTCGAAGCGCAGGGATTTGATGTGCGCCACGAGAAATCACCGACAAGCTCAACTACCTCCCTGGTGGTGGGGAGCGCGCAACTACGCCTTGTGTGGGCTGGCAAGGAGGAACTCCTGTTCCTCCAGATAAGTCAGGGTCCTCCTGATCGGCCGCAGCTTGCCTGGCTTGAGTTGTTCCGTTCAAAGCTTGCTGGCGATTCGTTTCGAGAGGCTGATTTGCCCGAAATCAATTTTGTGTCCTCGGTCGAGTATGGACTGGAGCTTATGACTCCAAGGAAGTCCAGTTAGAGCCTCTGACTGCTCCCGTGCGTATCTGGCTCTACAGCCTGGGGGGTACGGGTGCCTATCTTGATATACCCGTACCATTCTGTCTGTTGCTTGATTGCTTCGCTCAACATGGGCAGCGGGATCAAGGTGCCTGCCTTGAGCGCTTCGGATGGGTAATAAGCAGGTGGATGCGTAGCGTGGGCATGGTCGGTTGTTGTGGTTGCCGCCGGAGCGTTTGATATCCGGTTTCGTTGGGCGCGGCTTCGGCCCGGATCACGCGTTTGCCGCGATGGTCGTTGTTATCGGCGGTCGTTTGGGAACCGACCCTACCCGGCCGTTGCATCTCGGAGGTCGTGCGGCCGCCCAGCCCGAAGACCTTTCCGCCACACGGTCTTCGGGTGCCGTCTCGCCATTTCCCCATGCCATACTCCGCCGATCCCGCACCACCCACCCCACTGGTTCCGCCACCATGCCCTGGCTTCCGGTTCGTCCTGCTTCTGTGCACGTTACGAACCGGCCCCTGCGTGGCGCCATTCGGGTCCTGCTTTGCCTGGCGCTGGCGCTAGCCGCTCTCTCAGCCCAAGCCTTATCTCCAGACCGCGCGCTTTCCCAGCTCCGCCACGACCGCTGGACCGCCGAAGATGGCGCGCCCGCGCAGATCTTCTCCATCGCCCAGACGCCCGATGGCCTGCTCTGGATCGGTTCCCGCCAGGGCCTGTTCCGCTTCGACGGCGTGCGCTTCGAGCGCATCACCCAGGCGGGTGGCAAGCCGCTGATCGATGACGACGTGCTGAGCCTGTTGGCCGAGCCCGATGGCTCGGTCTGGGTGGGCTACTTCAGCGGCGGAATGTGCCGGCTCGGCGGCCCCCACCCTGGCCAGTACGAGTACCAGCGCGACGATGTGCCGCTCGGCTCGGTGATGGCCTTCGCACGCGATGTCGGCAAGCGGCTCTGGGCGATCACGCCGGGGGCGCTGGTCTGGCTGGACCCGGCCAGCGATACCTGGAAGACCGGGGAGGCGATGGGCTTCAATCCGGCGTGGCAGCCGGAGCGGATGTTCGCTGATCGCGATGGCGGCATCTGGATCGGCTACACGCATAACGACAGCTTCGGTATCGCCTACCTGGCGCCGCACGCTACGCGCTTTGCGCCCTACCCCAAGGCGGTTCAGATCCCCTACTTCGACCAGGCTGCCGACGGCACGCTCTGGGCGGTGGACTACTGGGGCGCACGGCCACTGGTCCATGCCGACCCGGACCCGCGCCATGACCGCGCCACCCTCAGCTGGCTGGACCCTGGCTTCAAAGGCGGCGGCCTGCGCTTCGACCGCGATGGCGTCATGTGGCTCAGTACCGAGGGCGGCATTGCGCGCGTGCGCGAGGCGAGCTCGCTGCATGCGCCCGGGCCCGGCGTGACGCTGCCCAAGCCGGAGTACTTCGGCCCGGCGCAGGGGCTGACCTCCGAAGTGGTGTGGACGCTGTTCGAGGATCGCGAAGGCAATGTCTGGGCGGGCACGGCCAATGGCCTGGACCGCTTCCGCGACAACGCGCTGGCGGCCATCGCACTCCCGCGCCGCGACCAGTCGTTCGTGATGGCGGCGGGCGACGGTGGCCGCATGCTGGTGGGCAACGCGGATCGCGGGCCGATGTGGGTGACGCCGGACCCGGCCGCGCCGAACGGTGGCCGGGTGCAGGAGCTGGGCGGGCCGACGATGGGACGCGTGAGCGCCCTGCATCGCGATGCCAGCGGCACGCTGTGGATGGGCAGCGCGACGGGCTGGATAGCGAAGGTGACCGCCACCGGGCTGGAACGCGTGCCGCTGCCGCCCGAGCTGGCGGGCGACAGCGTGGTGACCATGATCGCCAGCGACCGCGCCGGCGGTCTGTGGGTGAGCCGCCTGCATGGCGGGTTGCTGCGGTTCTTCAATGGTAAATGGGAAGCGCAGAACGCGAAGTACGGCATGCAGGAGGGCTCCACGCCACGCGCCTTGGCTGAAGACTCCCAAGGGCGGATCTGGAGCGATGCGGGCCAGACCATCCGCGTGTTCGAGAACGGCCGCAAGCAGGATTTCAACCAGGGTAGGCCGGAGATCGGCCGCATCTCGGCGTTGCAGAGTTACGGCGACACGTTGTGGATGGGCGGCGCGCGCGGCGTTTCGATGCGCGCCAACGAAACCTTCCACCGGCTGCTCGGCCGGGATGGCGAAACATTCGAGAAGACCAACGGCATCGTGCTGCTGCCCGATGGCGAGCTGTGGCTGGGCGGTCGCACCGGTTTGACCCGCGTATCCGCTGCGGAAGTGCTGAAATGGCGCAAGGAACCTTCGCATGCGGTAGCGTTCGAGCGCTTCGGCGTGCTCGATGGGCTGCGCGGCAGCTCGGAGCAGAGTGGCAGCCGGCCCTCGATCCTGGCCGATGCGCAGGGCCGCATCTGGTTCGCCACCAACCGGGGCGTGCATTGGATCGACCCGCGCCATATCGCGCGCAATCCGTCCGCCGCGCCGTTGGCGCCCACCCTGCTGGGTGTGCAGGTGGACGACCGCGCGGTGCCGCTCTCGCCCTACCTGCGGCTGCCGGCCGGTAGCCGCGACCTGCGCGTGGACTACACCGCACCTGCGTTGCGCATTCCGGAGCGGGTGCGCTTCCGCTACCGGCTGGATGGGGTGGACGAGGACTGGCGCGAGGCCGGCACCCGTCGCCAGGCGCTGTACAGCCGGTTGGCGCCGGGCGGCTACCGGTTCCGGGTGATTGCCAGCGACGACACCGGGACGTGGTCGAAGCAGGAGGCGTCATTCAACGTGACCGTGCTGCCGGCGTTCTGGCAGACCGCGTGGTTCGCGCTGGCGATGTTGGCACTGGGCGCCGTACTGGTGTGGCTGTTCGTGCGTTGGCGGGTGGCGGTAGCACGCCAGCGTATGCAGCGGGTGTACCGGGCGCGGGTAGGCGAGCGCGAGCGCATTGCGCGCGATCTGCACGACACGCTGCTGCAGTCGGTACAGGCGCTGATGCTGCGCATCGAGTCTTCGCGCCGTCGCTTGGCGACTGGCGACACGGCCGCCGCCGAGACCGGGTTGGCCAAGGCACTGGAAGAGGCCGAGTCCGGGCTGGTGGAAGGGCGCGACCGCATACGCGAACTGCGCCGCGATGAGGCCACCGGCGATGACCTGGAAGCGGCAGTGAACACGCTGCCCGCGCTGCTGGAACTGCCCGCGCAGGTGGCGTTCAAGCTGGAAGTGCACGGCCGACCACGCCGCTGGCGCCAGCCTGAACTGGGCGAGGTGTACCGCATCGTACGCGAGGCGTTCGCCAATGCCTGCCGCCATGCCAGCGCCACCCACATCACCGTGCGCATCACCTACGGGCTGCTGCGCACCACGGTCGAGATCGACGACGACGGCTGCGGCATCCAGGACGACGTGCTGGCCCATGGCGGCGCGGAGGGCCACTGGGGCCTGCCCGGCATGCGCGAGCGCGCGGCGCTGTGCGGCGGCACGCTTGACGTGCAGGCGCTGCCCGGCGGCGGTACCCGGGTGCGGCTGCAGCTGCCGCGCTGGCGGGCAGGCGGTGGCCGCCGGCATGACTGAGCGGCGCACTTCGGAAACTACGCTTGCGTTGCGGCGCGTCTGGCGGCACGGTGCACCTCTGACCCGGACCCGCCCATGACCATCCGCATCCTCACCGTCGACGACCACCCGCTGATCCGCCAGGGCATCGCTTCGATGCTGGAGGTGGAGACGGACATGGCCGTGGTCGGCGAGGCTTCCGATGCCAATGAGGGGCTCGAACAGTTCCGGCGCCTGCTGCCGGACGTGGCGCTGGTGGACCTGCAGATGCCCGGCGTTGGCGGGATCGAGATGACCCGCCGGCTGCGCGCGGAGTTTCCCAGCGCGCGGGTGGTGATCCTCACCACGTACCGCGGCGATGCCAATGCGCGCGAGGCGCTGGCGGCAGGTGCCTGCGGGTACCTGCTTAAGAGCTCGCTGCGCGGCGAGCTGATCGACGCGGTGCGCCGCGTGGCGCAGGGCAAGCGCTGCCTGTCGGCGGAGATCTCCGAAGAGATCGCGCAGCACCTGGGCGAGGAAGCGCTGACCTCGCGCGAGCTATCCATCCTCTCGGCGCTGGCGCAGGGCTGGGAGAACAAGCGCATCGCGAACACGCTGGGCATTTCCGCCGAGACTGTGAAGTCGCACCTGGCGCGCATCTTCGAGAAGATCGGCGCGCGCAACCGAACCGAGGCGATCCACATCGCGTTGCGTCGCGGGCTGGTGCGGCTGGAAGAGTAGCCGCTAGCGTTTCAGCATCGGCAGCGGCCGCAGCGGATGACGCAGGCCGTGCTTCAACGAGAACTGCACCAGCCGCAGGTGGAAGCCGAGGCGCGGGAAGCGCCGCACGATGCGGGTGAAGTCGTCCGGGTGCAGGTCGAAGCGCAATGCGCCCAGTGAGACGTCTATCCAGTCCGCGCGGCGGAAGGTTTCGATGCGCCGGTCCTGGTCGCGCGGCAGGCGCGAGAGGCGGTGGTGTTCACGGATCATCGCCAGCACCAGCTCGATGAGCTCGGGGCGCTCACGCTCCTCAAGGTACTGCCGGGCCAGCGCTTCGGAAGGTGCCAGGTAGTCGAAGGTGCCGGCCGTCCAGATGCCGAGGTCGTGGAAGGCCACCGCCACCGACAGCACGTACAGGTCTTCCAGCGAGCCCGGCAGCATGCACCAGTGGAAATTGGCCACGCGATAGGTGTGGTTGCGGTACGGGTGGTAGTCCCGCCCCAGCACCCCGGCATGGCATTCCAGAATCTCATCCAGTACCGCAAGACGGTCGAGCATGAGCGGGCTCCCTGTGCAGGCCACGGCCCAAGCATAGGCGTGGCCGCACCGGCGCCACTGCCCCCGGATGGGGGACGACCCGCGCGCCCGAACGACAGATGCTGTCCCCGTGCCTGCATGTGAGCCTGCGCAGACCGCCCGCTCCCCCGCCGAGACCGCCCATGAGCCTGTTCACCACCCAAGACGGCACCTCCCTCTACTACAAGGACTGGGGCAGTGGCCCCGTGGTGTCCTTCAGCCATGGCTGGCCGCTCAACGCCGATGCGTGGGAAGCGCAGATGTTCTTCCTGGCCAGCAACGGCTATCGCTGCATCGCGCACGACCGGCGCGGCCACGGCCGCTCCAGCCAGCCGTGGCACGGCGACGACATGGACACCTACGCCGATGATCTCGCGCAGCTGTTCGAGCATCTGGACGTGCGTGACGTAACGATGGTCGGCCATTCCACCGGCGGCGGCGAAGTGGCCCGCTACATCGGCCGGCATGGCACCGCGCGCGTGGCCAAGGCGGTGCTGATGGGCGCGGTGCCGCCGATCATGCTCAAGACCGCCGTCAACCCCGAAGGCCTGCCGATCGAGGTGTTCGACGGATTCCGCGCGGCCTACCTGGCCGACCGTGCGCAGTTCTTCCTGGACGTGGCCACCGGCCCGTTCTTCGGCTTCAACCGGCCCGGCGCGAAGGTCTCTGAAGGGTTGATCCGCTCGTGGTGGAACCAGGGCATGCAGTCCGGCCACAAGAACGCGTACGACTGCATCAAGGCGTTCTCGGAAACCGACTTCACCGACGACCTGGGCCGCTTCGACGTGCCGACGCTGATCATCCATGGCGACGACGACCAGATCGTGCCGATCAAGGCCGCTGCATTGCGCTCGGCGAAGCTGATCAAGGGCGCGCAGCTGAAGATCTACCCGGGCGGCGGCCACAGCCTGGGCGACACCGCGAAAGACCAGCTCAACCAGGACCTGCTCGCGTTCCTGAAGAGCTGAACCCCCTCCCCCACGTTTCGAGGATCGGCCATGAACACTGTTCCCCCAGCAGCTTTGCATGCGGTGCCCTCCGAGCCGCGTGGGTCGGCACCGTCGCGCACCGAGGAATTCATCAGCGGCGAGCGCCAGCTCTTCATCCGCAGCTGGCGGCCGAGCGGGCGGGTGCGCGCGGTGCTGGCGATCGTGCCGGGCTTCAATTCCCACAGCGGGCATTACCAGTGGGCCGCCGCGCAGTTCACGGCGATGGGCCTGGCGGTGTATGCGGTAGACCTGCGCGGGCGTGGCAAGTCCACCGGTCCGCGGTTCCATGTGGAGCACTTCGACGACTACCTGGCGGATGTGCAGTCGCTGCTGGACGTGGCGCGTGCGCGTGAGCCGGGGCTGCCGGTGTTCCTGCTGGGGCACAGCGCGGGCGGCGTGATCGCTTCGGCCTACACGCTCGGGCACCAGGACGAACTGGCCGGTCTTATCTGCGAAAGCTACGCCTTCCAGGTGCCCGCGCCGGACGCGGTGTTGTCGCTGGTGCGCTGGCTGAGCGGCCCGTTCCCCACCCTGCGCGTGTTGAAGCTGCCGAACAAGGAGTTCTCTCGCATCCCCGAGGTGGTGACCGCGCTCAACGCGGACCCCCTGATCGCCAACGAAAAGCAGACCGCGCTGACCGTGGCGCAGATGCTGGTCGGCATCGACCGGCTGAAGCGCGGCTTCCCTACGCTGCGGCTACCGGTGCTGATCGCGCATGGCACCGCCGACAAGGTCACCGTGCCGGCAGGCAGCCAGGTGTTCGAGGACAACGCCGGTTCGGCGGACAAGACGCTGCTGCTGTACAAGGACCACGCGCATGACCTGTTGAACGATGTCGGGCGCGAAAGCGTGGTGGGCGAGTTCAAGCAGTGGATCGAGCGGCACCTGCCTCCCAGCGCCGCGTTGGAAGAAGAGCGCCATGCCTCCGCTGGTGGCATCAAAAAGTAAAGTCTGCTCAGCCCGTTTCGCCGCGCGTGTTCAACCACTCGCGCGGCGAGGCACCGGTGCGGCGGCGGAAGGCGCGCGAGAACGTAGGCGCATCGGCAAAGCCCAGCTCCAGTGCCACCTGCTTCACCGGGCGACCGGCGCGGAGCAATGACGTGGCCACGTTGAGCTTCCAGTCCAGCGAGTACGCCGCCGGCGTGGTGCCGGTGGCGGTCTTGAACGCGGCCGCGAACGCACTGCGCGACATGCCGGCCAGCGCGGCCATGCGCTCCAGCGTCCACTCTGCATCCGGCGCGGCGTGCACCGCCATCAACGCCTTGGCCAGGCGCGGGTCGGACAGGCCCAGCATCATGCCGGGCGAGACCTGCGCTTGGTCAGGGTGGTCGATGATCCAGCGCAGCACCTGGATCAGCACCACTTCAAACAATCGGTTGGCGAGCAGGCGAGAACCGCAGCGGGTGCGGTCGGATTCGGCGAACAGCAGGTCGAGCGTGGCCTGCAATCCATCGATGGCCTGCAACGGCAGCAGGATCACATCGGGAAGCGACTGCACGATCGGGTTGCGCAGGCCGCCGTCGAAATCGAGCGTCGCGCAGGTGAAGTCCGAGCCATCCACCGGCGGGTTGATGAACTCGTGGTGCACCGCGCGTGGGAACAGCAGCAGGGTGGGTTCGCACAGGTGGGTACGCGCCAGCTGCTTGCCGTCGCGGTACAGCAGGTCCATTTCGCCCCGGCGCAGCACATGCAGGAAGCCACGCCCGGGCTGGGCGTCGAAGGTCTGGTGGCCGCACAGCGGGCCCGCATGGAACAGGGTGGCGTCGACCCGGAAGCGCTCCAGCACCGGGCTGAGCCGGTCAATCGACGTGCTGGACGAATTGACATCTATCAGCGACATACAGACACCAAAAGTCCCGAACGGGTTCCTATTATGCCCATCAACCGGCCACTCCGCGCCGGCACTCAACAGGAATCCAAGCCATGTCCCGTATCCCCCTTGTTACCCCCCAGGACACCACCGGCGAACGCCAGGCCCTGCTTGGCCAGATCCATTCCGCCTTCGGTGCCACCCCGAACATGTTCCGCGCCGTGGCCAATTCCACCGCCGCGCTCAAGAGCATGTGGGGCTCGTTCGGCGCCCTCGGCGGCGGCGTCATCCCGGCCGCGTTGGGCGAAAAGATCGCCGTGGCCATCGCCAACCGCAATGCCTGCGAGTACTGCCTGGCCGCGCACACCGCACTGGGCCGCAAGGCCGGCGCCAGCAGCAAGGAAATGAGCGCCGCGCAGGGCGGCGAGTCGGACGACCCGAAGACGGCGGCAGCACTGCACTTCGCGCTGCGCGTGGTGGAAGGCCGCGGCCAGATCGACGACAGCGACGTGGCGCAGCTGCGCAGCGTGGGCTTCAACGACGAAGAGATCGTGGAGATCCTGGCGCACATTGCGTTGAACCTGTTCACCAACTACGTCAACGTGGCGTTCGCGGTGCCGGTGGACTTCCCGGGCGTGAAGCTGCGTTGAAGGATGTACAACGGGCTGGCCGGTGTTTCCGGCCAGCAACCCTGAGGAGAGTGCGGCAATGAACGCGACCTACGTTCCCATCGACTGCGAGTTCCACGACGTGCTTGAGGCAACGGCGACCACTGGCCGCCTTGTTTCGATTGAGTACCTCGACACTTCCGGACAGCAGCAGACCGTGCAGGCGCGCATCAGCGACCTGCAGGCGCATGGCGGGGAAGAGCACATGCTGCTGGACGACGGAAGCCGGATCCGGCTGGACGCCATCGTGAGTGTTGATGGCGTGCGGTTGCAGTCAGATCGGATTCGATCTGAATGACTACTTGACCTTGTCGACCCGCGCCATGGAGGCCATGGCCTGTGCTCTCGCCGTGTCACTCGACGACGTCGTCAGTACGAAGAGCAGTTCTTCCTTGTCCTTGGGGCGAGACCAGGAGCGTGCGATTGTTTTTGCGTGCTCATCGTTCGGCCCCAACATCGCCGTATCCGGTTCCTCTGCCACCAACGGTGGTGGAGCAGTCCCCACCAGATCCAGGAATCCCGACTGGATCCGCTCGGGGTTCGCCCCCTGTGCAAACACAGTGCAGATGGAACCCTTGCTGAGTGAAACGACATACCGGTTGTTGGGCGCTTCCATGTGCCAGGCGGTACCTTCTCCACCGCTCAGGAAGGTCGTGGACTTCTCGGGCGGCAGGAGCTCCAGGCCTAGTCTTTCCATCTCGTCGGGCAGCTTGTCCTGCGAATAGAAATACTGCATGCAGGCGGTTGCGAACAGGATGTTGAAGTCGTCAGGAACGTCGCGCTCGGCAGCGAATGCCGGGGCTACGGTTATTGCCATCAGAAGCATCAGCCTACGCATATTTCCCCCAGACGGTTTACCAACGATGAAGGAAGCCCAAGGGCTTCCAGCGAACTACCCACGCATGCCGAGCCAGATGACCGCTTCTGTCGAGCCTGATACCAGCGGGTTGAGAAACCGGGACCAGAACGAATCTGCGTGGCCGTGCGCCACGGATTGGTCATGGTGCTGCTGCTCTTCGGCAACAATCGAAGCAATGGCGGCTACAGCTGCAGGATCGCGGCCATCCAGAACCATCAGCTGGTGCTGCAGGTGCCTGAGGACCACGCTTTCGACGGCTGTCGTGGTCGCCGAGATGGCCGCCGGCCCCAGAAGCCCAGTGACCGCCCCGAGGACGAAGCCGCCAAGGCCACACAACCCGTAGCTTCGGCAGCGAGGGCGTCCGCGTCGCTCCAACTCAGCGCCGAAGATCGCGCGGTGTCGCTGCTCGTGCGAACGAAACTCGCGAAGCTCGGCCACCATATGAGGCGCAGTCAGCCGTGCCAGGAGGATCTGGCCGGTGTAGATGTTTACGGCGCCGTGCTCACCGGCGTGGTTGACCTTGAGGATGCGGTTGCCGAGATCGGTGGCTGCGGCATTCACTGCTGACTCCCTGTTTTCCACCCAGTGTCTCCTTCCATGGCACAGATCATTGGCTTGCCTTTCGACCCGTCTGCGCACCGCGTAACAGTTCCCTGAACGCGCACCTTATTCATGTACCGGTCAGTTCACTATTCAGGGTTGATTAGGTCGGCTAACGGATAATTTACACCTGTCGACCGCCCCTCTCTCTCCCCTCCCCCAGAGGGGGCGGCCGGCAAATCCAAAATAAAAAAGGTGTGTTCCCGATGATTAAGTCTTCCCTGCTTGCCCTGGGTCTGGTCGCTGCACTGCCGTTCGCTGCTTCGGCCGCCGATGGCCTGTCTTACAACTACGTTGAAGGCGGTTACGTGAACACTGACGCCAAGGGTGGCGACGCTGATGGTTGGGCCGTGAAGGGCTCGGCTGCCATTGCGCCGAACTTCCATGTCTTTGGCGATTACAACTCGCAGGAAACCAAGCGCGGGAACGCTGATGTTGACCAGTGGCGCGTGGGCGTCGGCTACAACTACGGCATCGCGCCGACCACCGACCTGGTGGCTCGCGTCGCGTACCAGAAGTTCGATCCGAAGCACGGCCTGGACTTCAACGGCTATGCCACTGAAGTGGGCGTGCGCACCGCGTTCACCCCGATGATCGAAGGCTACGCGCTGGCCGGCTACGAAGATTTCAGCAAGAAGCACGGCATCAACCCGGACGGCGAGTTCTACGGCCGCGTGGGCGCCCAGGCCAAGTTCAACCAGAACTGGGGCCTGAGCGGCGAAGTGAAGCTGGCCAAGGCCGGCGACCGCGAGTGGTTCGTGGGCCCGCGCTTCACCTGGTAATGCAACAGAACAACGGTACGTTGTTGGATGGCGTGTGACCTCTCTCCCACGCGTCATGAAGCCCGGCCCTCCGCCGGGCTTCGCTTTTTTGGGGTAGGCAGTTTTGGGTTTCCGAGCAGCCGGGCATGGCCCGGCTCCACCGAGTGGCGATGCGTTTCAGTCGCTGGCAGGCTCGCGCAGTACGGCTTCGTAGTCTTGTCCGCCGTAGAACACGCCCAGGATCGACACGACATGGTTGTCTTCATCCACTCGCAGTGAGATGACGGTCCTGCTTTTGAAGTGGGTCATTCTGACACCGGGCAAAATGTCGTCGCGCTTCACACCCCGCAAAGGAAAGAGTGCAAAGGTCTCGCAGTAGGCGACGATTGCTTCAGAGTACCGAGAAGTGGCGATAGGCAAGCCCGCGGCTTCAATGAACTCTTCAAGTGCATCCAGTTGATCCAAAGCAGCTGGCGTGAACTGGACGCGGTAATTCATTTGCGGTCAGAGGCCATGCGGGCGCTGCGCCTCTCGGCTAGACGCTGACGTACCTGTTCCGCAGACAGAGCTTGGCTTGGATCAGCCTCGAGAGCGAGGGCCGCAGGGACGACCTCTTCGCGCAACCAAGTCTCTATTGCGCGATCCCGCGCCAAGAGTGCACGCAAGCCATCACGTATCACCTCGCTTTCGGTAGCGTATTCGCCGCTGGCAACTTTAGCCCGGACCGTGTCGGCCATTTCGTTTGGCAGGGTGATGCTGAACTGTTGGGTCGAGCGCATGGGACGGCCCTTGGAATGAGTAGGATTCAATCCTACTCCCCGGGCGTTGTCCTTCAAAGCGGTCAGGCCGGGCAACGTAACAATGCGCATGAAGGGTCGGCAGTGACAGGGACGAGCCCAAGTGTGCGCGCCCCGGTAGAGCCCCTCTCTGCAATTAATTGCAGTGCGTCCGAGTTGTGATCGCACTCATAAAAAACCCCGGCTTTCGCCGGGGTTTTTCGTTTGCATCATTTGAACAGCGTATCCGGATACTCCGGCTTCTGCTCTCGCGCCAGCAGCGCGCGCAGGCCTTCTTCCGGGGTCTGTTCGCCGTGCAGTACGGCGCGGACCCGGTCCGAGATCGGCAGGTCGATGCCGTGCCGGCGGGCCTGGCGCATGACTTCATCGGCGGTCTGCACCGATTCCACCACCTGGCCGATTTCGCGCACCGCGTCCTGCAGGCTCTGGCCACGTCCCAGCGCGAGGCCGAGACGACGGTTGCGCGAGAGGTCGCCGGTGCAGGTCAGCACCAGGTCGCCCAGGCCAGCCAAGCCCATCAGGGTTTCCGGCTTGGCGCCGATCGCGGCCGCCAGGCGCAGCATTTCATTCAAACCGCGGGTGATCAGGCCGGCACGGGCGTTGAGGCCCAGCTGCATGCCATCGGCCACGCCGGTAGCCACGGCCAGCACGTTCTTCATGGCGCCACCGAGCTCGGCACCAACCATGTCGTCGCCGGTGTAGGCGCGGAAGGCGGGGCCGTGCATGGCTTCGGCCACCTGCTGGGCGAACTCGGCGTCATCACCGTGCACGGTGATGGCGGTCGGCAGGCCCTGGGTGACTTCCTTGGCGAACGACGGGCCGGTCACTACCGCCAGCGCCACGTCCGGTCCGAGGACCTCGCGCGCGACTTCGTGCAGGAAACGGCCGGAACCGGGCTCGAAGCCCTTGGTCGCCCACGCCACGCCGGCGTTGGCCGGACGCAGCGGCGCCAGCGCACGCACGGTTTCACCGAAGGCGTGCGACGGCACCACCACGAGAATCCAGGTGGCACCTTCGACGGCCGCAGCCAGGTCGGTGGTGGCACGCAGCGATTCCGGCAGCGGAATGCCCGGCAGGTAACGGGTGTTCTCGTGGCGCTGGTCGATGGCTTCCACCATCGCCGCGTCGCGCCCCCACAGCACGGTCTGTTTCCCGTGCCGCGCCAGCAGGCTCGCCAGGGCGGTGCCCCAGGAGCCTGCGCCGAGAACGGCGATCTTGTCTGCGGTGTCGTTC
Organism: Stenotrophomonas bentonitica; assembly: GCF_013185915.1. Taxonomy (NCBI): domain Bacteria; kingdom Pseudomonadati; phylum Pseudomonadota; class Gammaproteobacteria; order Lysobacterales; family Lysobacteraceae; genus Stenotrophomonas; species Stenotrophomonas bentonitica. The sequence goes on along the minus strand of NZ_JAAZUH010000004.1, from coordinate 261,530 downwards.
ATCGGTACCACTGCAGCGCCGATCAGGCGTTGCCGGCCGGCTCGGAATCGGCGAGCGAGGTCTCGCCCTGTTCCTGGCGCTGGCGCAGGGTTTCGGCGTACAGGCCTTCAAAGTTGATCGGCTGCAGGAAGAACGGCGGGAAGCCGCCGGCCTGGATCAGCTCGCTCACCAGCGAACGCACGTACGGGAACAGGATGTTCGGGCACTGGGTGCCGAGCAGCACGTCGATCGACTGCGGGTCCAGGCCGACCAGGCCGAACACGCCAGCCTGCTGCACTTCAGCCACATAGGCGGTCTTGTCGCCGGCCTTGCAGGTCAGGGTCACGGCCAGCACCACTTCGAAGGCGCTCTCGCCCAGGCGCTGCACGCGCTGGTTGAGGTTGAGCTGCAGCTCCGGCTGGACGGCTTCGTTGAACACGCCCGGGGCGTTCGGCGACTCGAAGGAGACGTCCTTGACGTAGATCTTCTCGACGGTGAACGCGGGGCCGGTGGCGGCGTCGGCCGGCGCGACGGCGCCGTTGGTGATGGTGTCTTCGGACATTTCCTGATGCTCCAAAAATAAATGCAGTAGTAATGGATTGTTACATGCCCTGCGATGGGGGCGTGTGGCGGCGCGCACAAGGCGTGCCGGCCAAATCCGTCAAATTAGTTGCGGCCCTTGACCAGCGGCAGCTCGGCCTGCTGCCAGGCAGGCAGGCCACCGTCGAGCACGTGGACCTGCTCGAAACCGGCTTTCTTCAGCGCCTTGGCGGCGGTTTCCGAGGCGGTACCGGTGCGGCACACCAGCACCACCGGCTTCTGCTTGGCGTTGACCACCAGCTTGTGCTCCGGCCCGAACTGGGCGGGCTGCACGTTGCGGCTGCCGGCGATGTGGCCCTTTTCGAAATCGGTGCCCGCAGACAGGTCGACCACGACCGCGCCGCCGGCATTCATCAGCTGGGTCAGCTCGGCCGGTTTGATCGACTTGTAGCCACGCAGGAGACGACGCACCTCGGTGACGAGGATGGCTACGGTCAGGCCCACGAAGGCCATCGACAACATCGGGTTTCGGCCGGCAAAGGCCAGCAGCTCTTCGTAATTCACTCAGATCACGGGTCGATAAGCGGGCGCCGATTGTCGCACATGCGGGCGAACCGGCGCCCTGCGGGGCCCCGACAGGGGCTCAGCGGTCCTGCCAGAGGTCCGGAAGGCCGTTGGCCTGCAGCCAGCGCTTGTCTTCAGGGTCCCAGCGCCAGATCTCGCGGACCCGGGCGGTGCGCTCGGACTGGGTATTGAGGTTGATGACCCGGACTTCCGCGTTGCGGCCGATGGTGCCGTCCGGCAGGGGGACGTTCTCGCCGGCGCGATAGCTGGAGATCTTCACCTGCTCGAAGCGGCTCAGCTCCAGGTCGGTGAGCGGGTGCTCCTTGGCCTTCTCCGGGTCCAGGTAGGGCAGCGCGTCTTCCACGGTGCCCCAGCGCATGGTGGAGTCGTACTTGATCTGCGTCTCTTCCAGCTGCTTGCGCTGGCCCTTGGTGATCTTCTTCTGGTCGGCGGCCAGCACGGACACGCTGGTCAGCGCCAGCAGGCTCAACAGCAGGATCTGGAAGGTACGGCGCATGCGAATTCCCCAATCGGCAAGGCGCCCATCCTACCGCCTTGCGAAGGCAACGAAACGTCCGCTCAGTTCAGCTGCGGGTTTTCCGGCCTCGCCGGGCTGGCGGGCGACCACGTCGATGCGTGCCTTGCCGCGCTGGGCGAAGGTGGCCAGGAACACCTCCCAGTCGGCCTCGTCGGCGGCCTGGGCCTGGGCCTGCAGGTCCTCGTAGACCGGGGCCAGGTAGCGCACGTGGCTGTCGGCCACGTAGACGTCGGCGTCGAACCCGGCCAAGCGCAGGCGCAGGGTGACCAGCGCCCAGCCGCTGAGGGTCATGACCGACGACAGGCTGCCGCCGAAGGCGTTGCCCTTGTCGTTGACGTTGGCGGCCAGCGGGGCGCGCAGGGACAGCACCCCGTCGGCGTAGCCGGCCACCTGGATCTGCATGGCGGCCACCGGCGGCATGCGCTGCAGGACCTGCTGGAGGGCGGCCAGGTGCACCGCGGGGGGCGCGTCGGTCATAGGGGAATCGGACATCGGTACGGCGACGTTACGGCGAAGGCCTCGCATAATGCCCGCAATGAACCGCCCCGCACATGTGCCGGAATGGACCCTGCTCTCGCTGCGCCCGCGCGGCCAGCACGCGGCGCTGCGCCGCGCCGCGGCACCGCTGGGCGCGCAGGTGCTGGGGCTGTCGCCCTGGGCCCTGGTGGCGCAGCGCGATGACGCCACCCGCGCCGCGTTGGCCCAGGCGCTGGGCGCCGACCGGGTGGTGTTCAGCAGCCCGGCGGCCGTGCACGCGGCCGCGCGGCTGGTGCCGCTGAATGCGCCGCATCCCGGCACCTGGCTGGCGGTGGGCGCTGGCACCGCTGCGGCATTGCGTGGACATGGCGCCACCGATGTACAGGCACCGCAACGGATGGACAGCGAGGGCCTGCTCGACCTGCCCGCACTGGCCCAGCTGCAGGGCCTGCGTGCGGCGCTGGTGACCGCCCCGGGCGGACGCGGGATCATCGCGCAGACACTCCAAGACCGTGGCGCCGAGCTGCAGCGGGTGGATGTCTACCGTCGACAGGCGCTGCGCCTGCCACCCCGCCAACTCCAGCGCCTGCGCCACCAGCCCCTGCCTTGGGTGCTGGCGCTCAGCAGCGCCGAGGCGCTGGGCCTGCTGCTGGAGCAGCTTCCGGCAGATCTTCTGCTGTGCCTGCGCAGCCAACAGGTAGTGGCCGCCAGCCCGCGCCTGGTGGCGCTCGCGCAGGAGGCTGGCTTCGCCCGGGTGCGCTTGGCCGACGGCCCGATGCCGGCCCAGCTGGCAGCGGCCGCACACGCTGCGATCACCACCGGCGCAGGTTGCTGAACAGGGGTCGGTTCCGGCCTTGCAGGTCGCTTGGGCGGCGGGCGATGCTGTACGCCTGAGCGCCCGCCAGCCCGTGAATGCACCGGCGCGGACGACAAGGATGACTGCATGAACGACATCGCTCCGCCCCCCACCCGCTCACCGCTGCGCTGGATCCTGCCGCTTGCTGCGGTAGCTGTGCTCGCAGGCGCCGCCGCCTGGGGCTGGACCCAGTGGCAGGCCCAGCAGGCGCGCATCGCCCAGCGCGAAGCCGACGCCAACGTGCTGGTGCAGGGCCTGGCCGGCAGCGTGGAGGCCCTGCGCCGCGACCAGCGCTCCACCTCGCAGCGGGTCCAGGACGCAGCCGCCACCAACCGCGTGCTGCGCGATGAAATGCTGGGCCTGAGCCAGCGCAACGCGCTGCTGGAAGAAAACCTGGCGCGGCTGGCCGACAGCACCCGCCACAATGCGCAGGCGCTGCAGCTGGAAGAAGCCGAGCTGCTGCTCAGCCAGGCCGGCCAGCGGCTGGCTTTCGCCGACGACGTGGACGGCGCACGCCGCCTGTACGCCTTGGCCGCCGCCGCGCTGGACGAAGTGCAGGGCACGGAATTCCTCAACCTGCGCCAGGCGCTGATGCAGGAACGCAATGCAGTGGATGCGCTTGGCGCGGGTCCGCGCGCGGAGATCAACCAGCGGCTGACCCGCTTCGCGCAGGCCGTGGGCGCGCTGCCCGAAGAGATCGTGCCGGCGGCCGGCAGCGCATCCACGCCGTGGTGGCACCAGATGCTGGCGCCGTTCGTGACCATTACGCCCACCGCCGCGCAGGGACCGCTCACCGGCGCCGAGCGCACCGCTGCGTGGGACTCGCTGCAGCTGGAACTCACCTTGGCCCGCGCGGCAGTGGAACGCGGCAATCAGTCGGAATTTGAACAGTCGCTGGACCGCGTGGCGCTGTGGATGCCGCGCCTGTGGCCGGATTCACCCGGCCTGCGCGAGCAACGTGCTGAACTGCAGCAGTTGCGCGCCAAAGTGCTACGCCCGCCGCTGCCCGAACTGGGCAGCACCCTGCAGCAACTGCGCACCCTGCGCGATGGGAGTTGATAGATGAAGCCGATTCATTCCGTAGTAGTGCTGCTGCTGGCCGTGGTGCTGGGCGTGGTGGCTGCGCAATGGCTGGGTACGGAATCGCTGCGCCAGTACGGCGAGGTGATCTACCGCGCCGGCGGCAACGACTACCGCTCCACCGTGCCGCAGGTGGCGCTGATGGCGCTGGTGGCGCTGCTGGTGCTGTGGCTGCTGTGGAGCCTGGTGGCCTCACCGTTCCGGGCGTGGGGCCGCTACCGTCGCAAGCAGGGCCGCGCACGCCTGATCGAAGGCCTGCAGGCGCATGAGTACGGCCACTGGCAGCGCGCGGAAAAGCTGCTGTCCACGGCTGCCGAAGACGACGAAGTGACGGCGGTGGCGTACACCACTGCAGTACGCAGTGCAGAAGCGCGCGGCGACCAGGCGGCGGTGGACCAGTACCTGCAGCGCCTGTCCACGTCCGATGCCACTGCGTACGCACTGATGCAGGCCGAACGGCTGCTGCAGCAGGAGCGCCCGGTGGATGCGATCAACGCGCTGGACGCGCCCGGTATCCAGCCGCTGCCGCCGCGCGGCCTGTGGCTGCGCACCGAAGCACTGGCGCGTGCGGATCGCGCGCATGAGGCCTATGGCCAGCTGGGCGCGCTGCGCAAGCAGAAGGTGCTGCCGGACGACGCGGTTTCAGAACTGGAAGTGCGCCTGGCCGCGCAGTCGCTGCTGGAAGCGGGCGACGTGAATGCGCTGGCCGCGCAGTGGGAAGCGACCCCGAAGGCGCTGCGCAGCGACCCCGACGTGGTCTCCGCCTACGCCCTGCGCGCGGTAGCCCTGGACTGGGACGAGCCGGCCCTGCTCAACCTGGAGCAGGCGCTGGACACGCGCTGGGACGAGTCGCTGGTGACCCTGTACGGGCAGATGCCGGTGGAAAAGCTGGCCACCCGCCAAGCCAACCTGCAGCGCTGGCTCGGCCAGCAGCCCTCGAGCCCGGCGCTGCTGCTGGCGTTGGGCCGGATTGCCGCACGCCAGGGCGAGCATGTGCAGGCCGAGGATTACCTGCACCGCGCGATTGCCGCCGGTGCCGGCCCGGATGCATGGGAAGCGCTGGGCGAGGTGTTCACCGCGCGCGGCGAACCCGCGCTGGCCGCGCAGTGCTACGGCAATGCGTTGCGCCAGCAGCGTGGCGAAGAGCGCGTGGCGTTGGTGCGAACGGCGGCGCCGTTGGCGACGGTGGTGCCCGAGCGCGCGACCGTAGAAGAACAATCGCTGATGAGCGAACCGGCCCCAGTGCTCGACCACCCGGTCGACCGCGACGCATTCGGAAACCCCCGCCTCCCGTAGTGCCGGCCGCCGGCCGGCTCCTCGCACTACTAAAAAGGAAAGGCCACCCAAGGGTGGCCTTTTTTCATCCCAACCGTGCGCGGATCACCGCTCGACGATCGCCACAACGCCCATGCCACCGGCGGTGCAGATCGACACCAGCGCCCGACCACCCCCACGCTCCGCCAACTGCTTGGCAGCAGTAGCAATCACGCGCGCACCGGTAGCCGCAAACGGATGCCCGGTCGCCAGCGACGAACCCAGCGGGTTGATCTTGGCCGGATCGATCTTGCCCAGCGGGCCATTCAGGCCCAGGCGGTTGCGGCAGTAGTCTTCGCTTTCCCACGCGCGCAGCGTGCACAGCACCTGGGCGGCGAACGCTTCGTGGATTTCGTAGATGTCGAAATCCTGCAGGGTCAGCCCATTGCGCTTGAGCATTTCCGGCACGGCGATGGTCGGGGCCATCAGCAGGCCTTCGCCATGCACGAAGTCCACGGCGGCAACCTGCGAGTCACGCAGGTAGGCCAGCGGCTCGTGGCCGTGCGCGCGCGCCCATTCCTCGCTGGCCAGCAGCACCGCCGAGGCGCCGTCGGTGAGCGGGGTGGAATTGGCGGCGGTCAGCGTGCCACGGCCGGAAACCTTGTCGAATGCCGGCTTCAGCGTGGCCAGCTTTTCCAGCGAAGTGTCCGGGCGCAGGATGTTGTCGCGCTCCACGCCACGGAACGGGGCGATCAGGTCGTTGAAGAAGCCGCGCTCATAGGCAGCAGCCAGCTTCTTGTGCGAGGACACCGCCCACTCGTCCTGCGAGTCGCGCGAGATGTTCCATTCCTTGGCCATGTCTTCGCAGTGGTCGCCCATGCTCTTGCCGGTACGCGGCTCGGCCACGCCCGGGAATTCCGGCTTGAGTTCGCCCAGCTTGAAGCCGCTCAGGATCGCCTTGATCTTGTCGCCGGTAGTCTTGGCGCGGTTGGCGGCCAGCAGGCGCGCGCGCAGCTTCTTGCCGTACACGATCGGCACGTCTGAGGTGGTGTCCGAGCCGCCGCCGATGCCCGATTCGATCTGGCCCAGCGCGATCTTGTTGGCCACGTTGATGATGGTGTCCAGCGAGGTGCCGCAGGCGCGCTGCATGGTGATGCCGGGGGTGAGCGGGGACAGGCCCGACGACAGCGTGGCTTCGCGGCCCAGGTTCCAGTCGCTGGAATGCTTGATCACCGCACCCATGGCCACTTCGCCCAGCTGCTGGCCGTGCAGGCCGAAGCGTTCGACCAGTGCACCCAGCGTGCGCACCGACATGCCCAGGTTGCCAACATCCGAATAGGCGGTGTTCTGGCGGCAGAACGGGATACGGACGCCACCAAGGATGGCGACGGGACGAGCGTTGGGCATGGAGATACCTGGCATGGGAAGGGTGTCTGCAACATGGCCTGCACGAAGGAGCAGGCATAATGGGGGCAAGTGTAGCTGCCGCCCTGTGATGGGCCAACTGTGATCCCATGAGCAAACCCGACCCCGGCATGAATGCCCTTGGCGTACTGGCATTGGAACTGGCTGGAGGAGACGCCCCACGCAACGCCGCCCTGAGCTCTGAACAGGCCGGTGAACTTGCCGACCGCGTTGGCCGCGACCTGGCCAAGCTGGTTCCCGGCGTGAGCGGGCTGGACTTCGTGTTCGCCGGCGCCCATTTCGACCCGGCCGAGGTGCTGCGCCCCGGCTGGCCGATCCACCGCCGCCTGGAAGAGCTGCAGATGCGTGCGCCCGGCCGCAATGAAGGCCCGCGCCTGCTGGCGTTCGGGGCCGGCGCCGACGGTGAAGTGCCGCTGCCGTTCCAGGCCGATGCCAGCCTTACCGGCGGCGGCCTGCGGGTGGTGCCGTTCCTGCTGACCGGCACCGAAGTGGCCCAGACGACGGCCGTGGCCGACGCGCTGGAAGAAGTGCTGCTGGCCCAGGGCATGGCCCAGGCGGACACGGCGCTGCAGGCGCAGAACGCGTTTGGCGCGCAGATCGAGCATGCGCGCTATTTCACGGTGAACGACCTGGCCGCGATGATGTCGATGCAGTACGACAACCAGGGCCTGGCGGCATTATGGCCGCTGATTGAAACCGCGCTGATGGCACCGCAGTCAGAACAATGGCTGGATGAATCGCCGGAACCGCTGCTTCGATACGCTGATGGCGAAGTGCGTATGGCGCTGTTCGACCCGGCGGGTTGGTGCGCGTTCTACAACCATGACAAGGGTAACTGCGAGCGCCTGCAGGGCATCTACGACCAGTACCTGATGCGCCAGCGGCAGATGGCCGCGGTGCTGGAAGCCCACGGGCTGCCGGTGCTGTTCGTGCATTGCGAAGCCGGGCAGGACGCGCGGGAATTGTTGACGCGTTGATCGGGAGCAGCCACGCAGGGCGTGGCTCTACCCATGAAAAACGCCGGCAATGCCGGCGTTTTTCGTTTGCATCAACCAACCGGTAGAGCCACGCCCTGCGTGGCTGAACCGCCGATCGATTACGGCGCGGCCTTGATCACCGCACACGCCAGGCGTGCACCGGCATTGCCGGTCGGCTGGGTCTTGTAGTCATCCGCGTCGGCATGGACGATCAAACCACGGCCGATGATGTCGAAATCATTGCCTTCGCCAATGTTCACGTTGGTGGAGACGTCGGCATCAACCACGGCATTACCCTGCGCGTCGGCCTTGATGTTCGGAATGTCGCCACCGTGGTGCGGGGTGGTGGCCAGGTTGCCGTGGTCTTCCTTGGACGGGTTGAAGTGGCCGCCGGCGCTGTCGCCGTTCGGCGCGCTGCAGTCGCCCTTCTCGTGGATGTGGAAGCCGTGCTCGCTGTTCGGCCTCAGGCCGCTGATGTCGCCCTTCACGTGCACCTTGCCGTCGACCACGCTGAAGGTGACGTTGCCCTTGACGTTGTTGCCCTGGGTCGGCGCCAGTTCCGCCATGGCGGTGTGGTTGGCGTGCGCTTCGCTGGTCATCGCCGGCGGTGCGTCGTTGGCGGCAGCGGCGGCAGCGGCGGCCGGTGCGGTGTCGGTGGCCGGGGTCGGTTCCGGGGTGGTGGTCTCGGCCGGCTTGTTGCAGGCGGTCAGGCCCACGGCGGCAACGGCGGCGAACAACGCGGTATGGATCAGACGCATGTGGATCTCCTTGCGGGTAACGAACGGAAAAGCGACGAAGCCAGGCAGCGCGCTCAGCGCGTAGCCCGGATCACGCCGCAGGCAATACGGGCGCCGGCATTGCCGGCGGGCTGGCTGCGGTAATCGTCCGCGTTGGCATGTACGACCAGCGCGCGGCCGACGATATCGGTGGCGGCACCGCCACCGAGGGTCACCGCAGGCAGGCGCACATCGACGCTCACCCGCCCCTGCGCGTCGGCACGCAGGTTGTCCATGTCGCCGGCGTGATGCGCACCGGCGCTGTTGCGGCCATGTGGCTGGTTGGCCGGATTGAAATGCGGGCCCGCGCTGCTGGCGTCGACGGCACTGCAGTCGCCCCGCTCGTGCACGTGGAACGCGGCCGTCTGCATCGGCTGCAACCCACCGATGGTGCCGGTGATGTGCACGCCGCGCGCGTCCGGCACCAGTACCAGGCGACCGCTGACGATACTGGCCGACGCCGGTGCCAGGTTGGCTTCGGCCTGCTTGGCCACGCTCACGACCGGCACAACCGGCGCCGGCGCGGTGCGCTGCTCGGGCGCGGTACCGCAGGCAGCAAGCACCAGCAGTGACGGCAACAACAGGGCGAGTTGGGAACGACGCATCGGATAACTCCTTGATAGGCAAACTAACGTCTGGCTCGTCCACGCATCATGAAAGACGCCGCGACGCGGCGCTTACATCGTATGAACAGGCATTCAGCTACCGCGCCGTCGACCGGCACCGAGCTTGCGGGTGAGCGTGTTGCGGCCCATGCCCAGCCGCGCGGCGGCTTCGGCGCGGCGGCCGTGGGTGATCTGCAGGGCGGCTTCCAGCAATGCCTGGTCCACCCGTTCGCGCACCTGCGCGTGCAGGCCTTCGGCGCCTTCGGCCAGTCGCTGCCGGGCCCAGGCCGAGAGCAGCGCTTCCCATTGGCCCGGATCGCCGTGCGCACGGCTGCGTTGGCCGGGGCCACGATGCAGCGCACTGTCCACGTCGGCCACGCCGATGGTGTCGGACGCGGCCAGCGCGGCCATGCGCCAGCACACGTTTTCCAGTTCGCGCACGTTGCCCGGCCAGTCGTGCTCGCGCAGCGCCTGCAGGGCGGCAGCGGTGAGGCGCTTGGGCGGGGTGTCCAGCTTGTGCGCGGCGGCGGCCAGGAAGGTGTCGGCCAGCTGCACGATATCTTCGCGGCGCTCGCGCAGCGGCGGCAGGCGCAGCCGCACCACATCGAGCCGGTGCAGCAGGTCGGCGCGGAACCGGCCCTGCGCGACCAGCGATTCGAGGTCCTGGTGGGTGGCGGCGATGACCCGCACATCCACCCGGATCAGTTCGCGGCCGCCCACGCGGAAGAACTCGCCTTCGGCCAGCACGCGGAGCAGGCGGGTCTGCAGCGGCAACGGCATGTCGCCGATTTCGTCGAGGAACAGCGTGCCGCCATTGGCCTGCTCGAACCGCCCCACATGGCGGCGCTGCGCCCCGGTGAAGGCACCGGCTTCGTGGCCGAACAACTCGCTTTCCAGCAGTTCGGAGGGAATGGCAGCAGTGTTCAGCGCCACGAACGGGCCCTGCACGCGCGGCGACTCGTGGTGCAGCGCGTGCGCGACCAGTTCCTTGCCGGTGCCGGTTTCGCCATTGATCAGCACCGACAGCGGCGCCTGCGCCAGTCGGCCGATGGCGCGGAACAGGGCGCGCATGGCCGGGGTGTCACCGACCAGTTGTGGGCGCTGGTCGGGCGTGGCTTCCACGGTGGGCGCGCTGCGCTCGGCCACGGCGATGTCCGGCGCTGGCAGCACGCGTTGGGCCAGGGCCACGGCGTCGTCCAGGTCGAATGGCTTGGACAGGAATTCCTGCGCACCGCCACGGAACGCGCCGGCAGTGCTGGCGACGTCGGTATAGGCCGACATCACGATCACCGGCAGCTGCGGGTGCGCGGCCTTGAGCTTGTCCAGCAGCACCAGGCCGTCGTCGCCGGGCATGCGCACGTCGGTGAACAGCAGGTCCGGCGGCGGCTGGCTGGCCAGCATGTCCAGCGCGGCGGCGGCGCCATCGAAGCCTTCCACAGCGTACCCGGCATCGCGCAGGGCGGTGCTCAGGACGAAGCGCACGGCGCGGTCGTCGTCGACGACCCAGACGCGCTGGGCCTGGCTGTCAGCCGCCATGCGCGGTCTCCTCGGTTGCGGGCGTGCCCTGCCCGATCGGCAACTGCACGGTGAATACGGTATGGCCCGGGCGCGAACGGTAGGTCAGGGTGCCGCGATGCTCGCGTGCGACCTGCTGGGCTAGTGCGAGGCCGAGACCGGTGCCTTCGGCACGGCCACTGACCAGCGGCAGGAACAGGTGTTCGGCCAGCGCTTCCGGCACGCCACGGCCGTCGTCGGCGATCTCCAGCCGCAGCGCCATGGCTTGGAGGTGGTCGCCGATGCGCACGCCGTGTTCCACCCGGGTGCGCAGGGTGACGGTTCCGGCACCGGCCTGGATCGCATTGCGCACCAGGTTCCACACCGCCTGGGTGAGGCGGTCGGCGTCGCCGTCGAATTCGGGAATGCTCGGGTCGTAGTCGCGCTGCAGCCGCACTGCCCAGCCGCCTTCGCTTTCGGCCAGGCGCAGCACGCGCTCCAGCGAGGCATGGATGTTGAGCGGGGCATGCGGCGCGGCGGGGGCCGGCGACAGCAGCTGTTCCAGCAGCCCGTTCAGGCGTTCGATCTCCGAGCCGATCAGCTCGATCAGTTCGCGTTCTTCCGGGTCGCGCTGGCTGCTGCGCCGGGCCAGCAGCTGGGCTGCGCCCTTCAGGCCGGCCAGCGGGTTGCGCAGTTCATGGGCCAGGCCTTTCAGTGCCGCACTCAGCGCGCTGGGCAGGGCTTGGGTCGGGTCCAGCCCGGGGAATTCGTCAACCGGGTGCGCCTCCAGCAGCCAGCCGTCGTCGTCGTGGCGGCTGACCCAGCCTTCCGCGAAACGCGGCGCCTCGCCCGGAAGGGCCAGGGCCAGCCGGTGCAGGCGCAGGGTGTCGCGTTCGCCGCGCGCGAGGAAGTGGGCCAGGGCCTCGCCCTGCACCTCCAGCGAGGCCAGTGGCTGGCCCAACAGGCGCCGCACGCTTACCCCCAGCCAGCGGGCAAAGGCGGGATTGCAGCCAGTGACGCGGCCTTCGGCATCAGCCCAGGCGACCGGGGTGCCAAGGACATCGAGGGACGGGGACGGTGCTGCGGCGGTCATTGCACCAATGTAGTGCAAAACGGGGGTCCGGAGCTGTTTGTCTCCGTCGTGATGTTGTTGATGAACGCCGTGGGGCCAAGGGGGATCGGCACGTTGGTCCGAGGACCCGACCCGCTGTATACTGAGAACGTAAGACGAAGCGACTGACCCGGTGAAATAGAGCGCTTCCCAGCGGCTTCGGCCGTAGGCATCCACGATGCCTCGCAAGTGGTCTCCGGGGTCTGAACACGGAAAAGGGCGCTTCGGCGCCCTTTTCTTTTGCCTGCTATCTCTTCCGTTTCTTCTTTGGCTTTTGCGGGTTGGACAAGTAGGCATCACCGCACACCAGCACGAATGGCCGCCGACTCCCTGTCGTCGACGGGGCGTTGCGCGTCTCGGGATACGCACTTTCCACGATCACATCGACGTCCTGCCAGGCGCGCTTTTCCTTCGGGCTGCGCTTGACTGTCAGGAACAGGTGGTATGGCCCATCCGGGTTTTCGATTGTGAGGGTGTGAACCCAGGTGCTCCCGTGCGCAGCGAGTATCACTTTTCGCTCCGGCAACGACCGAATCACCTGTGGCAGGGCGTGCGACAGCCGATAGCGCGTGGCGCAGAAGGTGCGCATCTTCCCGCCATCCCAGATCGCCTCATCTCCAGGAGGATGCGGAAGATCGCCGTGCGAAGCGCTGAAGCAGTGGTTGGTGAAGGTGATTGCAGTTCGTAAAGGTTTACCAACCTTCTCGCTCTGGATGATGATCGTGAAGGGTTCAAGGTGCGACAAATCGACAAGCTGGCCACCGACCCTCAAGGGGCTGAAGTATCTACTCAACGTGCTCCCTGGGGGCCATCCTGTGCTTAGGCTCGATCCATGCTATCGCGTGCGGTGGTTGCTACCGCCGGCTCGATGCGTGGCGCATCCGCGCATGCTTGTATCCGGCTTCCGCGATGTTCAATCAAGAAGAGCAAGCGCGTCACTTTTGGCTGTTATGCGCCTTCCATGGACGTCTTAACCCGTCATCAGCTCCCGAGGAGAGGTGGAGTTGACATTGGGTTCGAGCCTAGTCGACGAATACCTTGGACCAGTCATCGCGCACGCTCACCAGCGGCCAGCCGCGTTCGGCGGCCAGGGCGACGGCTTTCTCGGCGCCGGAGGTGTAGGCGATGTCGCGGACGTCATCATCGTGGGTAACCAGCAGGGCCAGTGAGGCACCTTCGCCCTGGGTGGCGAACTGCAGCATGGGAATGTCGCCGTTGGAGTTGCCGGCGGCGAAGATCGGGCGGGCGCCGATACGACTCCAGATGCGTACGACCTTGTTGGGGCCGTCGTCGAATATCTCCAGCTTGGAGGTGTGGACGAGGGTGCCGATGCCGTCCTTTTCGCGGTATTCCAGTACCACCGAGGTGCCGACGACGCGTTCGGGGGGAATGCCGTAGAGCGACTGGGTAATGGGCCGCATGAAGTCGCGGCCGCCGCCGGAGACGATATAGCTGGTGAAGCGGTTGGCTTCGAGGTAGCTGAGCAGCTCGCGCATGGGCGCGTAGGCGGTTTTGAGGTAGGGGCGGTCGAGTACGGGGTTGTGGGCGTTGAGCAGGAACTTAAGGGCTTTGGCCGAAAATGCTTCTACTTCATCATCCACGTAGGCGGAGAGCAGGCCTTCTGCGGCCTCCTTGAGCAAGGTGTCGTCGCCTTCGTAGTGGCGGGTGATGATGCTGCCGAGCCAGGCCTGGTCTTTGCCATATACGGCCTTCCAGGGTTGCTTCTCGCGCAGGGCGGGGTCGGCTTCCGCCTGCTCGGCTATGCGGCGCAGCAGGAAGTCGACCTGGATCGGCATGGGCTTTTCGCACCAGAGGCAGCCGTCGTTGTCGAAGACGGCGATGCGGGCGGCTGGGGCTACGAATTCCGGACCGCCCTCTTGGGTGACTCGGGCTACGAACGCAATGATGGCCTGGCGGGCGGGGCCGGTGTTCCAGCTTTTTAGGAGACCTTCGTGCATGGTGGGGTCGCGGCAGTTCCTGGTGGGGAAATGCTAGCGCTGGGGCATGCTGGGGGCCTGCGAGTAATCACTGATTGGGGGGCAGTAGATTTACTGGCTTCGGTTTGCCACGCAGGGCGTGGCACTACCGTGGTTGCCTTTTGGGATTGCGCGGGACACGCATGGCGTGTCTCTACGCGGTTGCACGCGTCGCGTTTGGTTCTACGCGTAGTGACACGCCATGCGTGTCATCACCCCACCCGACGCCGCAACTGCATGATGGCTTCGGGCAATTCGGTGCGCATCTGCTCGCGCAGCGCTTCGGCCACTTCGTGGTAACGACGGCGTTGGATGAAATAGCAGTACACGAACAGCCCCAGGATCAGCAGCATCGGCCATGTGGACGTCGCCACCATCGGCATCGCCACGCACAGCACCGCGATACCCAGGGTCATCCAATTGCAGATGCCCTCTACCCGCACTTGGTTGCGCCTGGCGTCCACCACCACCAGCCCTCGCATGACCGGGTAATAGCGCTTGGCACCGCTGAGGAAGAAACTCTCGCGGAACGCCATTCGGCCACCGGGCAACGGGCGGAACAGCATGGGAATCCACTCGTAGGTCGCCACGTCCCGTTCCAGGCAGTTCAGTACCAACCGTTCGCGCATCTCCGCCGTGGCAGGAATGCGCTCGCTGAACAACCGGATGCCCAGCCCGAAATAGAGCGGGTTCCACGCGAGCATGAGCACGATCTCCACCACCATCACCGCAACCATTGCGTAGAAGAAGACCATGCTCGCGTCCTTACTCGACAGCAGTGGAAGTAGGCAGTGCCGCACCCTTTGGCCATAGCAGCCACAGGTTGCCCTTCTGCTTCATGTCGCCAGCCAGCTTGCCGGCCGCATCGCCGGTACCCCAGTACAAGTCGGCGCGCACTTCGCCGGCGATGGCGCCGCCGGTGTCCTGCGCGGCTACCGGGCGCACCACCGGGGTGCCGTCCGGGCGGGTGGTGGACAGCCACAGCAGGCTGCCCAGCGGGACCACGGTGCGGTCCACCGCCACGCTGTAACCGGCGGTGAGCGGCACGTTCAAGGAGCCGCGTGGGCCTTCGTCGCCGTCCGGGCCTTTGGTGAAGAACACATAGCTGGGGTTGCTGGCCAATAGCTCCGGCACGCGCGCCGGATGCGCGTTGGCCCAGGTGCGGATGGCGTCCATGGTGACGTCTTCCTTCTTCAGCTCACCCTGCTCCACCAGCCAGCGGCCGATCGGGCGGTACGGGTGGCCGTTCTGGTCGGCGTAGGCGATGCGCAGCTGGCGGCCGTCGTCCAGACGGATCCGGCCCGAACCCTGGATCTGCAGGAACTGGAGGTCCATCGGGTTGGTCAGCCAGGCCAGTACGGGTGCTTTGGCACCTTGTGCGTTGATCTTCGCCGCGTCGTCATAGGGCCGCAGCACTCGCCCTTCCACGCGGCCGCGCAGTCGCTTGCCCTTGAGTTCGGGGTAGAGGTCATCGAGCTGCACACTGACCATGTCGGTCGGCACGCCGTAGACCGGTACGGTGGCCTTGGCGGTGCGGGTCAGGCTGCCGCTGTAGACCGGTTCGTAGTAGCCGGTGATCAGGCCCTCGGCGCGGTGGCCGCCGGCGCGCAGAGCGTATACCTGCAGGTTTTCCTGCAGGAACTGGCGGATCGCCGTAGGGGTGTTCGATACGTTCGCGGCGGATGCGCAGGTAGAGGACCAGACCGCATCGCTCTTCAAGCGCGGGCAGGCGCTGCGCCATGCGGCGAAGCCGGCCTGCAGGTCTGCGTCGGCAACGTCAGGAAGTCCCTTCCAGTCAGCCTTGGCATAGGTGCTGGTGGGCGGGGCGGCGGCTGGCTTGGTCGGAGGAACGGTGCTGCAGGCGGTGAGAAGAGTCAGGCCCAGAAGGGCGAAGGCAGAAGGCTTGGTCATGTCACCGGGTCTGTAGCAGCAGCGAATGCAGGATGCGGGCGTCTTCGGCGTCGAGGGTGGGCGGCAGGTCGTCACGGCCGCGGAAGCGGCGGTGGAACGCGCCCACGGTAGCATCGCGGTCGTCGAGCGCGTAGCCGAAGGCCTGCAGGCCCAGCCACGGATCGAAGCCTTCGGGCGCGGGGCCATCGCTGGCGCGCGGCCACACCCCGAAACCGGCTTCCGCCAGCTGCTGCCAGGGGAAGTAGCGGCTGGGGTCCTGCTTGCGGGCGGGGGCAAGGTCGGCGTGGGCGATGATCTGGCTGCGCGGGATGTCCAGGCGGGTGCACAGGTCCGTGAGCAGGCGGATCAACGCGGCGATCTGGTCGGGCGCGAACGGGCTATTGCCATCATTGTCGATCTCGATGCCGATCGAGGCCGAATTGAGGTCGGTGATGCTGCCCCAGCGGCCGCCACCGGCATGCCAGGCACGCCGGTTGTCGGCCACCAGCTGGTAGATATGGCCGTCTGATCCGACCAGGTAATGCGAGCTGACCCGGCCCCCGCTGTTGGCGGTGCGCAGGGTGTGCAGGCTCTGCTGCACGTTGTCCTGGTCGGTATGGTGCAGCACGATGATGACCGGGCTGCGCACGTTGTGGTTTGGCGACGGCACCCAGGTGGCCAGCGGGCTGCGGATGTCGGTACTGGTGGCGCACCCGGCGAGCAGGGCGGTGGCGAGCAGCACGAGCGGAAGTCGGAATCGGCGCATGCCCTGATTGTGCGTCATAAGCCGCCCCAGTGCGTAGGGTCACACCCTGCGGGCCTGCTTAAAGCTTGAACTCCTTGCTCAGAACCTCCACCCCGCCAAGGAGTACTCTGCAGCGCTTGGCGTCGGCGGCGGGCATCACCTTGCCGATCAACGGATTGAGTGCGCTGTAGAAGGTCTTGTTGCAGGTCGCATCTTTCTCAAAGGGCAATGCATGGCCATCTGCGTCTGCCGTAATCCGGCATTCGGATACCAAGCCATCAGGCAGGATGGCGATGGGTGCGCCCTTCATCGTGGCCATGTCCATGATGGTGACCATCTCGTTGCAACCGCCACTCACGCTCTGCTGCTCGTAACGGCCATCAAACACCACATCTTCATGGTCGGTGCCCTTGAACACGGACTTCCCATTGATGCTTGCGGTCACGGTGTTGGGCTTGAACATTCCCGCCGGCACGATGCATACCTCGACCTTGAGGGGAGAACCATCTAGCTCCCGCACTTCCGTCTGGCACTCGGCAAATGCTGTGGAGGCACTCGCCATTGCAAGAATCACGATTGCGGGTGAAGCATACAGTTTCTTCTTCAAGCTGAGTCCTTCATTGGCGGCAGAGAAAAAACAGTCTGTGATGACGCTGGCGACGTTACGGACCAGTTGCCTTCAGGACATCAGGGATACGACGAAGATTCCGATCTGGAAGGGCAACAGCAGAGTCAGGACCGTCATCATCAGCCCCACCTCCAGCCGTGACGGGCGGAGCCCCCATCCTGCCTTGGCAAGGAATACCGAAACCATCACGGGAATGAGCAGAAGATTGAAGACGGAAAACGACGCCGGATAGTGCTGGACTCCCCACTGCACCGCCTGAGCCAACTGCCGGTTCAGACCGCTGCTTCCACTCAACCAGGAATCCCCGAAGACAATGGCCGGCACGAGGAGAAGCTGAATCAGGCAGAAAATAAGGCATTCAACCCACAAGGCCAGGTAAAGCGATCGTAGAACGCCAGCCTTTGGCTCGCGAATCATGAAGCCTCCTTTCCCGGAAGTTGCCTCAATGAGGCTGAGAACAGTCACGACGTTGGCATCTTCATCAGCAGGAACATCGAACTCAAGAGGAGTGAGAGCCAGGCGAGAATCGCGACGCCAACTTCGCCTCGACCAGGCCTTCTCCCTTTCCGCGCCCTAAGCGCGATTGACCAGGTGGCAACATAAGTAATGATCATTCCTGCAGTGAGCCATTCGAACATCAACTTGCGATCAAACAAGAAGCGGACGGGCACCGCCGTTGCCAGAACGATCACGGCAATCCAAAGCAGTGTCCATCCCCGACTACTCATACGCGCAATGATCTCCCGTGATGGTTCGAAGAAGGATGAAGCACATGTCTGGCGCTAGTTCTTCGACGCACCACCAGTCCTCTCAGGCGGCTTCGTAGAGTAGAGCTCCGCAATGATGGGATTGACCAGGCTGCCGACGGGCCGTTTCTCGCAATTCTCGAGCTCTCCGCAGTCCTTTACCGGAGAAATGACCAGTCCGGCGACCAACGTTTCCCGACCATACATGTTCTTGATGGCTTCCGCGAGAGCGACGCGTTGCTTTATCGCGTTGTCCTGGGTTGTGACCGAGTCGACCATGGCCGCAATCCTGCCACGTTCCTGCGTGGCGTTCGCCCCTGCAGCATAGGCCGCCACCTCGTAGAGATTCATCGTGTAAGCACGGTACGCGTCAGGGTGCAGATTGGGCTGATCCGGGTCCGAACCGTCCTTGAGATGGCCAAACATCCCCGCGTAATGTGTTCCATCTTCGGTGACGTGAGCGAAGGAGTCCCCAAACGAGTGCAGGATCCTCTGAACATTCGCGTTTGAGAGCAGGGCCTTCTTGACCTCCGGGGAGTTCTCGTACTTCTTCATTGTTTCAAGGATCACCGCCACTGCGTCACGCAGCTCCATCTGCGTCGAGATTACCTTGCCCTTGTCGGTCTGTCCGTCCAACAGGTGAATCAGCTGCTGATTCCCCTCCGCCGACAGTCCATTGAAGACGTTGCGCACGGAGATCGCGTTTCGAACATCGGTATCCGGAGACCATGCTGCGAGCGCGACGGCTTTTGCGTCAGTCTCACTGAAACCTGCAAGGTACAGAACAGTAGCCATGGTCGAGTAGTGCCCGACTTCGCCCCAGTTGTTGTCGACTGCATTGCTTGCAGAGTTACTGGCTGCAATCGCGCTGCGGAGCCCGCCGTCAAACGATCCAAGTATCCCCCCACCCATTCCCGCAATGGAACTCACGGTCTCCTTCTCGCTCGACGTCAGATCCTTGCTCTCCTTTCCGAACATGAACCTGGCAATGGCTGGCGCAGCCGCTTCGGCGCCACCGGCGGCCAACGCACCGATCAAAGCGCTGTCGCCGCCGGCTGATGCGACGGCCGCGCCAAGCAGTGCGTGTGCCAGCAGGTGCGTCGCGCTTCCCTCTTCGCCTCGACTACCCCCATCCATGGTGTTTCTTGCTGCATTTTCCTTGAAATACTGTCCAATCTGGTGTGACAGTGCAGGTGCAAGGGTTCCGGCGACGATCTGTCCGGTGCTTCCTGACGACGCCGCGATGCCGTTCGTAAGGGCTCCGACCAGAACACCCACCTTCTGCAGGTTCTCGATCTCCTGGTCTGCCTGCAACGCAACCGCAACCAGCTGTGCTCTTTCGCTTGGAGTCATCACGGCATTCATCCCAGCATCGCCCAGAAGCCGCTTTGCTTCTTCCCTGCGTGCTGTCGCCTCATCAATCGACGCATTGATGTCAGCCCGGATCTGCGTCCCCGCCGCCACCACGGTGCCCGTGGCCTGCGCCATGGCCCGCTGCTCCTGCAGCATCTTCTGCAGGTCCGGCAGGGTGTCAAGCGCCGTGTGCGCCGCACTGGCATCGGTGTTCACGCCCAGGTCTGCGGCGTCGACCTTTTTGCCGCCGATGGTGATGTTGCCGCCGGTCAGGGTGGCATAGGTGGTGGAACTGTCGTGGCCGCTCTCGGACATCGGGATGCCCGGGTTGAAGGACGTTTTGTTGACGGCGCCGTACTCGCCATTGGCGATGGTGTTGCCGATGTCCTTCATCTGGCCGGCGGCGCCCGGTGCGGCTACCGGGTTGCCGCTGGCATCAGTTGCGGCCTTGCCACCGTATCCGAAGCCACCGCTGACGCTGGCCGAGCTGGCCCGGTAGTCCATCTCGTTCTTGAGATCGGTGAAGGTGAAGCTTTCGGCGGTCAGGTCGCTGTTGGTCGCGTTGGTGCTGGCGATGGCGCCGCCCACCAGGTTCACGTGGCCGGCATCGACGTGGTAGCCGCCGTCACCGGCGAACAGGCCGGACTGCTGGCCGACGCCCTTGTAGCTGCCGTTGGACTTGGCGGCACTGGCGTAGCCGCTGGCGTCCCACGCGGTGCCGAACGACACCTGCACGCGACCACCCACCTGGCTTTCCTTGGACATGCTCTCGGCGATGTCCTGCAGCGACTCGATGGTGAGCGTGCCGCCGGTCTTCACATCGATCCGGTCGGCCGTGGCGGTGGCGCCACGCAGGGTGGTGTCCCCTTCCGCCTTCAGCGAGATGTTGCTGCCGGCCAGCGTGGTGTTCTGCCAGGTGCTGCTCTCGGCGTTGGACTTGCTGCTGCCGACGCTGGCCTCGGCGTACACGTACACACCGGTCTGCGCGCCCACGGACACGCCCACGCCGACTTCGGCACCGGCGTTGTTGCTCTTGCTGCTGTTCTGCAGGTTGGCCTGGCCCGCCTCGAGCAGGATGTCGCGCGCCGAATCCAGCGTCAGCGTGTTGCCGGCGCTCAGGTTGCCCTGCACCACGTGGATGTCACCGCTGGTGCTGGTCAGGTTGACGTTGCCGCCGCCCTGGATGGTGGAACCGCGCGAGACCGTGCTGCTGCCATCAGCGCTGCTGCTGGAGGACTTGAAGCCGATGCCGGCTTCGGCACTGAACAGGGAGGCGCCGCCCCCCTTGGCCGCGCTGGCGATGGCGCTGCCCGCCTGGTAGGCGTTGGCGCCCGCTGCCATGCCCTGCATCGCCTGCAGGCGCCCGTCGGACTGGCGTGCGGCGTCGACGTTGTTGATCAGGTCTATGAAGGGCGACTTGATCCGTGCGAACACGCCGATCTTCAGGTCCTTGTCGCTCTGCGAGTTGTAGCCGCTCTCGTCCGCCGTGAGCAGCGCGATCTCCGCGGCGGTGATGTTCACGTCCTGCGCGGCCACCACGTTGCTGGCGATCTGGGTGTATTTGCCACCCGCGCCCAGGTTCACGTTGCCGCCGAGGCTGCCGATGGTGCTGGCGACCTGCGAGACCATGCCGCTGTCGTCTTCATGCTGCTGGCGGTGCCAGCCGGCGAACTTCTCGGTATCGGAGATCTGCACCGTGCCGATCGCCTTGCTGTCTGCCGTGTTGGCATTGCCCACCGTGTCCTGCCCGCTCTGCACGGTCAGGTTGCCGGCAGCGCGGATGGTCACATCCTTTTCGGCGGCGATGTTGGCCGCAGTGAGGGTGATGTCGCCTTCGGTGGTGGCCATGCGCACGCCACCGCCCACTGAGAGCTGGGTACCGGTGATGGTGTCGCTCTGGCCGTTGCCGTCGCTGCGCGCATTGTTGGTGCCGCCTGGCAGGCCGCTGGTGTTGTTGGCGTAGCCCCAGCCCTTGCCGCCGCTCTGGCTTGTGCTGGACTCGGTGTTGTGGGCCACGTCGAACACGATGTCCTTGGTCGCCAGCAGCAGCGCATCGCCTTCGGCCGAGAGCTGGGCGCCCTGGCTGGTGATGGAACCGCCATTGGCGATCAGGGTCATGTCGCCGCCCGCGCTCAGCTGCGCCACGCGGGCGTCGCTGGTGGAGTGGGTCTGGTTGCCACTGGCGCGCTGGCTGCCGCCTGTGTGTACGACCGCAGTGGTGGCCGCGCGTACGCCCGACGCAGTGCCCTCGGCATTGCGGGTGATGTCGCCCATGGTCGAGCCACTGTCGGCCATGCCGTCGGTGGTGGAGTCGCGGGCGCTGCGGTAGGCCTTGCCCGGATCGTAGGTGACGCCGGTCGAGAACCCGCTGGATTTGCTGGACTGGCTGTTCTGGGTGTCTACCGTGTCCTGGCGGGCGACGAGGCTGATGTCCTTGCCGATCAGGGTCAGGTCCTGGCCTGCGGCCACGTCGGAGGCGGCAATGGTCAGCTGGTTGCCGGCGTTGAGCTGGACGTTGCCGTTCATGGCGCCGACCGCCGAGCCCACCTGCGTGGTGGACTGGCTGGCACCCTGGTTGTTGGCTTTCGAGCTGCTGTACCCCATCGAGGCCACGCCGTTGGCAAAGCCGCCGGTGATGCCCGACTTCTTCTGGCTGAAGCTGCTGGCTTCGCTCAGCGTGTCCTGCGCCGATTCGATGGTGATGTTGTTCACTGCGGCAATGCGCAGGTCGTTGTCGGCCAGCACGGTGGAGCCGGTGATGGAGACATCGTTGCCCGCGATGATATCGACGGTCTTGCCGCCCACGCTGGAGCCAACCGCATAGCTGGCCGAACTCTGGTCGTGGGTAGTGGTGGTGGTGCTGGAGAACGTCTTCTTCTTGCGGGTGGTTTCATCCACCACCAGGTCGTGGGTTTCCTGGGCGGTGGTCAGGGCCACGTTGCGGCCGGCCGAGAGCACCACGCCGCCGTCGCTGCTGTCCACCGTGGTGGACTGCAGCGTGAGGTCGCGCCCGGCCTGCAGGGCGACGCCTTCGGCGCCGCTCAGCTGGTTGCCCTGCACCCAGCCACTGGCGGCGGTCACCTCGCGCGAATGGTTTTTGCTCTTCGCCCCGCTCTCGAAGCCCTGGGTGTCGACCACGGCCACGCTGTTGATGTCACGGCCGGCCTGCGCGACCAGGGCGTTGCCGGCCGAGACGGTGGCAGCGGCAAGATTCAGGTCGCGGCCCGCGTTCAGGACCACATCGCCGGCACCGGTGATGGTGGTGCCGATGTGGGTGACCTGGCTCTGGTTGGTGAAGTTGCGGGCGTCGTGGGTGAGCGAGACGCTGCGCTGCTCGGTAACCGAGGTCAGGTTGATGTCGCCACCCGCCACGATGCCGGTGATGCCATCGGTGCCGGCATTGGCCACCTGCGCCGCGCGCAGCTCGACATTGCCCCCGGCGTTGACGCTGAGCACGCCGGCGCCGTCCTTGTTGGTCACATACAGGCCGGCCACGCGGTCCAGCGTGGTGGTCTGCTGGACCAGCAGGTCGCCCTTGTCGCCCCACTCACGGGTGGTGGAGGCGACGGTGATGTCGCCGCCGGCCTTTAGCGCGAGCACGTCGGTCGCAGTGACGGTACTGCCGATGATGTCGATGTTGCCGCTGGCCTTCAGGCCGACCTGCTGGCCGCTGATCTGGCCACCGCCGATGTTGCGGATGTTGCCGGCGTCGATGCTGACCAGCTGGCGGCCGGCGATGTCGCCGTTGTTGACCAGGTCGCCGCGCAGCTTGATGTCGATGTCGGCACCGGCCAGCAGTGCGCCGTTGCTGTCGAGGTCGCCCGGCATCACGCGCAGATACACCTGCGGCACCAGCGCGCGGGTCACCGAGCCGTCGGCCAGGGTGACGTCCTGTTCGACCAGCCAGACGATGTCGCTGGTGAGGCGCGCCATCTGCTCGGCGGTGAGCGCCACGCCGGGGCGCAGGCCCCAGGCACCGGCCACGGTGGCACCGGCCTCAAGCAGCGCACGGTACTGGTCTTCGTCGCTGGCGTAGCCGTCCAGGAAGCGGCGACCGGTGAGTTCGCCGATCTGCTCGCGGACCAGCTTCTGTTCGTAGAAGCCATCGCCGAGCCGCTTCTGGGTCTGCGTCGGCTCGAAACCGGCGCGCTGCAGCAGGTAGTCGGAGCTGAGCCAGCTGCGGTAGTTGGCGAACTTCGGGTCGGTCTCGACCAGATAGTTGCCACGATTGGCGTCCACGTTGAACAGGCTGGCGCTGGGCGCGCTGGCATTCGGAGTAGCGGTCACCACCACATGCGGGTCATCGCCGGCAGCGGCGACGGCCTGCTTGCGGTCCAGTGCGGCGTTGCCGCCACTGCCGTTGCTGCTGCCCGCCTGCACGGCGGCCGGGCCATTGGCCGTGGCGTGGCCAGCCTGCGCGGCGCTGATGTCCTGTGCACCGCCGCTGCCGGGGCCGGCCAAGCCAACCTGGCCCGGGCCCTGCGCGACGGCGGTGTCGGCCAGCTGCGCGCCGGCGCTGCCGGGGCCCTGCACGGCGGTGCCGTTCTCGCCCTGGGCAGCAGACGCCGCGCCCGGTCCCTGCGCGCTCACCGGACCCGCCCCCTGGCCAGTGCTCTGGCCGGGGCCCTGTACGGAACCGGCGCCCGGACCCACCGAGCCCGCACCGGGGCCGCTGGTGTTGAGGTTGGAGGTGCCGCTGCCGTTGCCCACGCTGGGACCACTGCTGCCGACGTTCTCGTTGCGAAGGTTGCCCACGTCGATGGTGAGCTTGCCGCCGGCGGTGATTTCGGTGCCGAGCACGCCCAGGGTCTGGGTGATCGGCGCGGCGCTCCAGTTGCTGCGGGAGCCGCCGTAGGTGTACGACACGTTGCTGAAGGTGTCGGTTCGCTCCAGCGTGCGCGATCGGTTGATCACCGACGACGTCGCAACGTTCAACCCCCGGATGCTGAAATCGCGACCGGCGGCGATGCTGGCGTACTCGTTGAGCAGCGCATCGGTGGCGATGTTGATGTTGCCACCGGCGGTGATTACCGCATCGGCGCCGGCCGATACCAGCACGTCTTCCACGGTGGTGCGGGTGGCGTCGCGGTACTTTTCGTTGCCGCTGGTTTCCTGCGGGTGCCGCTGCATGTTGATCAGCATCGCGTCCGGATTGTCGTAATCCGGGTAGGTGATCAGCTGTACGCAGGTGGTGGTGCAGGTGCCGTAGGCGTTGCTGTAGTTGAGCGTGTCCGATTCATAGCCGAATGCCGGGCTGCCCGGCTGGCTCGTGGAGAGGTCGCGGAATGGATCTTCGGCGCCGGCGCCAAGCTGGTCGGGATTGTTGCGGTTGTCCGACCGGCCGATGTAGTAGATCACCACGTTGCCGTCCTGGACGGTCAGTCGCGCGCGTTCGCCGCGCGCGCCATACAGGCCGCCACGGGCAAAGTAGTAGGCGCTGGTGTTGGCGGTCAGGCGCACCACGGCGCGACGGATCTGCTGGCCGTCGGGCGTGATGTAGGGGGTGTCCTCAATGATGTCGGCCGGATTGAGGTAATAGACCTCATAAGGCTGATAGTTGGACGTCTCCCTCAGGCGCCCCTTGTTGTCACCGTTCTTGAACCAGCCCGGTTGATTGAGCCTTACCGTGGCATGTTGGGTGGTTGTACGCTCCACCACCACGTTCTCGCGGATGTTGTTCACCGCCAGCGCGTTGATGTCCAGGTTGCCGGCGATATCAATGGTGGCGCTTAGGTTGTCGATGCGCTGCGCGGTGCCTACCGCATTCAAGCCGCTCAGCCCGCCACCGATGAAGGCATCGCCGTCGCTGAAGATCAGGCTCTTGCCGCGGTTGGTCAGCACGCCCACGCCCAGGTCCAGACGCTGGCGCGCGGCGATGGTAGCCGAGCGTTCCACGCCGCCGACGTTCTCGGCGATGTTGTTGAGGGTGCCGGCGTTGATCGCGATGCGGTCGCCATAGATGCGGCCGGTGCCGATGTTGGTCAGCGTACCCGCGTCGATATGGGTGGTGTGGCCGTCCAGCAGGCCACGGTTGACCAGCTCGCCGTTGGCGACCAGGCGGGTCAGGCCGACGCTGCTGATTTCGCCGGTGGCCGCGTTGTAGATGTTGCCGGCGCTGATGTTGACCCCGGCGCCCTGCAGCTTGCCCTGGTTGTCCAGGTTGCCCTGGATGGCAAGGGTGAGCGTGCCATTGGCGGCCAGCTCGCTGGTGTTGGTGTAGCTCTGGCGCAGCTCCAGGGTCATGTCGCCCTGCGAGAGCAACCTGCCGTTGCCGTTGATCTCGCGGGTGCGGATGATCTGGTTGCTGCCGGCCACCAGCGTGCCGCCTGCGTTGGCGATGCTGTCGGCGTTGATTTCGGAGGTCTGCGCGGCGGACACCTGCCCGCCGGTGTTGTTCAACAGACCGCCGAGCTGCAGCTTCAGGTTGTCGGCCAGGACCTGGCCCTGCTGGTTGTCCAGGCTGCCCGTGGTCACCTGCAGCTGCTTGCCCTGCAGGCCCAATGCCGGGCCGTTGGGCGCGCTGAGGGTATTGCGGTTGTCGACGCTGGCGGCCTGCACCGCGAGCGTGCCGGCGGCGGCGACCAGCCCGCTGCGGTTGTCCAGCGCGCCCGGCAACGCGATGTCGGCGTTGCGGCCGACGCTGATGGCACCACCAACGTTGCTCAGCGTCTGCGCGCGCAGGGTAAGGTCGCCCGCGCCCTGCAGCGAGCCGCCACCGGAGTTGTCCACGCTGCTGGCGTTGACCGTGATGGCGCCCTTGCCATAGACGGCACCGGCGCGGTTGTCGAAGGCACCGCTGGTGATGTCCAGGGTGCCGCTGCTGTTGATGCCATTGCCGTTGGCGTTGGTGTTGAGCAGCGCCTGCCCGGCGGTGTCGATGCGCAGATTGCCGGCCGACTGCAGCAGGCCCCCGCTGTTGTCGAGCAGGCCGGTGTGCAGCGTGTTGGCCCCCGTCAGGCTGGCCACGATGCCGCCGCGATTGTCGAGGGCCAGGCCATGGGTGCCGAGGTCGACGCTGCCGGCAATGATCCGGCCGGCCTGGTTGTTCATGCCGGCCGCGTCCAGCGCCAGCGCGGTACCGGCCTGGATCAGGCCGGCGGCGTTGTTGAGCTGGGTGGCCGTGTCGAGCTGCAGCGCCGCGCCGGCGGCGAGGATGCCGGTCGCGTTGTTCACGGTGCCTGCCGTGATGTCGGCATCGCCGCCGGCGTTGATGGTGCCCTGCGCGCTGTTGTCGAGCAGGCCCTCCGCGGTGACGGTCAGCGCAGAGGTGCCGTCGCTGTGGACGATGCCGGCGCGGTTGTCGATGCTGGCGGCGGTGACCGTGGTGGTACCGCCGGTAAGGATGCGACCGCCCCGGTTCTCGAGCGCGCCGTCGATGCCCAGCTGGCTGCTGGCGGTGCCGGCGGCCTGCAGGGTGCCCTGGTTGTTGAGCAGCTGGGCCGCATGCAGGTCCAGCGCGCCATTGGTGGCGACGGTGCCGGCGGTGTTGTCCAGGCGGCCGCGCACGTTGAGGGCCAGCGCGTCGGTACCGGCCGCAGTCAGGCTGCCACCGGCGGTGACCAGCTCACCGGTCTGCACGTTGATGCGTTGTGCGGCGGTGGTGCCATTGCGCAGGTCGGTGGTTTCGCCCACCAGCTGCAGGCTGCCATTGCTGAGCAGCTTGCCGCCCTCGCCGTTGAGGGTGTGGGCGTTGATCGCCAGGATGCCGGTGCCGGCGTGCTGCACGGTGCCGCCGGCATTGCCCAGCGTCGCCGCGGTGATCTGCAGGTCGCCGTTGCTGGCCAGGGTGCCACCGGCGCCGTTGTCCAAGGTGCCCTGCACCGCAATGGTGCTGGCCCCGGTGCCGCCAGACAACACGATGCCGCCACGGTTGTCGAAGCTGGAGGCAATGAGGTCGAGCTGGTTGGCGCTGAGGGTGGCGTCGCGATGGTCGACGTCGCCGGCGCGCAGGGTCAGGGTCCCCGCCGTAGCGATGCTGCCCTGCTGGCCCTTCAGGTTGCCGGTCTGGACGGTCAGGCCACCTTCGCCGGCGTGGGCGATGCGACCGGCCTCGTTGACCAGGCTGCCGCTCTGCACATGCAGGGCATTGGCATTGCTGGCCACGATGCCACGGCTGTTGTCGAACTGGCCGGTGACCTCGATGCGGGTATCGGCGCTGCCGGCCGAACTCAGGGTGCCGCCGACGTTGGACAACGCGCCTGCGCTGATCTGCTGCGCGCCGTTGGCGGCAAGCGTGCCACCGTCGTTGCCGAGCGCGCCGCGAACCTGCACCACCATGGCCTGCTCACCGGTGGAGGTGAGCGTGCCGCCGGCATTCTGCAGGCTGCCTGCGATGACCCGGACATCGCGTGCGGCAGTGGTGCCGCCACTGATATCCAGCGCTTCGCCCTGCAGGTCCAGC
Organism: Stenotrophomonas bentonitica; assembly: GCF_013185915.1. Classification (NCBI taxonomy): domain Bacteria; kingdom Pseudomonadati; phylum Pseudomonadota; class Gammaproteobacteria; order Lysobacterales; family Lysobacteraceae; genus Stenotrophomonas; species Stenotrophomonas bentonitica. The sequence continues at coordinate 234,115 of NZ_JAAZUH010000004.1, read as the reverse complement.
GCGCCGTTGCTGACGATGCGGCCGCCTGCGCCCTGCAGGGTGTCCACGTCGATCTGCAGCTGGCCGTTGCCGGCCTGTTCGATGCTGCCGCTGCGGTTGTCCAGCGTGTCCGCGCTGAGGGTGGCGTCGCCGCCGCTGGCGATCAGGCCGGCGTTGCTGTTATCCAGCAGACCGTCCACGTCCACGTGGAGGTCGGCGGCGCTGTGCAGCGTGCCCCCCTGGTTGTCGAGGCTGGCGGCGGTGATGTCGAGGTCGCCGCTGACCAGGATCTTGCCCGTGCGGTTGTCCAGCGCGGTGTCGACGCTGATCTGGCTGGCGGCCGTGCCGGCGGCCTGCACGGTGCCGCCACTGTTGAGCAGCGTGCCCGCGCGCAGGTCCAGCGCACCATTGCTGGCGAGGGTGCCGCCACTGTTATCGAGCTGGTTGCGTGCATGCAGCACCAGCGCATCGGTGCTGGTGGCGGTGAGCGTGCCGCCTGCGGTGGTCAGGGTGCCGCTGTCGATGCGGATGCGCTGGGCCGAGGTGGTGCCGTTGCGCAGGTCGATGTTCTCGCCCTGCACGGACAGGCCACCGTTGCTGACCAGCGTGCCGCCGGCGCCGTTGAGGGTAGCGGCGGTAATGTCGAGCAGGCCGCTGCCGGCCTGCTGCACGGTGCCGTCGGCATTGCCGAAGGTCGCTGCTTCGATCACCACATCGCCATTGGTGGCGATCAGGCCGTCGTCGCCGTTGTCCAGCACGTCCGCCACGGTGAGGCGGTTGGCGCCGGTACCGGTGGCGATCAGCTTGCCGCCGCGGTTGTCGAAGGACTGCGCATCCAGCGCGATCTGCGCGGCCTGCACCGTGGCGCCACGGTGGTCCACCGCACCGGCCGACAGGTTCAGGGTGCCCGCGGTGACCACGGTGCCGTCGCGGCCGTCCAGCTGCCCGGTGGTGAGCGTGAAGCCCTGCGTACCGGCGTGGTTGAAGGTGCCCTGCTCGTTGCGCAGGCTGCCGGCGCTCACCGACAGTGCGGCAGCGTTGCTGGCGATCAGGCCCTTGCTGTTGTCGAGCGCGCCGCTGACCGTGATCTGGCTGTTGGCGGTACCGGCCGCGCTCAGGGTGCCCTCGCGGTTGCCCAGGGACCCGGCGTCGATGCGCTGCGCACCGTTGGACGCGATGGTGCCGCCGTTGTTGGCCAGCTGGTCGCGCACCTGGAGGGACATTTCGCCGGTGCCGGTGGCACTGAGCGTGCCGCCGCTATTGTCGAGGCTGCCCGCCTGCACGGTGATGTCGGTGGCCCCGACCGCGCCGTCGCGCAGATCCAGCTCCTCACCCTGCAGCTGCAGCGCGTCGCTGGCGACGATGCTGCCCTCCGCATTGCGCACCGAGGCCGCCTCGATGCGCAGGTCGCCATTGCCGGAGATGGCACCCGCGGTGTTGTCCAGCGCATTGGCCACGCGGATCCGCGAGGCGGCCTCGCCGGCCGCGATCAGCTTGCCGTGGTCGTTGATGAAGCTGCCGGCGTCGATATCCACCGCGCCGTTGCTGCCCAGCGTGCCGCCGCTGTTGTCCAGCAGGGTATGGGCCTGCACCTGCAGGGTACCGTTGCCCAGCGCGCTGAGCTGGCCGCCGGCGGTGATCAGCCGGTTGCTGTCGATCTGGATCTGCCGGGCGGCCGTGGTGCCATTGCGCAGGTCGAGCGTGTCGCCACGCAGGCTGAGCGCACCGTTGCTGAGCAGGGTACCGCCGGCGCCAGACAGCGTGTCCACGTCGAGGGTGAGCGCGCCGGTACCGGCCTGCTGGATGCTACCGCCGGCGTTGCCAAGGATGTCGGCGCTGATCGCCAGGTCGCCATTGCTGGCCAGGCTGCCGCCGTCGCCGTTGTCGAGCGTGCCGGTCACCTGCAACGTGTTGGCGCCGGTCCCGGTAGCGACGATGCTGCCGCCGCGGTTGTCCAGCGATGCGGCCGTGAGGTCGAGCTGGGTAGCGGCCAGCGAGGCGCCGCGATGATCGATCTCGCCTGCATGCAGGGTAAGCGTGCCGGCCGTACCGATCTGGCCGTCCTGGCCGTCCAGGCGCCCGGTGTTGATCGACAGGCCACCGCTGCCCGCGTGGCTGAGGGTGCCGTCGGCATTGACCAGCGCGCCGCTCTGCAGCTGCAGTGTCGTGCCGTTGCTGGCCAGGCTGCCACCGCTGTTGTCCAGGGTGCCGGCCACGCTGATCCGGGTGGCCCCGGTACCGGCCGAGTTCAGCGCGCCTCCGCGATTGCTCAGGGCGCCGGCGTCGATCTGCTGCGCGCCATTGGCGCTGATCGCACCGCCGTCGTTGACCAGGTTGCCGCCGACGCGCAGCTGCAGCGCCTGGTCGCCGGAGGACAGCAGGCTGCCGCCGCTGTTGTCCAGCGAGTCCGCCTGGATGTCCACCTGGTGTGCGCGGGTGCTGCCCTTGTGCAGGTCAAGCGACTGCGCCTGCAGCTGCAGCAGGCCGTTGCTGGCAATGCTGCCTTCGCCACCCTGCACGTTGCCGGCGGTGATCTGCAGGGTGCCGGTGCCGGCATGGTCGATGCTGCCGCCCGTGTTGACCAGCCCGTCGGTATCGATGCGCAGGTCGCCGTTGCTGGACAGCATGCCGCCGTCGTTCTGCAGCTGCGCGGTCGCGCGCACGGTGGTCGCGTCGGTGCCGGCGGCCACCAGCTTGCCGCCGGTGTTGATCAGGGTGGTGCTGTCGAGGGACAGCGCGCCGTTGCTGCCGAGCACGCCGCCGCTGTTGTCCAGGGTGCGCGTCACCTGCAGGCGCAGCAGGTCGGTGCTGGCCGAGGTGAGCGAGCCGCCGGCCGTGACCAGGTCGCCGGTGCGGATCTCGATGCGCTGGGCGGCGGTGGTGCCGTCGCGCAGGTCGGTGCTGTCGCCCTGCAGCGACAGGCTGCCATTGCTGAGCAGAGTGCCGCCGGCGCCGTTCAGGGTGTGCGCGTCGATCTGCAGGCTGCCGGTGCCGGCCTGCTGCACGGTGCCGCCGGCATTACCGAGCGTGTCCGCACTGATGTGCAGGTCGCCATTGCTGGCCAGCGTGCCGCCGTCGCTGTTGTCGAGGTGGTCCTGCACGTGCAGGCTGCTGGCCTGCTGCCCGGTCGAGAGCACGGTGCCGCCGCGGTTGTCGAAGGCGGTGGCCGAGAGGCTGACCTGGTTCGCGATCAGCTGTGCGTTGCGATGGTCGGCGGTGCCCAGCAGCAGGTCGATGTTGCCGCCAGTGGCGATGGTGCCCCCGCTGCCGTCCAGGCGCCCGGCACGCAGCTGCAGGCCATTGCTACCGGCGTGGCTGATGCTGCCGCGCGTGTTGACCAGCGCGCCGACGTCCAGGCCGAGGCTGGCCGCATTGCTGGCAATGTTGCCGTCGCTGTTGTCGAGCGTGCCGATCGACCAGCCGGTGCTGACGGTGCCGCCATGGGCCAGCGTGCCGCCGCGGTTGAGCAGGGTCTGCGCCTGCAGTTCCACGCCCTGCGCCAGGTTGATGCGGCCACCGCTGTTGTCCAGCGTGCCCACCTTGGCGCTGGCGGCGCCCTGCACGTCGAGCGTGCCGCCCACGTTGCGCAGTGCCTCGCCCTGCACCTTCAGCGTGTCCACGCCGAGCTTACCGCCGCTGTTGTCCAGGCTGTTGCCGGCCTGCAGCCGCAACGCTCCGCTGCCGTCGATGGCGCCGCCGTCGTTGTCCAGGGTGTGGGCAATGTTGAGCACGCCGGCGGCCAGTGCAACCGGGGTGACCGGCGGGGTGACCGTGCCGGTACCCGGGGTCGGCGTGCTGGTGCCGGTCCCGGGGGTACCGCCCGTGCCCGGCGCAGTCGTACCGCCACCGGTGTTGCCACCGCCGTTGCCGCCACCGCTGCCCTCGCCTGGCAAGGTGCTGGCCACGGTGCCGATCCGGCCCTGCACGTTGCGGATGTCGGCGCCGGTCAGCTGCAGCGCCTGCGCGCCGACCTGCTCGATGCTGCCGGCGCGGTTGCGCAGCGCATCGGCGTTGAGTTCGATCCGGCGCGCGTTGAGCGTACCGCCGCTGTTGTCGATGTCGGCCGGGGTGTCCACGCGCAGTTCGCGCTCGGCGCTGAGCGTGCCGGCATTGGCCACGCCGCCGCTGGCGTTCACCCGGGTGTCCTGCTGGGCGTGCAGCGCGCCGGTGTTTTCCAGCCGGCCGTCGGCGGTGACCACCAGTTCGCCGGCCTGCGCACCGATCTTGCCGGCGTTGCGCATGCCCACGCCGTGTTCGTTGCCGACCAGCCAGATGCGGTTGGCATACATGCCGCCCAGCGCGCCCACGTCCAGCGCGAACGCCGGCGCGGCGCCGTCGGCGGCCTGCGCGGCAACGCCGGTGTGGTCGGCACTGACCACGTTGGTGCCCAGGCTGGCCTGCAGCTGGTTGGCCCAGATGCCCGCGTTGACCTGCAGCGAGCGGGTGATGATGTCGGTGTAGTCGGCGCGGCTGGCATCCAGGCCGGCACCGGCAATGCGGATGGCGCCGCCGTTGACCCGGTAGCCTTCCAGCGCGCCGTTGCTGACGATCGGGCTGCCGGTGGTCAGGGTGACGCGGCTGGCGTTGAGGAAGCCGGCGCCGTCGACCTGGATGCCGGCCGGGTTGGCGATCACCACCTGCGCGCGAGCGCCGGCCACTTCGATGTAGCCGTTGAGCTGGCTGGGGTTGCTGCTGTTGACCTCATTGAGGATGACCCGCGCCGTGCCGGTGGCCAGCCACGGGTTGCCCTGCACCCACCCGCCGATCTGGGTCTGGGTGTCGGTGCGCGAGTTGTTGAGGATGGCGCCCTGCGAACCGACGTCGAACTGCTGGTACTGGTTGCGCGACACACCTGCCCGGCTGGGCGTGGTGATGTTGACCTGCGGTGTGCCGTTGGCCGAGGTGACCACGGTGGGGCGCTGCTCGGCCGGTGCATTCGGGTCGGCGATGATGCGGCCGGCATTGGGCGACTGCTGCGCGGAAAGCGGCTGCACCACGCCGACCCAGCCCAGCGCCAGCCACAGTGCGAAGCTCATCGGCCGCAGCGTGGCCACGCTGTTGCCACCGCGTGCGTCGCAGCCGCCGCGTGGTGCGTTGACCAGCTCCGAAGCGACCTGCATGACACCCAACGTGCGGTTGAAGACCAGGCGGTAGACTCGATTCACGGCGTTGCTTCCTTTCAATGCGGTGTAGGGTGCGCGCACCGGTCAGGCACGCGGCCATGCAGCTGGCGTCAGAACGAGACGCCGAGGTTCATGCCAAACGTGGTGTAGGCGGTCTGGAAACCGTCGGGTTTGTGCAGCGGGCTGCCGACGAAGCCCTCCCACTGCAGGTGGCGGGTGCCACCGCGCAGGCCCAGCGCCATGCCGGTAAGGCGGTCGCCCAGCAGGTACTCGGTGGACGGCCCGCTGACCTGGCCGTGGTCCACCGCGACGTAGCTTTCGACGCCGCCGCCGAGGGCGAACGCCAGCTCATTGCGCAGCAGCCAGCCGCGCTCGCCGGTGAGCGAGACTTCGCCATCGAACCCGCGCACGGTGTAGCGGCCGCCGATGGAGAAGCGGTCCTGCGGTACCAGTCGCGTACGGTTCCACTGCGCGCGCCAGCTGCCGGTATAGCGCAGCGCCTGCCTGCCCCACTGCATCGGCACGGTGAGCTGGGCGTCGGCGGTGATGATCTTGCCGCGTGCGGTGCCCTCGCCGAAGCCCTGTTCCGGTGCTTCCAGCGCGTCGAACGCGCCGGTGCCGCGCCGGTAGGCCAAGTTCGCGTCGAGCGTCGCCTTGCCGATGAAGTGGCGGTGGCCCAGTCCCAGCTCCCAGCCGGCCATGCGCCGGCGCTGCACCAGGATCTCGGTGTCGTCGATGAAATTGTCCGACTCGCGGTACCAGCCACGCCCGTACATGCTGGTCTTCGCGTGGGCGTTGCGATACAGCATGCGGGTCAGGCGCAGCTCGGCGTTGCGGCTGGAGCCGCTGTACTCGTAGGTCTCGAATGCACCGGCCACGGTCTGCTCGTAGTCGTACTCGCTGGCGTTGGCGCCCAGCTGCCACCAGCCCATCGGCACGCTGTAGTGCGCGGCCCAACTGTCGGTGCCGCGTGCGCTGCCGTTGAACACCGACTTACCGGCGTTGAAGTAGAACAGGTCGCTGAGCCCGGCCATGTTGTCCAGCGACAGCGTGGCACCGGCCTGCAGCTTGCCGGTGGAGGTGCTGCCGGCATCGTCCAGGGTCAGGTTCAGGCGTACCGGTGCGCGCTGGCTCCAGCTGATCACCAGGTCGCTTTCGCCGGGCCGGGCCGCAGCGCCTTCCTGCGGCGGCGCGATCTGGATGTCGACCGCGGCAGTGGGGACGCGCTGCAGGTTCTCCAGCGCCTGCTCGATGTCGCGCAGGTTGAGCAGGTCGCCCGGGCCGACCGACAGCGCATTCCAGAGCGCCGGAGTGCGCCCCTCGTCACTGGCAAAGCGCACCGCATGGATACGCCCGGGCACCACGGTGAGCGTGAGCGTGCCGGTCTTGAGGTCCTGCGGCGCGGCCAGGATGCGGGTGGTGACGAAGCCGCGCGCGATGATCGCGTTCTGCACACGCTTCATCACGATGTCCACCCCGGCGGTGCCCAGGCAGCGGCCGCTGGCCGGATCGTTGCGCGTATCGGCAGCCTTCAGCGCCCAGCGGAAGCGCTCGGCGAGGTCGCCCTCCAGCACGATGTGATCGATGGTGAAGCACGGCGACTCGTTGGCCGGCAGGCGACCTACGGCTTCCTCAGGCGTGGCCTGCAGGCGCACGTCGGGCGTGGTTTCCTGCTGCTCGCGCAGCACACGCTCACGCTCCTGCTGGCGCAACAGTTCCTGGTCCGAAGGCCGCGCCACCTGCGCGCCCACGGCGGTGGGCAGGCAGGCGATGGCAACAGCCACGGCCAACCGCCAGCGCAGCGCACGGCTGCGGTCGATATCCCCCTGATCCCCTTTCACGCGCTTCCCTGGCAGCTGAGTCTGGTGCACGCGGCGAACGGACAGCCTGCGGCGTGGCAACTCTAATTGAATTGCACAGCGGGAACCAGCGCCGGATTAGCGCGTGCGCGTGTAGGAAAAGTCCGCACTTTGCGTGAAAGTGAGACATCGCCGTGAAGCCTTGAGCGCATTAAAAAGCCGGCGGTCCGAAGGCCGCCGGCTGTGACGTCAAGAGGTAACGTCCATCAGAAGCAAAGGTGTTGCCCCGAAGATTGTGTGATGTCGCGCGCTCAGACCTCGTAGGCCGACTCGCCGTGCGAGGTGACGTCCAGGCCGGTGCGTTCGGCTTCCTCGTTCACGCGCAGGCCGAACACCATGCGCACCACCAGCAGGATCGCCACGGTGACCACGGCGCACCACACGATGGTGAAGGCGACGCTGACGAACTGCACCCAGACCTGGTGGCCGATATCGAGGTCGGCCTTGGTCCCGCCCAGCGACTGTGCACTGAACACACCGGTGAGCAGGGCGCCGACGATGCCACCGACGCCGTGCACGCCGAACACGTCGGCGGTGTCGTCCACCTTGAGCAGTCGCTTGAGGCCGGTGACGCCCCACACGCAGACCACGCCGGTGACCAGGCCGATCACGATCGCGCCCAGTGGACCGACGGTGCCGCAGGCCGGGGTGATGCCGACCAGGCCGGCCACCGCGCCGGAGGCGGCGCCCAGTGCGGACGGCTTGCCCTTGCTGACCGCTTCCACCAGGGTCCAGCCTAGTACCGCGGCCGCGGTGGCGAGGATGGTGTTGATGAAGGCCAGCGAGGCGACGGTGTCGGCGGCAGCGGCCGAGCCAGCATTGAAGCCGAACCAGCCCACCCACAGCAGCATCGCGCCGATATAGGTGAACGGCACGTTGTGCGGCTTCAGCGCGGTCTGGCCGTAGCCGATGCGCTTGCCGACGAAGTACGCCGCAACCAGGCCGGCCACGCCGGCATTGATGTGCACCACGGTGCCACCGGCAAAGTCGATCGCGCCCATCGCGCCCAGGTAGCCGCCACCCCACACGATGTGCGCCATCGGGATGTAGCTGAGGGTGAACCACAGCGCCGAGAACAGCAGCACCGCCTTGAACTTGATGCGTTCTGCGAACGCGCCGACGATCAGCGCGGTGGTGATGCCGGCGAAGGTGGACTGGAACGCCACGAACAGATAGTCCGGCAGGCCCTTGATCGGGGTGTTGCCCACCGACTCCGGCGTGAAGCCCTTGAGGAACGCGAACTGGGTGAACGAACCGAAGAACTGGTTGCCTTCGCTGAACACCGCGCTGTAGCCGTAGGCCACCCATAGCATCAGCACCAGCGAGAACACCACCAGGATCTGGCTGAGAACCGAAAGTACGTTCTTCGAGCGCACCAGGCCGCCGTAGAACAGCGCAAGACCGGGCACCACCATCAGCAGCACCAGCAGCGTGGAGGTGAGCATCCAGGCGACGTCGCCGCGATCAAAAGCGGGCGCGGCTTCTGCTTCCGCGGCGAGCGCCGGGGCCGCTTCGGGCGACGGCAGCGGCTCGACCGCGACGGTTTCGCTCGGCGCCGGCGAGACCTGTGCCTGCGCGTGCGCGGTACCGCTGAATGCACCCACCGCGAGCGCGCTGAACAGCATCAACAGGCACACGGCATGGAACCGGGCTTGCCACCCGGTGAACAAGGAAGTCTTCATTGTGGGCTCCGAGTGGGGTTAGAGCGCGTCTGCGCCGAATTCGCCGGTGCGGATCCGGATGACCTGTTCGACGGCGGTGACGAAGATCTTGCCGTCGCCGATCTTGCCGGTGCCGGCGGCGGTCTGGATCGCTTCAACCACGGCGTCCAGGCGTTCGTCGGTTACCACGGTTTCGATCTTGATCTTGGGCAGGAAATCCACGACGTACTCGGCGCCGCGATACAACTCGGTGTGGCCCTTCTGGCGGCCGAAGCCTTTTACTTCAGTCACGGTGATGCCCGACACGCCCGCATCGGAGAGGGCCTCGCGGACCTCGTCGAGCTTGAACGGCCGGATGATGGCGGAGATCAATTTCATGCGCATGCCCCGAAGATGGATGGAGCCGACGGCCACTTGCACATGGCCGCCGGTCGTTTGCGCCGGACTGCATGGACCGCGATGACGCGGGAGGGAGGAAGGCCCATGCTGCGCGTCCGGTCTCTCTTGCCCCTGTAAAACGGTGGTGCGTGGTGCCCGCGCCTGGCTCCCCAGCCGGTGCGCGGTGGTGCGAAAAGCGGTGGCGATGCAGAAGGTGGGAGGGAAGTCCTTCGGCATCGCCACCTGTTGCTCAGACCGCGTAGTACATCTGGTATTCCAGCGGGTGGGTCGCAGCGCGGAAGCGGGTCACTTCCTGCATCTTCAGCGCGATGTAACCGTCGATGAAGTCGTCGGTCATCACGCCGCCGGCCTTGAGGAACTCACGGTCCTTGTCCAGCGCTTCCAGCGCCTGGTCGAGGCTGGAGCAGACCTGCGGGATCAGCTTCTCTTCTTCCGGCGGCAGGTCGTACAGGTCCTTGTCGCTCGGCGCGCCCGGGTCGATCTGGTTCTTGATGCCGTCCAGGCCGGCCATCATCAGCACGGTGAAGGTCAGGTAGCCGGACTGGATCGGATCGGGGAAGCGCATTTCAATGCGGCGCGCCTTCGGGTTGGACACCCACGGAATGCGGCACGAGGCGGAACGGTTGCGTGCCGAGTAGGCCAGCATGACCGGGGCTTCGAAGCCCGGGACCAGGCGCTTGTAGCTGTTGGTGCCGGAGTTGGCGAACGCGTTGATCGCCTTGGCGTGCTTGAAGATGCCGCCGATGTACCACAGCGCCATCTGGCTCAGGCCGCCGTAGCCGTCGCCGGAGAACAGGTTGGTGCCGCCCTTGGACAGCGACTGGTGCACGTGCATGCCGCTGCCGTTATCGCCGACGATCGGCTTGGGCATGAAGGTGGCGGTCTTGCCGTTGCGGTGGGCGACGTTCTTGATGACGTGCTTCATGCGCAGCAGTTCGTCGGCCTTCTGCACCAGGGTGCTGAACTTGGTGCCGATCTCGCACTGGCCAGCGGTGGCCACTTCGTGGTGCTGCACTTCCACTTCGATGCCGACCTGTTCCAGCACCTTGCACATTTCAGCGCGCAGGTCGTGCAGCGAGTCGGTCGGCGGCACGGGGAAGTAACCCCCCTTCACTGCCGGACGGTAGCCGCTGTTGGCGCCGTCATACTTGTCGCCGGTGCTCCAGGCCGCTTCTTCAGAGTCGATCTTGAAGAAGGTGTTGCCCATGTCGTTGGCGAAACGGACCGAGTCGAAGATGAAGAATTCCGGCTCCGGACCGAAGAAGGCCTGCTCGGCGATGCCGGAGGACTTCAGGTAGGCTTCGGCGCGTTTGGCGATGCCGCGCGGGCAGCGGCCGTACGGCTGCATGGTGGCCGGGTCGAGGATGTCGCAGCTGATCACCAGGGTCGGGTGCTGGTAGAACGGGTCGACGTAGGCGCTGGCCGGGTCCGGCAGCAGGACCATGTCCGACTCGGCGATGCCCTTCCAACCGGCGATGGAGCTGCCGTCGAACATCTTGCCTTCTTCGAACAGCGACGGTTCCACGATGCTGACGGGGAAGGTGACGTGTTGTTCCACACCGCGCATATCGACGAAACGCAGGTCGATGAACTCGATCTGGTTGTCCTTGATCAGCTTCTCAACGTTTTCCACGGACATCGGTGAAACCTCAGATGGGTGATTGCCTGTGTGGACAGAGCAATCCCCGTGCCAACTTTCTGCGGCACACAAGTGGTTGATTTCACACGGCCTGCACTGAACTGGCGCCTGAACGTTCCGCACCACGATGGTGCAACGGCCGCACCACGCACACATTTGGTGCGGGCAGTGATGTTTTATGATCGAGTTCATTTTCCGAGCCGTTGCCCGCCGATGTCCGACCTGTTTTCCGCCCTGCTGTTGGGCATTCTTGAAGGCCTTACCGAATTCCTGCCGATTTCCAGCACCGGCCACCTGCTGATCGCCCAGCACTGGCTGGGCGCGCGCTCGGACTTCTTCAACATCGTGATCCAGGCCGGCGCGATCCTGGCCATCACCCTGGTGTTCCGCCAGCGCCTGTGGTCGCTGGCCACCGGCCTGCACGACCGCGCCAACCGCGACTACGTGCTGAAGCTGGGCACCGCCTTCCTGGTCACCGCCGTGGTCGGCCTGCCGGTACGCCTGGCCGGCTGGGAGCTGCCGGAGACGGTGACCCCGATCGCCTGGGCGCTGATCATCGGCGGCATCTGGATGATCCTGGTGGAAATGCGCGCCGCGCGCCTGCCCGACCGTGACGAGGTCACCTGGAAGGTGGCCGTGCTGGTCGGCCTGGCCCAGGTCGTGGCGGGCGTGTTCCCGGGCACGTCGCGCTCGGCGGCGGCGATCTTCATCGCCATGCTGTTCGGCCTGAGCCGGCGCGCGGCGGCCACTGAATTCGTGTTCCTGGTCGGTATTCCGACCATGTTCGCCGCCAGTGGCTACGCGTTCCTGGAACTGGCCAAGGACGGCAAGCTGGCCAGCGAGAACTGGACCGACGTGGGCGTGGCCTTTGTTGCCGCGGTCATCACCGGCTTCGTCGTAGTGAAGTGGCTGCTGGGCTATATCAAGGCGCACCGCTTCACCGCGTTCGCGTACTACCGGATCGCGCTGGGCGCGGCACTGCTGCTGTTCCTGCCTGCTGGTAACTGAAGTCCCCCAAGGAGATGTCCATGAAAACCACCCGCAACCTGATGCTGATCCTGCCGCTGGCCCTGCTGGCCGCGTGCAGCAACCCCTCCAGCCAGGCCCCCGCCGGCCCCGGTCGCGACGACCTGGCCCCGGCGCCGACCGCCGCGGCCGACCAGAAGGCCGCCGCGCAGCTGGACGTGCAGCGCCTGCAGGGCAACCACTGGGTGCTCGACAGTGCCACCGACGCCAGCGGCAAGCGCATCGACGCGCTGTTCGCGCGCGCCGACAAGCCGGTGACGCTGGACTTCATCGACGGCCGCCTGGCGGTGAGCAATACCTGCAACCGCATGGGCGGGGGTTACACCCTGGCCGACGGCACGCTGACCGTTTCGCCGATGGCCTCGACCATGATGGCCTGCACCGACAAGGCGCTGATGGCGCTGGACCAGGCGGTGGGCTCGCGGCTGGAAGGCGCGCTGAAGACCGAACTGGGCACCGAAGGCCAGCTGACCCTGCGCACCGCCAGCGGCGACGTGCTGGTGTTCACCCCGCAGCCGACCGCCGAAACCCGCTTCGGCGGCCCGGGCGAGACGGTGTTCATTGAAGTGGCCGCGCAGACCAAGCCGTGTCCGCACCCGATGATCCGCGACAAGCAGTGCCTGCAGACGCGCGAGATCCAGTTCGACGAGAACGGGATCAAGAAGGGGACGCCGGGTGCGTTCGAGAACTTCTACGACGTGATCGAGGGCTATACCCACGAAGCCGGCACGCGCAACGTGCTGCGGGTGAAGCGCTTCAACGTGGCCAACCCGCCGGCCGATGCGTCGTCGAAGGCGTATGTGCTGGATATGGTGGTGGAGTCTGCTGTCGAGAAGTGATCGCGCGAAGCGCCGGCACATGGCCGGCGCTTCGGTGTTGTCGGCCCTTCGTTGCACGGGCGCGTAGCGACGCGTTCTTCAGCGCGGTGCGTCACTGCTACTGAGGCGCGGGTTCAACGTGTACGTGCCATGCAACGCCGCTTCGGCGAGCACGTGGCCGTGCATCGCCTTGTGCACGTCGGCGGCGGTGAACGGCGTGGGCAGGTCCAGCGTGGCCACGTCCAGCGCGAACAGCCGGAAGAAATAGCGGTGCACGCGCTCGTCGTTGAACGGCGGGTACGGGCCGTCATAGCCCAGGTACTGACCCGCCATGTCCGGGTTGCCGGCGAACCAGCCGGTGAAGTCGTTCAGGCCCTGGCGCGCGCCGGCCGGGCCGGCCGGCTGCGGCTTGCCTTTGGCAACGAAGCCGTCGCTGCAGCTGCCTTCGGCAATGTCCCGCAGGTTGGCCGGAATATCCGCCATCGCCCAGTGGGTGAAGTTGGCGCGCGGCTGGTCGGCCGGCACGCTGCAGTCGGTGCGGCCGACCGTTTCCGGCACGGTGGGCACGTCCGGGTCGATGCACAGCAGCGCGAACGATCGGGTGCCCTCGGGCACCTCGCTCCACGCCAGCGGCGGGTTGCGGTTGGCGGCAAAGCCGTTCGCATCGCCCGCAGCGAAGCGGCTGTCGATCGGCTCGCCATTGCGCAGATGGGTGCTGGTGAGTTTCATCAACGTCTCCTCAGGCTTCGGTATAGCCAAGCCGCACCGCAACCGGGGTGAGCTGGGCGAACGCGGTCGACAGCACGTCGCTGTACTGGCGCCAGTGGCCGGCGGGGAACCGCGCCGGGCCCAGCGTCTGTGCGGGCGGGAACTGCACGCCAAACAGGCGGCCCAGATGCTCGGCCATGGCCGCCGGGTCGTTGCCGATCTCGTCGATGCGCACCAGCGCATGCGGGTACAGGTCCTGCTCGTGCAGGGTGGCGACCTGGGCCAGCGCGCGCGCCAGCCACTCGGCCGCCTCGGCCACCGAGTTGAGCGCGAACGGCGCCGGTGCACCGTGCGCCAGCCACTCCAGCAGCATGTCGCGCGGGTCGCGCAGCACCAGCAGCAGGCGGCCTTCCGGCAACTGCGGGCGCAGCGCCCACAGCAACGCGTTGTCCCACCACAGCAGCCAGTCGATCACGTTGCCGTCGGCCAGGCCGCGTTCGGGCAGGGCCGCGCGCCACTGCGCCGCCAGCTGCTCCGGCGCCAGCTTGCCGGTGGAGAGGTCCTGCAGCGTGTGGTAACTCTGGAACGCGTCGTTGGGCGGGTTCGGACTGAAACGGTCGCCCCGCACCACCGGGCTGGCCGCCGCGATGGCAGCCACGGCACGCTCCACGCCCGAGCCCGGTGCGCCCCATACGAACATGGGGCGGGCACCGACGTCGGCGGCGACCTCGCCGAGCGCCGGCCAGCTCAACGGTGCCTTGGCCTGCGGCGGCAGCGGGAGGCGCGTGGGCGCTTCGGCGGCATGCAGGCTGGTCCAGGTGGCCAGTGCGGCGGCGCGCAGCCCGGCGCGGTCCTGCACCGAGCCGAGCCAGGCGCGCAGGCCGGGCCGGGCCTCGGCCGGCACCTGTTCGATCAGCTGCTCCACATGGGCGACGGCGGCAGCGGGGTCGCGCGCCAGCAGGGCGTCGACCACGCGCATCTCACCACTGCTGCGGCCCGGCTCCAGCGCGATGATGCGGCGCGCGATGGCTTCGGCCGCGTCGGGTTCGCCGCGCATGTCGTGCAGGCGCATGCGCGTTTCCAGCGCGGCCATGTGGCCGGGCATGGCCTCGATCCAACGGTCGGCGACAGCGGCCGCTTCCGGGCTGCCCACGACCTCGACCGACAGCCGCGCCAGCCACACGTTGTGTTCGGCCGGATGGGCGGCCAGGGTGGCGTCCAGCGTGTCGCGCGCCTGCGCTTCGCGGCCCAGGCGCTGCCAGGCCATCAACAGCAGTTGCAGGGTCTGGCGGTCGGATGGCCACTGCTCCAGCACCGGCAGCAGGTGCTCGATCGCCTTCAGCGGCTCGCCGGACTGCAGGGCCAGCTCGCCGGCCAGGCGGCGCATGGCCGGGGTGTCGGTCTCCGGCCGGGACAGCACCTGGTTCACGGTGGCGGCGGCGGCTTCGGTATTGCCCTGGCGCAGCGACAACTGGACCAGCAGGCCCTGCAGCGAGGTGATGCCGGGGTTGATCTCCAGCACGCGGCGGAACGCCTGTTCGGCGAACGCCAGCAGGTCGTTGCCCATGTAGGCGAAACCCAGCGCGTACAGGATGCGCGCATCGTTGGGCAGCGCTTCGCTGGCCGCCGAGAGCAGCGCCAGTGCGCGGTCGGCGTCGTTGCGGCGCAGCGCGATCATGCCGGCCAGCGCGACCACTTCCGGGTGGTCTTCGTCGACCCGCGCGGCGGTGCGGGTGATCTTCTCGGCCTCGTCCACATCGTTGCGCGACAGCGCCAGGTGCGCCTGCATCAGGTAGGCGGAGAGTTCATTGGGGTTGAGCGCGGCGGTGCGGTCCAGCGCGGTGTTGGCCGCGTCGAACTGGCGCAGGGCCAGCAGCAGGCCGGCGTGCTGCAGGTGCAGCTCGGCATTGTCCGGCGCCAGTTCCAGCCCACGCTGCAGGCTGGCCAGCGCGGCGTCGTGCTGGCCCTGCTGTTGCAGCGCCAGTGCCAGCCAGCGATGCGCCTGCGGCTGCTCCGGCTCGGCCTGGGTCCATTCGCGCGCCAGCTGCGCGGCTTCGTCCGCTGCGTTGCGGCGCAGGGCTTGCAGAATCTTGTCTTGCATGACGGTCCAGCTCGGGGTCAAACCCCGATTGTAGAACACCGGCGGCGGCGCGCCGGGGCGGCCCTCAGGGCAGCGCTTCCAGGCCCAGGCGCTGGGCCACCCAGCGCTCGGAGAAGCCGTCGCCGCGCCAGTTTTCGAGGAACCCGCAGTGCCCGCCCCAGGGCGCGATTTCCAGCCGGGCATGGGCCGGCAGGCGCCAGCCGTCGAAGGTGGCGTAGGGGATGACCGGGTCGTCCTGGGCCATCAGGATGTCGGCCGGCACTTCCAGCCCGGCCAGGCGGTCGCCGGCGATCGAGTAGCCGTCGAAGTAGGCCTGCAGGGTGCCGAACTCGGTGTGGTGTTCGACCAGCCACGCGGTCAGCGCGCGGATGTCGAGCTTGAGCACGCGGTCGTCCCAGTCGCTCAGCTCGGGGAACAGGTCGCGCTTGCGGCGCAGCGACCCGGCCCACTTGCGGCGGAAGTACCAGTCGTACATCGCCGGGCCGTTCTCAATGCTTTCCATGGTGATGGCCGGGTCCAGCACCGGGCACACCGAGGCCACCCGGCGCAGCGGCACCCCGGCCGCCGGCGCGCGCAGCGCCAGCCGCAGCACGAAGTTGCCGCCCAGCGAATAGCCGGCCGCCACCAGCGGCAGCTGCGGCCAGCGCCGCGCGATGTCGCCGGCGGCCTGCACCACTTCGTCGATGCGGTTTGAATGGAAGATGCCGGGATTGAGGTGGTGGGTGTTGCCGTGGTCGCGGAAATTCAGGCGCACCACGTCATAGCCGGCCTCGAGCATGCGCGCCGCGGTCATGCGCATGTAGCTGGATTCGGCGCTGCCCTCCCAGCCATGCAGCAGCAGCGCCATGCCGACCGGTTCGCGGCCTTCGATGCGGCTGTGCCAGCCCTGCAGGCGCACGCCTTCGCCACCGTCCAGGATCAATTCGTCGGTCACTGCGCCGGTCGCCGCCAGCAGCACCAGGCCGCGCTGCATGCGCATACGGCTGGAACTGAGCATCGACTGCAGGTGCGGGTTGCGCAGCCAACGCGGCGGACAGTAGTCGGCAGCGGTCAGCATCGCGCTACGGGGCAGTCATGGCCGCCACGATGCGCGCACGCGAGGTTTCCGCGATGCGGCGACGGCCTTCCAGGTCGTGGGTGCCAATGGGCGCGAGGAAATGCACTTCTGCCCGACGTGCCGGTTCGCCCAGCAGGCGCAGGAAGTTGGCGAAGAAGCTTTCGCGCTCGCCGAAGGCAACCACGGTCTGCGCGTTGCCGTGCACGCCGTAGCGCAGCGCCACCGGCTGCACCGGCACCTGGGTTTCCACCGCGGCCTGGAAGATGCGCGCGTGGAACGGGCCCACTTCGTGCCCGCCACGGGTGCGTCCTTCCGGGAACACGCCCACCGCCTTGCCTTCCTGCAGGCGTTCGACCATGACCTGCATGACCCCACCGAGCGATTCGGTGCTGCCACGCTGGTGGAAGATGGTCTGGCCGCGTGCGGCCAGCCAGCCGACCACCGGCCAGCCGGCGATCTCACGCTTGGCCACGAAGCCCATCATGCGCTGGCTGTGCAGCATGCAGATGTCGACCCAGCTGACATGGTTGGCCACGAACAGCACCGCGCCCGGCAGCGGCGTGCCGATGCGGTGCAGGCGGAAGCCGAAGATCCACATCAGGCCGGCCGACCAGGCGTTGACCACGCGGTGTTCCAGCGGCCAGCCGCCCACGCGCACACGGCCCCACGGCGGCAGCATGCCAATCAGGGTCAGCGGCAGGAACAGCAGGAGGTGCACCAGCAGGAGGGGAACGCGATACAGGTAACGGCATACGCGCGCCACGCCGCCACGCGAGGCCGAAGGGGGGGAAGTCATCCGCGCACGATACTCCAGCGCTGCGGGGTCTGCCAGCTGATCGCGGGCAAACCGCCAGCGGCGGTCAAGGGCGGACGGCCGGAACCACGGCCAGGGTCAGCCGCGAGGTGCACACCAGCTTGCCGGCCTCGTCTTCGATCCGGATGTCCCAGACATGGGTGCTGCGACCCACATGCACCGCCCGTGCGGTGCCGGTTACGGTGCCGCCGCGCTGGGCGCGGATGTGGTTGGCGTTGATCTCCAGGCCGACGCAGACCTGCTGGGTAGTGTCCACGCACAGGTTGCCGGCACTGCTGCCCAGGGTTTCGGCCAGCACCACCGAGGCACCGCCATGCAGGATGCCGTAAGGCTGGCGGGTGCGCGCGTCGACCGGCATGGTAGCGCTCACCCAGTCCTCGCCGGCGGCGGTGAACACGATGCCCAGGTGTTCGATCAGGGTGTTGCGGCTGAGCGCGTTGAGCGCGTCGATCGAAACCGGTTCGCGGAATACCTGGGTCATGGGGGCGTCTCCGTACGACGAATGGGAACTACAGGATGGGAACCAGGCCAGCGCCGAATGCGGTGAGCATGCGCACCAGCAACCACTTCGGGCCGACGTTGACCTCGGGGAAGTCGCCCACGGCGACGTAGCAGGAATGGAACGCAGGGTCCTGCCGACGCAGTGGCTCCGGGCAGTCCGGGCCAGGTTGGAATTCGTAATCGGTGGCGTAACGCCACGGCCAGAAGTCGAGCAGCGGCAACGCTTCAGAGGCTTTGCCCACGCTGTAGTTCAGGCCGGACAGCACCGGCGGCTTGGCGCGCGGTGCCACCACCCACGAGTTCTTCGGGTGGATGTCGCGCAGGATGCTCTGCGCCAGCGCTTCGGCGAAGGCCGGGTCTTCGATGATCACCGCGCCTTCGGTGTTGTAGTTCTCGCTGCGCGGGTCGAAGTTGTGGGTGCCGATCACGCCGATGCGGCGGTCGACCACCAGCGACTTGGCATGCAGGCCCATGCGCGCGCCGCTGCGGGTTACCGGTACCGGCTTGTTCACGGCCTGGGTGCCCAGGAACGAGGGCCGGGTTTCGGCACGCAGCACGCGCCGTTCGACCACGCTGCCGTCGGTCTGGCGGCGCGCGGCGGGGCCCGGGGTGGGCTGCGGCCGCCGGGCATCCGGTTCGACCGGGGTCGCGTCGTCGTCCCTGCCGCCCCGTCGCGCATTGCTGCCCGCCGCGCTGCCGCCCAGCAGGCTGCTGTTGCGCTCGCTGCTGGGCGCGGTGCCCAACGGCGCCGGCACCAGGTTGCGGTAGTCGACCGGCGCATCCAGCGGGAACGGCTTGTACTCGTAGATGTTGAAGCCCAGCTCGCGCAGGTTGCGGCGCTTGTACTTGTAGGACAGCGCGTACACGATCGGGTTGTCGGTGGCAGCCAGGCTATTGGTGGAGACCACCACGCGCGGGGGCTTTTCGCGTGCCTTGAGGGCCTCGAACAGCTTGCGCGCCGGCTTGGACAGCACCAGGTACGGGGTCTGCAGCAGCACTTCGGTCTGCGCCCCGGCAATCAGCGAATCCAGCTGCGGCTCGGTCACGTGCTGGCCATTGCCGGGCTGGCTGGACGATTCATTGCGGTGCTTGCGCGGCAGGTCGGCCACGTAGCGCACCGGACCGACCCGGAATGCGGGGTCGACGAACATGCGCTGGATGTAGGCCGGGTCCTGCGCTTCCTGCAACACCTGCTCGACCCGGTCGGGGCGGCGGTAGTCGGCCGGCGGCATGGCCGGCGCGCCCTGCCGGAGCAGGGTGGCGCCGACATCGTTGAGGCGCTCTGCCGGCACGCTGCGCGGAGCCAGCCAGTAGGCTTCGAAGTTGACCGCCATGCCGCGTGCCACCGGGCCGGCCACCACCACGTCGCGATCGCGGAAGTTGTATTCGCTGTCCCAGTCGTAATAGTCGTCCTGGTAGTTGCGGCCGCCGACCACGCCGATCGCATCGTCGATCACCAGCAGCTTGTTGTGCATGCGCTGGTTGAAGCGGCGGAAGCAGCACAGCACGCTGCCGGCATAGTCGGCGTAGTTGAGCTTGGCCTTGCCGAAGGTCGGGTTGTACACCCGCAGCTCGAAGTTCTGGTGGCTGCTGGCCAGCGCGGCCAGGATCTCCAGGTCGGAGATCGCCGAGAGCTGGTCGATCAGCACCCGCACCTTGACCCCGCGCCGGGCGGCGGCCAGCAGTTCGTCCAGCACCAGCCGGGCGCTGTCGTCCTTGTCGAAGATGTAGGTCTGCAGGTCGATGCTGCGGGTGGCGCTGCGGATCAGGTTCAGGCGCGCCACCAGGGTGGTCTCGCCCTCGTCCAGGATGGTGGCGTAATGGCGCGGCGCGGCCTGGGTGGACTGGCTGAAGGCGTCCCCGGCCAGCGCGCGCAGCGGGGAGTCCAGCGCGCAGCGGTCCGGCTTGTCGCAATCGACCACCTGGGAGCGCGCCTGGCTGGCAATGCCGGCGGCGCGGTCGCGTTCGGCATGGGACAGCGACGCACAGCCACTGCCCAGCAACAGCGTTGCCAGCAGCAACACCCGCAGCAGTGAATTCACGGTTTCGGCGCCTCGTGGAGGCGTGCACGCAATACGAAGGTCACTCGATCACTCAGGGCTAGCTGCCAGCTGTCCATTCCATACCGGCCCCGCTGCACGGTACCGCGGCTGACCACGTCGCAATCATACCCGGCCCGGGGGCAGACCGCCGGCTCGACCTTCAGGACCTCCGGGTGGGACACGCCGCGCAGGATCAGCTGGCCCTCGATCACCCCGCCCTGGTGGACGGGGTCGGGCCAGTAAGGCTTGGAATCGAACTCCACCACCGGGTAGCGGGCCGAGTCGAAGAACTCCTCGCCGCGCATCCACGCGGTGTAGCGTTCCTTGCCGGGAATTTCCACGTAGCGGCTGAACATGCGCAGGTGGACCTGGTGGCGGCCGTCGGGCAGCACGTCCACCCGGCCTTCAAAGCGCGGGAACACCCCTTCGATGCGCTGGCCCAGGCGGGTGCGGATCTCGAACCCGAAGTGGGAGCGGGCCGCGTCGACCTGCAGGACGTGCGACGGCAGCTGGGCCGGCGCAGCCAGGGGATTGGCGGGCGTGGAGGGGAACGGTACCGGGGGTTCGGCCAAGGCCGAACCCGCCGCCAGCCCGAGCAGACAGCCCAGCAGGGTGTGTACTGCTTTCACCGGTTACGGCCACCAGAAGGCGTTCAGCGTCGCAACGCCCGGCTCAATGGGCGCGTCCTGTGGGAAGTGAAGGACAGCGATGCCACCCGGCGGCATGCCGCGATAGTCACTGGTGCTGCCTTCGGTCAGCTGGGCCACCAGTTGCTCCAGTCCCGGGTTGTGCCCTACCACCAGCAGCCGTTCCACATCGCTGCGCTCGGTTACCAGGCCGATGAGCGTTCCAGGAGTGGCCTCGTAGACAGCATCTTCAAGCTTCTGTTCTGCATAACCGGTGATCCGCAGCACCGCTTCGAGCGTCTCGCGGGTACGTCGCGACGGAGAACACAGTACGCAGTCGGGGAGCAGGTTGTGTTCCTTCAGCCACTTCCCGGCAGCCTCGGCTTCGGCCAGGCCAACCGTGGAAAGCGGCCGGTCCAGGTCGGCCTGGCCGGGACTGGCAGTTTCGGCATGGGCGTGACGCAGCAGTATCAGTTCTCGCATGGGGTTCCCTTTCAAGATCAGTCTTGTTTCAACCACTGCAGGAGTGGCTCCCAGTCACTCTGGTGCTCGCGCACCTGCGCGGAGCGGTAATCGAACAGGCTGCGGCCCAGGCCGGTCATGACCACGTAGCTCTGGCTGTCGCGCAGCTGCGCGACCACCGGGTAGGGCCATTCGCCCAGCATCTGCAGCGCCTGCTGCGAGGTCTGGGTCCACGACTTGGTGCGGTTGAGCACCAGCCCCACCGGCAGCTTGCGCTTATGGATGCGCGACACCTTGGACAGGCTGTTGAGGAAGCCGACGATGGCTTCGATGTCCAGCGCCGAGGGCAGCACCGGCACCACCACCGCGTCGGCCACGTCGAGAAAAGCGTCCAGCTCGCCCGCGCGCGCACCGGCCGGGGCGTCGATGATCAGTACCTCGGTGTCGTCGGGCACTTTCTTGAGCGGGTTCTTGCCGGTGGCGTCGATGGGCAGCACCGCGCTTTCCAGCCCGGCACGGCGTTCGGCCCAGCGGGTGCTGGAGCCTTGGGGGTCGGCGTCGGCCAGTACGGTCCGTTTGCCGGCCAGGGCGGCCTGCGCCGCCAAGTGGGTGGCGACGGTGGTTTTACCCACCCCACCCTTGGAACCGGCTACCAGGATCGTCTTCATGCCAGCCTCGCTTCCGGGGAACGAGCCCCGAGCGTACACCGCCCGTTGTGATGGAGATAGTCGCGCGGCTGAACCCACTGCATGCCCCGGCGCTTTGCTATCGTGCGCGATCCAAAGGAATGCAAGCCGGCATGAGCGAGTTACAGGACCTGAGCGCGTTGATCCGCGCCAACACCCCGCTGATCGTGATCGAGACCCAGGACGAGGGTCGCATCGTGGAGCTGTTCCGGCAGACCCTGATGCATGTGTGGCGGGCCCTGCACCGCTGGTCGATCACCGAAGGCCTGCGCCGGATCGACATGGACCGCGAGGATGACGCGGTCGGCCCGCCCGATGCCAGCTCGGCGCTGCAGATGATCCGCCAGGCGGACCAGCGCGGCATCTACCTGCTGCTCGATTTCCACCCCTACCTGGGCTACGCCAGCCACCAGCGCGCGCTGCGCGACCTGATCCAGCGCCGCCATTGCGAAGCCCATGTGCTGGTGCTGGTGGGGGCCAAGGTGGAGCTGCCGGCCGAGCTGGAGGCCCTGGCCACCCGCTTCAACCCGCGCCTGCCCGACCCCAACGCGCTGCTCAAGATGCTGCGCGAGGAAGTGGCGGACTATGCCAGGGAGAACGGCGGCCGCCGCGTGGAGGTGGACAACGACGCGGTCCAGAAGATCCTGCACAACCTGCGCGGGCTGAGCCTGGTGGATGCGCGCCGGATCGCCCGCCAGTTGATCTTCGCCGACGGCGCGATCAGCCAGGACGACCTGCCGCAGCTGGCCAAACTCAAGTTCGAGCTGCTCAACCGTGCCGGGCACCTGCATTACGAATATGACACCACGCGCTTCTCCGACGTAGCCGGGGCCAACCGGCTCAAGCGCTGGGTCAACCAGCGCCGGGCGGTGTTCCTCGGCGGCCAGGGCCCGGCCGGGCTGGATCCGCCCAAGGGCATGCTGCTGCTGGGCGTGCAGGGCTGCGGCAAGTCGATGCTGGCCAAGGCCACCGCCGCCGGCTTCGGGGTGCCGTTGCTGCGCCTGGACTTCGGCAGCCTGTACGACAAGTTCCACGGCGAAACCGAAAAGAACCTGCGCGAGGCGCTGGCCTCGGCCGAACAGCTGGCGCCGTGCGTGCTGTGGATCGACGAGATCGAGAAGGGCCTGGCCAGCGGCGGCGAAGACGGTGGCGTGTCGCGCCGGGTACTGGGCCACCTGCTGACCTGGCTGGCCGAGCGCAGGAGCACGGTGTTCATCGTCGCCACCGCCAACCAGGTGCACGAACTGCCGGCCGAGCTGCTGCGCAAGGGCCGCTTCGACGAGATCTTCTTCGTCGACCTGCCCGACCCCAACACCCGGGTCGAACTGCTGCGCCTGCACCTGGGCCGGCGCCAGCTCAACGCCGACGACTTCGCGTTGCCGGCGTTGGCGGCGGCCAGCGATGGCTTCTCCGGTGCGGAGATCGAACAGGCGGTGGTGGCCGGGCTGTACGCGGCGCACGCCGAGCAGCGCACGCTGGACACCGAGCTGCTGATGACCGAAATCCGCAGCAGCCGCCCGTTGTCGGTGCTGATGGCCGAACAGGTCAACGGCCTTCGCGAGTGGGCAAAAGGCCGAACGGTCAGCGCGGACGAGTAGAGCCGGGCTCTGCCCGGCTGCACCATCAACGCATCACGGCCAGGCCGGCGGCTGCGCGGCCCATGCCTGCTGCACTTCGGCCAGGCTGGCACGTTCGCTGTCGCGCCACGTCGGCAGCAGCTGCGCATACGCATCGCTGGTACTCCAGCGCTGCGGTTCGGTGCGCACGGCGGCGGCGTACCACTTCACGGCCTCATCCTTGCGACCGAGCGACCACAACGCCAGCGCGTAGGTCGGCGGCACCCACGATGCATTGCCACGCAGGCCCTGCTGTGCGGTGTGCCACTGCGTCAGTGCCGCTTCGGCATCGCCCTGGCGGAACAGGTCCCAGCCATGGTTCCAGCGCACCATGCGTCCCGGTGCCGAAGAGACCGGTGCGTTCTTTTCCGCGTCGGCATACAGCTCGCGACCCAGCTCAGGGCGCCCCTGCGCATAGGCCACGCTGGCCAGCTGCACGGTGGCTTCCAGTGCCTTGCGGCCACGTTCGCGTTGTTTCATCAACTGATCGACGACATCGGCGCTGTCGGCAGGCACGACCACGGGCGAGACCGCAGCCACGTCGTCATCGAAGTAGAACTCCTGCAATGCCGGCAATGATTGCGCCGACGCCCCGAACACCGTCATCCCCGCCGCCAGCACGATGCCGGTCAGCATGTTTCTTCCCACTGCCATACAAATTCCCCCAGGTTGTCACAACAACCTCCCTCCCCGATCCTAACCCCAGCTCGCCCCCGGTGCGAGTCCCCAGGGGCAGAAAATGCCCGGCTGATACAATTCCGCCCTTTCCGGCCGCCCCTGCGGTGGCCGTGCCAGCCGTCAGCACGGGCCAGCCATGACCAGTACCGCCGAACCTACCTCGCCTTCGTCCGCCAACCTGCCTGCCGGGCCGCTGGACGACAGCTACACGCTGGACCACAAGTACACCCGTACCGACGGCCGCATTTACCTGAGCGGGGTGCAGGCACTGGTGCGCCTGCCGCTGATGCAGCAGCTGCGCGACCAGGCCGCCGGGCTGGACACGGCCGGCTTCATCAGCGGCTACCGCGGCAGCCCGCTGGGCGGCTTCGACCTGGAACTGTGGCGCGCCCGCCAGCATTTGGAGGCGGCGAAGGTGAAGTTCACCCCGGGCCTCAACGAGGACCTGGGCGCGACCATGGTCTGGGGCACCCAGCAGACCAACCTGTTCCCCGGGGCCAGGGTCCAGGGCGTGTACGGCATGTGGTACGGCAAGGGCCCGGGCGTGGACCGCTGCGGCGACGTGTTCAAGCATGCCAACGCTGCAGGCACTTCGGTGCACGGTGGCGTGCTGGCGCTGGCCGCCGACGACCATGCCTGCCGCAGCTCCACCCTGCCCCACGGCAGCGAAGATGAATTCGTCAGCGCGATGATGCCGGTGCTCAACCCGGCCGGCGTGCAGGACATCCTGGACATGGGCCTGCTCGGCTGGGCCATGAGCCGCTATACCGGGCGCTGGATCGGCTTCAAGACCATCGCCGAAACGGTCGAATCGTCCGCCTCGGTGCAGGTGGACCCGTTCGCGCGCCGGATCGTGCTGCCGGAAGACTTCGAGATGCCGGCCGGCGGCCTCAACATCCGCTGGCCGGACCCGCCGCTGGACCAGGAAATGCGCCTGCACCGTTATGCGGTCAAGGCCGCGCAGGCGTTCGCCCGCGCCAACGGCATCGACCGGGTAGTGATGGACTCGCCGCGCGCGCGGCTGGGCATCGTCACTACCGGCAAGAGCTACCTGGACGTGCTGCAGGCGCTGGAATACCTGGGGCTGGACGAGCGCGCCTGCGCCGAGATCGGCATCCGCGTGTACAAGGTCGGCATGACCTGGCCGCTGGAGCCGGAAGGCATCGCGCGCTTCGCGCAGGGCCTGGAAGACATCGTGGTGGTGGAGGAGAAGCGTGCCTTCATCGAGCGCCAGATGAAGGAGCAGTTCTACAACTGGCCGGCCAGTGCGGGCCCGCGCCCGTCCATCGTCGGCAAGTACGACGAAGCCGGCCAGTGGATCCTGCCCTCCACCAATGAGCTGACGCCGGCCACCATCGCCGGTGTCATCGGCCGCCGCATCCAGAAGTTCTTCAGCAACGACTCGATCGAACAGCGCCTGCGCTGGATGGACGAGAAGGAAGCCGAGCTCGCGCTGCCGCGTGCCAGCTTCCCGCGCGTGCCGCACTACTGCTCGGGCTGCCCGCACAACACCTCCACCCGCGTGCCGGAAGGCTCGCGCGCGCTGGGCGGCATCGGCTGCCATTACATGGTCACCTGGATGGACCGCAGCACCGACACCTTCACCCACATGGGCGGCGAAGGCGTGACCTGGGCCGGGCAGGCCGCGTTCACCGACACCGAACACGTGTTCCAGAACCTGGGCGATGGCACCTACTTCCACAGTGGTTCGCTGGCGATCCGCCAGGCGATTGCCGCCGGGGTCAACATCACCTACAAGATCCTCTACAACGACGCGGTGGCGATGACCGGCGGGCAGCCGGTGGACGGCACACTGACCGTGCCGCAGATCGCCCACCAGATGCGCGCCGAGGGCGTGCAGACGATCATGCTGGTCAGCGACGAGATCGGGAAGTGGAACAAGCGCGAGCTGTTCCCCGACGGCGTGGAGTTCTTCGACCGCGCCGAACTGGACGCGGTGCAGAAGCAGCTGCGCGAGGTGAAGGGCACCAGCATCCTGATCTACGAACAAACCTGCGCCACTGAAAAGCGCCGCCGACGCAAGCGCGGCAAGCTGGTCGACCCGCCCAAGCGGGTGGTGGTCAACTCGCTGGTCTGCGAAGGCTGCGGCGACTGCGGCCAGAAGAGCTTCTGCGTGTCGGTGCTGCCGAAGGAAACCGAGTTCGGGCGCAAGCGCGACATCGACCAGTCCAACTGCAACAAGGACTATTCGTGCACCACCGGGTTCTGCCCCAGCTTCGTCACCGTGCACGGCGGCAAGCTGCGCAAGGGCGCGCGCAGCGACCGCAGCGCGCTTCTCGAGAACCTGCCGACGCCGACCTTCCGCACCGCTCTGGATCAGCCCTGGAACATCCTGATCACCGGCGTCGGTGGCACCGGCGTGGTCACCATCGGCGCGCTGCTGGGCATGGCCGGCCACCTGGAAGGCAAGGGCGCCAGCGTGCTCGACCAGACCGGGCTGGCCCAGAAGGGCGGCGCGGTGACCACCCATATCCGCATTGCAAAACGCCCGGAAGACATCCACGCGGTGCGCATCGCCGCCGGCGAAGCCGACCTGGTGGTGGGCTGCGACATGGTGGTGGTGAACGACTACTGGGCACTGTCCAAGGTGCGTGCCGAGCGTTCGCAGGTGGTGCTCAACACCTACGAGGCGATGCCGGGCACCTTCACCACCCGCCCGGACATGCAGTTCCCCGCGGCCGACATCATTGCCGGCATCCGCGTGGCGCTGGGCGGGCGCGACCCGCTGCTGCTCGACGCGACCCAGCTGGCCACCGCGCTGCTCGGCGATGCGATCGCCTCCAACCTGTTCATCCTGGGCTACGCCTGGCAGCAGGGCCTGGTGCCGATCTCGTTCGACGCGCTGATGCGCGCGATCGAGCTCAACGGTGCCGCCGTTGCAATGAACCAGCAGGCCTTCGCCTGGGGTCGCCTGGCCGTGGTGGATCCGCAGGCCGTGCAGCAGGCCGCCGGCCTGGTCCGCAACGGCCACACCGACGCCGAACGCACCCCGGGCCCGCTGCAGGACCTGCCGCCGGGCGAGTGGGAAGGCAACGAATGGGGCGCCACCGCCGCACCGCGCGAGACCGGCGACGAGCGCGAGCTGCGCGGGTTGCCCGGTCACGGGGGTGGTGGCGAAGTCGCGTTCCTGCCGCTGGACGACGAACGCCTGTCGCGTTCGCTGGATGAACTGGTGGAGCGTCGGGTCAAGTTCCTTACCGATTACCAGGACGCTGCCTACGCCGCGCGTTACCGCGCACTGGTCGACCGCGTGCGCAGCGTGGAGTGGGACAAGGCGGGCAGCACCGCGCTGACCGAAACCGTGGCGCGCTATTACTTCAAGCTGCTGGCATACAAGGACGAGTACGAAGTGGCGCGCCTGTACACCAGCGGCGAGTTCCAGCGCCGCCTGCAGCAGCAGTTCGAAGGCGACTTCGAAGTGCGCTTCCACCTGGCGCCGCCGCTGTTCGCGAAGAAGGACGAGCAGGGCCGCCTGATCAAGCAGGAGTACGGCCCGTGGATGCTGAAGGCATTCGGGCTGTTGGCGAAGTTGAAGTTCCTGCGTGGCGGCACGTTCGACGTGTTCGGGCGCACCGAAGAGCGTCGTGGCGAGCGTCAGCTGATTGCCGATTACGAGCAGACCGTGGCGCTGCTGCTGGACGGCCTGAGCGATGACCGGGTGGCGCTGGCGGTGGAGATTGCCAGCATTCCGGAGCACATCCGCGGCTATGGGCACGTCAAGGAAGCGCACCTGCACAAGGCCAAGGCGCGTGAGGCCGTGCTGCTGGCGCAGTGGCGCAACCCGAAGGCGCTGCATATCGTGCAGGTGGCGTAAGCTTCGTGTAAGCGAACGCCAACATTCGCGACAATGTCATCGATCGCATACATTTCACCAGATGTATGTGATCGCACACTCAGCGATAGGCATTTTCTATCTAATTGACTGAAATAACTGAAATTATCTTCCGATAGAGGTCTTGTGCAAATGTAGGCACTCGCTTACATTTGTCCCATGGCCATCCTCAAGACCCCCGATGATCTGGGTAGTCTCATCCGGCAGCGGCGCAAAGCGCTGGGGTGGGATCAGGCACGACTGGCTCATGACGCCGGCGTCAGCCGACAGTGGGTGATTGAGGTCGAGAAGGGAAAGCCACGCGCAGAGTTGCAATTGGTGCTTCGGGTGATGAACGTCCTGGGCATTCCGTTGACGGCATCAACGCCCGTGGTGAACCGCGAAGCGGATGTCCCGCAGGTGGACATCAATGAGATCGTGGATCGGCATCGCTCACCCCGCGGGCAGGGCTCGGCTCAATCAAACGCTGGCACCTTGTCCTACGCGGAGATTCTTGAAAGGGCAAGGCAGATGCCGCCACCGGGTGTCGGCGCCCCAGTATTGTCCGTGCACGAAACGCCAGCGACCTATCGCCGCACTTCAAAGAAGAAGCCATGATGCTGCACGTGCTGATGCAGGGCAGGCAGATGGGGCGCTTGACCATGGATGGGCATGGCCAACCGCAGTTCGCCTACGAGGCGGATTGGGTGGCACTGCCAGACGCTTTTCCGTTGTCGCTGAGTCTGCCGCTACACCGCGACACCCACGCGTCGGCGACCGTTGCGGCAGTCATCTGGGGCCTGTTGCCCGACAACGACAACACACTGCACGGGTGGGGAGCACGCTTCCACGTTTCGCCGCGTAATCCCGTTGCGCTGCTGGCCCACGTGGGTGAAGACTGCGCCGGTGCGGTCCAGTTCGTCACCGCCGAGCGTCTGTCGGAAGTACTCTCAGGGGACGCCGACGGTATCGAGCCGCTGACCGACGAAGAGGTCGCAAGCCGACTCGCCCAGGTTCGTCACGATGTCGGTACGGGGCACTGGCTTGGCGATATCGGCCATTTCAGCCTCGCAGGCGCACAGGCAAAGATTGCATTGCTCCGATTGGACGATGGTTGGGCTGTTCCCAGCGGACGTATTCCCACTACCCATATCCTGAAACCGCCCGGTACCGATTACAGTGGTTTCGTGGAGAACGAAATGTTCTGCCTGCGGTTGGCACGCGCCATGGGGATGCCCACCGCGCAGTCGGATCGGCTTGCACTGGGTGACGAGACCGCAATCTCCGTGGAGCGCTACGACAGAGTGCGCACAGATGCAGGTTGGGCGCGTGTGCACCAGGAGGACTTTTGCCAGGCACTGGGAGTGATGCCGCAGATCAAGTACCAGAACCAAGGCGGGCCCGGCGCCGAAGCACTCGCCAGAGTACTGTGGGACAACGCCAGCCAGCCGCGGCGTGACGTGGAGATGCTGTTCCGAGCACTTGTCTTCAACTATTTGATTGGCGGTACCGACGCCCACGCAAAGAATTACTCACTGTTGTTCGGGGGCTCCGGCGAGGTTCGCCTGGCGCCGCTGTATGACATCTCCAGCGCACTGCCCTACCCCCAACTGCAGAAACGCAAGCTCAAGCTGGCAATGAAGGTGGGAAGCCACTACCGATGGTGGGACATCACGCTCAACGACTGGCGCGCAACGGCAACCGCCATGCGGTTGGATGTAGACGAAGCGCTCACTGTGATCGCCAGTATGTGCCTGCACCTGCCCAGCATCGCAGAACAGCAGCGCGACCTTATGGTCAGTGAGGGTATTGATCACAGCGTGCTGGATCAGCTTCTGGCGGAAATCAGCAGTAGCTGCCAACGCTGCCTTCGGCAGTTCGCTGCAGGTCATTGATTGATGAGAACGCGTGGCGCGGGGGATCCCGACACGTGTTTGCTGCATCGACCGGCACGCGGTAGGCGGTGGCTCGTCTATGATCGGGGCATCACAAGGATGATGGGGGCGGCCGATGGAAGGCGACAAAAAGCCGCGTAGCAAAACGAATTCAGCATCGCGGGACGCGCCACAAGACGCCTGGTTGCTGCGCGACCTGGCCATCATCAACACGCGAACCGCGGAACTGCTCGGTGAACTGCCAGCCGGCGGCCTACCGATCCTACCCAAGCGCAAGCCAGCCTCGCTGCCAGAGCTGGGGCCGGTACCCGACGGTTTTGATGACAAGGAAAGTGCGATGCCGAAAATTCCCCTACAGGTTTCCGCCGTCGCCAGCCTGGCACTGGCCGCCTGCGCGACTCCCGGGGCGGCAACGTCCCAGCCGACGAACATGCAGGAGACTGCGCCGATGCAACGTGCACGCTACACGTATCCGGAGACGGCAGTCCTTGTCAGCGGTGAATTGCAGCCCGATGGCGATCCTGCTATCGCTACCAAGATGAACTACAAGCCGGTCGCGTGGCCGCTGCGTTTCAAGAAGCACAGCTTCGGACCTCGCTGCTATGACACGCTGCAGTGCGAAGTAGTCTATGACAACTTTAGTTTTGGCGTAAATGAACCAACGAAGTCATCGGCATCATATGGCCCTGACTACCTGAAGGGCTGGACGGGAAGTTACGGCGCCGTTCCGAACTTTCCCATCGCTGCCCAAGTGGTTTGGCGCTCGAAAGATGGCACCAGCCATGAAGCTGACATCGACATCGGCCAGATATTCAGCGACGAGCTGGTCCAACACTTTGTGCCACGCGAAGAGATTGCAGAAGTACCGAACGGAGAAATAGTCGTTGATCCCTCTGTGTTGCTGGAGGTAAATGACCGCACCATCCGGGTGTACATGAGCGCGTATGTACCGACCAGGCATCTTCAGATACCAGGGAATAGGCGCAGCGGATTCCGCGACGACCTTGTCCTGGTGCGGACGTACACTTACTGAGTCAAGGAAGCTCATCATGGGAAAGGGAAGTTCCAACCGCCGCAGTACTGCTGCTGCCGCTGATGATCTCAGGATGGAACAGGTCATGAGAGAGGAGCTGGGCCAGCTCGCGGTCCCTATCCTGCAGCGACAGGGCGACGCTCACGACTATTTGTTCTTTGCTTTTCTTGATGGAACAGGTCAGGACCTGAACAATCCGAAGCTCGGTCCGGAAACCAACGTCGGGCTACTGTTCAAGCAGGTACTAGCCAGGTCAAACGAGCCAGACAGCCACATCGATGCACACTACTCCAGAGGCATCGGCACCCAGCCGAGAGCCATGGGCCGTGCCTTGGACGGAATGCTTGCGCACTCGTGGGACGATGGGATCAAAGAAGCGTATGCAGCGCTGGCGCGTAGAGCGAGCGGTTGGGTGAGAAGCGATCCTGACGCGGAAATCCGTGTTGTCGGCACTGGCTACAGTCGCGGCGCGGTGCAGACAGCCGGTCTGCTGAGGCTGATCGACCGATACGGGATAGCGGACCCGTCTGACCTTGAGTTCGGTCAAGACAACACCGGCAACATCAGCGTCATCAGCGCGTCCCCACCGTTGGTAGCCCCCGGCAACGTGGCGCAGGCAGCCCTGCTCTTTGACCCCGTCGCAACCAACATGCCGCGCAACTTCGACGCGCGCCTGCCGCCGAGCGTGATTTCCCGGGTATCCATCATGGCCGCGCACGAACGGCGTGAGCTGTTTCCGCATCAGACCATCAACGAGCCCGGCATGACGCCGGACGGGCGCGCGATCACCGTTGCCGCGCCCGGCGGGCATTCCAACGTGGGAGGTGGCAATCGCGATGCGGGCCTGGAGATTCTGACCGGCAATGCGGCCATCGACTACCTGAACACGTTGCGCGATGAACCGCTGTTCGAGAAGCGCCCGGTACCCGAGGATCTGGCGGCGATGATGCTGTACCAGGCCGGTGGTGCCACCTCGCTGTATGGGCTGCGGATGGACGGGGACGACCAGCGCAACCTGCGTGAAGCCTTGGCCAACTGCAAGATCGTGGACCCGTGCAAGGGCTCCGAACCAATTGACCAGGCGCTGGCAGCGCAGTTCGAACACCGCAGCATCCCGGTCGACACCGTGGAGCGGCAGCAGTTGCAGGCACTGGTAGAGCAGGCGTCGGAGCGGGATCTTGTGAAGCAACCGGACAGTCGAGCGCTTTCCCGGCCTGAGCCGGATGGCCCCGAGCATCCCGAGCACCCCGATCATGACGCGCTGCTGCGTATTCGAGACGGCGCGCGGGCAGCGGAGAACGCAGGCCAGATCAGTTTTACGGGCGACCAGCAGCGCGAGCAGTTTTGCCGCTCGGCGTTGGCGTGCATGAAGGACAACCGGGAAACGCGGCAGTCGCTCTACCCGGGACAGGGGTCGGAACCGCTGCACGGCGCGGAGATCTCACGGGTGGACGAGGTAGTGATCGGCTCGAAGGGTTACGCGTTTCTGGTCCAGCACGGTAATGGCCCGCATGACCTGCAGCGGGTGCCGTTTGATGTGGAGCTGGCCAAGCAGATGCCGGTAGCGGTTTCGGATCAGAAGCTCGAGTTGGCGAACCGCGAGATAGACCAGCAGCAGGCATTTCACGCGCAGCAAAGTGTTGCGCAGGTGGTTGAGGCGCAGACCATGGGCGGGTTTGCACGGTAGTGACACGCATGCGTGTCATCGACGCCAGATCCGCACCCGGTTGTTCGCAGGCATGACCACGTCCTCAACCAGCACCAACCCCTGCTCCAGGGCCAATGCATCCACCGCTTCGGCGTCGCGGATCCCCGATTCCGGGTCGCGCGCCTTCAGCCACGCATCGAACTGCCGGTTGCTCTCACTGCTGTAGGTCCCGTTGTAGTTGAAAGGCCCATACACGCAAAAGAGCGCGCCCTCCCCCATCACCGCCGACAAACCCGCAAACAACGCCTGCACGTGCGGCCAGCTCATGATGTGCAGGGTATTGGCGCTGAATACGGCATCGAAGGGCTCGAACGCTTCGGGCAACGGCGCCAATCCCTGCCCCGGCGCCAGCTCCGCCTGCAGCGGCCACGGCGCCGGGGCATTAGGCAACGCCGCCTCTTCCAGCCGCTCGGCAATGCCGGGCAGGTAATCCGGGTGGTCGCTGGCCTGCCACAGCAGGTGCGGCAGGTGCTCGGCGAAATACGCGGCGTGCTGGCCGGTGCCGCTTCCGATCTCCAGCACCCGGCGGCGGTCCTGCAGGTGCCGGCGCAGCACGGCCAGGATCGGGTCGCGGTTGCGCTCGCAGGCCTCGGACCAGCGTTGTCGGCTCATGATCATTGGAAATGTCGGGTCAGCGCACATCCAACCATGACCGCAGTCACTTGTGCCAGCACCGGGTCGCAAACGACAGTCGAAGGCTGATCGTTCCCGGGGAATCGCCAGCTGTGCAACGCCGTGAGTTTCTGACCCTGTCCGGTATGGGCCTTGCCGGCCTGATGCTGCCGTATTCCCGCGCGATCGCCGCCGAGCAGCTGCTCGAGCCCGCCAACGCGACCCGCAACAAGGCCCTGGCCGAAGCCGCGCTCGCCGCCGCCAAGCGGGCAGGCGCCAGCTACTGCGACGTGCGCATCGGCCGCTACCTCAACCAGGCCGTGATCACCCGCGAAGCGCGGGTGCAGAACGTGACCAACAGCGAATCGTCCGGCATTGGCGTGCGCGTCATCGTCAATGGCGCGTGGGGTTTCGCCGCCACCCACAAGCAGACCCCGGCCGCGATCCTGGCCGCCGTCGAGCAGGCCGCAGCCATCGCCCGCGCCAATGCCAGCATCCAGACCCGTCCGGTGCAGCTGGCCCCGGTGACCGGGGTGGGCGATGTGAGCTGGAAGACGCCGATCCGCAAGAACGCCATGGCGGTGCCGATCCAGGACAAGGTCGAGCTGCTGCTCAGCCTGAATGCGGCCGCGATCAACGCCGGCGCCGACTTCATCAACTCCACCCTCTTCCTGGTCAACGAGCAGAAGTACTTCGCCTCCAGCGACGGCTCGTTCATCGACCAGGACGTGCACCGGATCTGGCTGCCGTTCACCGCCACCGCCATCGACAAGGCCACCGGCAAGTTCCGCACCCGCGCCGGCCTGTCATCGCCGATGGGCATGGGCTACGAATTCCTCGACGGGGATGCCAGCGGCAAGATCCAGCTGCCCGGCGGCATCACCGCCTACCGCGATTCCTACGACCCGGTGGAAGACGCCATCGCTGCCGCGCGCCATGCCCGCGAGAAGCTCAAGGCGCCGTCGGTCAAGCCGGGCAGGTACGACCTGGTGCTTGACCCGTCGAACCTGTTCCTGACCATCCACGAGAATGTGGGCCACCCGCTGGAGCTGGACCGCGTGCTCGGCTACGAAGCCAACTACGCCGGCACCAGCTTCGCCACGCTGGACAAGCGCGACGCCGGCTACCGCTGGGGCAGCGAGCGGGTCAACTTCTTCGCCGACAAGACCGCACCGGGCAGCCTCGGCGCGGTGGGCTACGACGATGAAGGGGTCAAGACCAAGCGCTGGGACCTGGTCAAGGACGGCATCCTGGTCAACTACCAGGCCACCCGCGATGAGGTGCACCTGCTGGGCGAAACCGAATCGCATGGCTGCAGCTATGCCGATTCCTGGTCCAGCGTGCAGTTCCAGCGCATGGCCAACGTCTCGCTGGCGCCGGGCAAGACCCCGCTGAGCGTTGCCGACATGATCAAGGACGTGGAGAACGGCATCTACATCCATGGCCGCGGTTCGTACTCCATCGACCAGCAGCGCTTCAACGCGCAGTTCGGCGGGCAGCTGTACTACCAGATCAGGAACGGGCAGATCGCCGGCATGGTCGAAGACGCGGCCTACCAGATCCGCACGCCGGAGTTCTGGAATGCCTGCAGCGCGATCTGCGACGAGCGCGACTTCCGCTTCGGCGGTTCGTTCTTCGACGGCAAGGGCCAGCCCGGCCAGGTGTCGGCGGTGTCGCACGGTTCGGCCACCACCCGCTTCGATGGCATCAACATCATCAACACCGCACGCAGCCTGGGCTGACTGCCCGGGCCACCGTGCCAAACGTCACTACCGCTGGACCGCTGCGCCCGCAAGAATCAAACACCCGCTGTTCCTGCCACCCCCACACCGACGTGGAGAGCTGCCTTGCAAAGACGTGACTTCCTTGCCCTGACCGGGCTTACTGCTGGCGGCCTGATCGTGCCGTCGTTCTTTGGCAGGGCGATCGCCGCCGAGCAGCTGCAGAGTACGCTCGACCCGGCGCTGAAGAAGCGCCTGGCCGACGCCGCACTGGCGTCCGCCCGCCAGGCCGGCGCCACCTACTGCGACGTGCGCATCGGCCGCTACCTGCGCCAGTTCGTGATCACCCGCGAAGACAAGGTGCAGAACGTGGTCAACACCGAGTCCACCGGTGTGGGCATCCGCGTGATCGTCAACGGCGCCTGGGGCTTTGCCGCTACCAACCAGCTCAGCCCCACCGACGTGGCCCGTGCCGCACAGCAGGCCGCCGCCATCGCCAAGGCCAATGCCGGCGTGCAGACCGCCAAGGTGCAGCTGGCCGCCGCGCCCGGCGTGGGCGAAGTGAGCTGGAAGACGCCCATCCGCAAGAACGCGATGGAAGTGCCGATCAAGGACAAGGTCGACCTGCTGCTGGACGTCAATGCCGCGGCCATGGGCGCCGGTGCCAGCTTCGTCAACTCGATGCTGTTCCTGGTCAACGAACAGAAGTACTTCGCCTCCACCGACGGCTCCTACATCGACCAGGACGTGCACCGCATCTGGGCGCCGATGACGGTCACCGCCATCGACAAGGCCAGCGGCAAGTTCCGCACCCGCGAAGGCCTGTCCGCACCGATGGGCATGGGCTACGAATACCTGGACGGCGCTGCGGCGGGCAAGGTGCTCACCCCGAACGGCGTGGTCAATTACGGTTCTTCCTACGACATGAAGGAAGACGCCATCGCGGCGGCCAAGCAGGCGCAGGAGAAGCTCAAGGCGCCGTCGGTCAAGCCGGGCAAGTACGACCTGGTGCTGGACCCCTCGCACACCTGGCTGACCATCCACGAGTCGGTCGGCCACCCGCTGGAACTGGACCGCGTGCTTGGCTACGAAGCCAACTACGCCGGCACCAGCTTCGCCACCCTGGACAAGCGCGAGCAGCATTTCCAGTACGGCAGCGACCTGGTCAACATCTTCGCCGACAAGACCCAGCCGGGCAGCCTCGGCGCGGTTGCCTACGACGATGAAGGCGTCAAGACCAAGCGCTGGGACCTGATCAGCAACGGCAAGCTGGTGGACTACCAGACCATCCGCGACCAGGCCCACATCCTGGGCAAGACCGAATCGGACGGCTGCTGCTATGCCGATTCCTGGTCCAGCGTGCAGTTCCAGCGCATGGCCAACGTGTCGATGGCGCCGGGCAAGACCCCGCTGAGCGTGGCCGACATGATCAAGGACGTGGAAAACGGCATCTACATCATCGGCGACGGCTCGTTCTCCATCGACCAGCAGCGCTACAACGCGCAGTTCGGTGGCCAGCTGTTCTACGAGATCAAGAACGGCCAGATCACCCGCATGCTCGAGGACGTGGCCTACCAGATCCGCACGCCGGAGTTCTGGAACGCCTGCAGCGCCGTGGCCGACGAACGCGACTACCGCCTGGGCGGGTCCTTCTTCGACGGCAAGGGCCAGCCGGGCCAGGTCTCGGCGGTTTCGCACGGTTCGTCCACCGCGCGCTTCAACGGCATCAACGTCATCAACACCGCGCGCAGCCTCGGCTGACCGTTCAGGAGCCCTTATTCCATGAGTATCTTCACCGAAGCCCAGGCCAAGGCCATCCTCGACAAGGTCATCGCGCTGTCCAAGGCCGATGAAACCACCGCGGTGCTGGCCGGCTCAGTCAACGGCAACATTCGCTTCGCGCTCAACAACGTGTCCACCAGCGGCATCGTGGACAACACCGAACTGGCCGTCACGGTGGCCTTCGGCAAGCGCGTGGGCACCGCCTCGATCAACGAATTCGACGACAAGGCGCTGGAACGCGTGGTCCGCCGCGCCGAAGACCTGGCCCGCCTGGCCCCGGAAAACCCGGAGTTCCTGCCGGCCATCGGCAAGCAGAGCTACACCGCCAGCCCGACCTTCAGCGAGTCCACCGCCGCCATCGACCCGGCCTTCCGCGCCAAGGTGGCCGCCGACTCGATCGCCCCGTGCCGTGGCAACGGCCTGATCGCCGCCGGCTTCCTGGAAGACGGCCAGGGCTTCCAGGCCACCGCCAACAGCAATGGCAACTTCGGCTACCAGCGCACCACCAACTTCGATTACACCTGCACGGTGCGCACCGAAGACGGCCGCGGCTCGGGCTGGGTGGGTCGCAACCTGAAGGACGCGGCCGACTTCAAGGCCGACCAGGACATCCGCATCGCCATGCGCAAGGCGACCGAATCGTCCGAAGCCAAGGCGCTGGAGCCGGGCAAGTACACCGTGATCCTGGAACCGGCCGCTGCCGCCGGCCTGATCAGCTTCATGATGAACTTCTTCGATGCGCGCTCGGCTGACGAAGGCCGCAGCTTCCTGTCGAAGAAGGGCGGCGGCAACAAGCTCGGTGAGCAGGTCTACGACCCGCGCGTGAACATGTACGCCGATCCGTGGCACGCGGAAGCACCGGTGCTGCCGTGGGACCAGCAGGGCCTGCCGCGCAACAAGCTGGCGATCATCGAGAACGGCAAGGTCGCCAACCTGGACTACTCGCGCTTCTGGGCGCAGAAGCAGGGCAAGACCGCCAATGCCACCCCGGGCAACCTGCTGATGAGCGGTGGCGACAAGAGCACCGCCGATCTGGTGCGTGGCACCCAGAAGGGCATCCTGGTCACCCGCACCTGGTACATCCGCATGGTCGACCCGCAGACCGTGCTGCTGACCGGCCTGACCCGCGACGGCACCTTCTACATCGAGAATGGCCAGATCAAGTACCCGGTGAAGAACTTCCGCTTCAACGAGTCGCCGGTGATCATGCTCAACAACATCGAAGAGCTGGGCAAGCCGGTGCGCGTGGCCGGTGACGAGTCCAGCTTCGTGATGATGATCCCGCCGATGAAGCTGCGCGATTTCACCTTCACCTCGCTGTCCGACGCGGTCTGATGGAACGCGTGCGGCAATGAACCGCGCGCAGTTCCTGCGGTTGATGTTGGGCGGGGCCGCCATGGCGGCCCTGCCCTCGTTCGCCCGCGCGCAGGCCGGGCGCTACGACTTCTGGTTCACCCGGCTCAAGTACGACTCCGGCGACTGGGACGTGGACGCGCGCATGCCGTCCAACCTGATCACTTCGCTGATCGACTACACCACGTTGCGGGTGGACCCGACCGAGCGGGTGATCGCGCTGTCGGACCCGCGCATGCTGGACGCGCCGTTCTGCTACCTGGCGGGGCACAAGCTGGTGGAGTTCAACGCGGCCGAGCGGCAGAACTTCGTGCGCTACGTGCGCAATGGCGGGTTCGTGTTCGTGGACGACTGCAACCACGACATCGACGGACTTTTCGCCAAGTCGTTCGAAGCGCAGATGGCCAAGCTGTTCGGGCCGGCGGCGTTGAAGAAGCTGCCCAACACCCATGCGCTGTACCGCAGCTTCTTCAAGTTCCCGGACGGACCACCGGCGACCGGCTTCGAACTCAATGGCTGGGGCGACGACCTGGTACACGATTACCTGAAGGGCATCGAGGTCGATGGCCGGCTGGGCGTGCTCTACAGCAACAAGGACTACGGTTGCGAGTGGGACTACGACTGGCGCAACAAGCGTTTCCTTGCGGAAGACAACACGCGATTCGGCGTGAACATCGTGATGTATGCGTTGAACAACTAGTTTCGCCGATTAATCCAGCCACGCAGGGCGTGGCTCTACCGCCGATTAATGTGAGTTTGCCATGCAGAATGACAGCCCGATTGATGCCCTCCTCCAGAAGCTGCAGCCGCTGCGCGATGCGCTGGGCCAGGCCGTGGTCGGCCAGCACGACGTGGTGGAGCAG
This sequence comes from Stenotrophomonas bentonitica, assembly GCF_013185915.1. NCBI lineage: Bacteria > Pseudomonadati > Pseudomonadota > Gammaproteobacteria > Lysobacterales > Lysobacteraceae > Stenotrophomonas > Stenotrophomonas bentonitica. Next base: position 195,521 of record NZ_JAAZUH010000004.1, on the reverse strand, counting down.
CTGCTGATCGGCCTGCTGGCCGGCGGCCACGTGCTGCTGGAAGGTGCGCCGGGGCTGGGCAAGACCCTGCTGGTGCGCTCGCTCGGGCAGGCGCTGGAACTGCAGTTCCGGCGCGTGCAGTTCACCCCCGACCTGATGCCCAGCGACATCCTCGGTACCGAGCTGCTTGAAGAGGACCATGGCACCGGCCATCGGCACTTCCGTTTCCAGCAGGGCCCGATCTTCACCAACCTGCTGCTGGCCGACGAGCTCAACCGTACGCCGCCCAAGACCCAGGCGGCGCTGCTGGAAGCGATGCAGGAACGTACCGTCAGCTACGCCGGCACCACCTATTCGCTGCCCGCGCCGTTCTTCGTGCTGGCCACGCAGAACCCGATCGAACAGGCCGGCACCTACCCGCTGCCCGAAGCGCAGCTGGATCGTTTCCTGCTGCACGTGCGGGTGGACTACCCCACCGAACAGGAAGAGCGCGACATCCTGGTGCAGACCACCGGCAGCAGCAGCGGTGCGGTGCCCAGGGTGATGCACGCCGAAGACGTGCTGGCCCTGCAGGCCGCGGTGCGGCAGGTGCATGTCAGCGACGACGTGCTGACCTGGATCACCCGCCTGGTCCGCGCCAGTCGTCCTGGCGATGGTGCGCCTGCGGCAGTGAACCACTGGATCAAGTGGGGCGCTGGCCCGCGCGCCGGCCAGTCGCTGGTGCTGGCGGCCAAGGCACGCGCGCTGCTGCAGGGCCGCTTCGCCGCCACCCGCGACGACGTGCAGGCGCTGATGGCGCCGGTGATGCGTCACCGCCTGCTGCTGTCCTTTGCAGCCGAAGCCGAGCAGAAAAGCGCCGACGACGTGATCGCTGCGTTGCTGCAGGCCGTGCCGTTCCCCGCCTGATCCCGCACCGCGCATGCACGCTCCGATCGCCATTCCCGCCGATGTGCGCAGCCGCCTGAAGGCACTGCGCCTGTTGCCGCGGCGTGCCGTGGGCGCCCAGAGCATCGGGCAACATGCCAGCCGCAGTCGCGGCGCCGGGCTGGAGTTCGCGCAGTACCGCGCGTACGAGCCCGGCGACGAGCTGCGCCAGATCGACTGGAAGCTGTACGCGCGTTCGGACCGCTTCTTCGTGCGCGAATCCGAGCGCGAAAGCCCGGTCACGATCTGGATCCTGCTCGACGCCACTGCATCGGCCGGCCAGTGCGACCGCGCACGCCCGGCTGTATCCCGGCTCGACCACGCCAGCGCGGTCGCAGCCTGCATCATCGAACTGGCGTTGCAGCAGGGCGACCGCTTAGGGCTGATTGCCATCAGTGGCGAGGGCGTGCAGCTGGTACCGGCCGGCAGCGGTGCGCGCCAACGCGACCGCATCCATCTGCTGTTGCACCGCCTGCGTGCGCACGGCGCCTGGCCGGCCTCGGACGCGTTGCGACCGGTATGGGAGCGGGTCCAGGCCAACGACATGCTCATTGCGCTGGGCGATGGCTTCGACGAAGCCGGCACCGTGCTGCTGGAACGGCTGGCCGCCGCGCGCCGCGATGTGGCGCAGCTGCAGATCCTCACCGCTGACGAGCGCGACTTCCCGTTCCAGGACGGCCACCGTTTCCGCGACCCGGAAACCGGTGAAGAGCTGCTCGGCGATGGCCGTGCGATCCGCGACGACTACCTGGCACGCTTCGCCGAAGCCCAGCGCCTGCTGCAGTCGCGCCTTCAGCGCGGCGGCATCGCACATGTGGTCACCCATACCGACCAGCCGCTGGATGCGCCGCTGCGCGCGCTCGCCGGGGTTGGCCGATGAGTCTTTCGCTGCTGTTCCCGATGGGGCTGCTGGCGCTGGCGGCACTGCTGGTGCCGTTGCTGATCCACCTGGCGCGCCGCCATCACTACGCACCGCTGGAGTTCGCCGCGCTGCGCTGGCTGCGCGCCAAGGCGCGTCCGCGCCAGCGGATACGGTTCGACGAATGGCCGCTGCTGCTGGTGCGCCTGTTGCTGCTGGCGGCCCTGGCGCTGCTGCTGGCACGGCCGCTGCTGCATGGCGCGCCGGTACAGGCGCCGCCGTGGCTGGTGGTTGCACCGGGGCTGGCCCCGGTGACGGTGCCCGAAGGCAGCGAAGGCCGCTGGCTGGCGCCGGGGTTCCCGCCGTTGCAGGAGACCGCACCGGGCACCACGCAGCCGCTGGCCAGCCTGCTGCGTGAGCTGGACCAACAGCTGCCGAGCGGCACCGCGTTGACCGTTTACGTGCCCGACCCGATGCCCGGCCTGGATGGCGAGCGGCCCCGGCTGTCGCGCACGGTCGAATGGCGGCCCGTGCCCGCGCCGGTCAATGCAACTACCGGCGACACTGCGCAACGCCTGCGCGTCAGCGGCGCCGCATCCGGGACAGACGATGCACAGACGCTGCGCGTGCTCGACGCCGTGCAGCGCGCGTGGAACGCGCAACCGCTGTCCGCACCGCTCGAAGGGGACGCGGTGCCCGCCAATGGCGAGATCGGCGTGTGGCGGTCCGACGCGCCGCTGTCCGACGCATGGCGCACGTGGGTGGAAGCGGGCAACAGTGTGCTCGCGCTGTCCGCGACTGCCGTAGCCGACAAGGGCACGCCCATCCTGACGGACAGCGAGGGCAAGCCCGCCCTCGTCCGTCACGCACTCGGTCGCGGCCAGGTGCTGCGCTTCACTGCCGCATTGACCCCCGACGCCTTGCCCATCCTGCGCGACCCCGCATTCCCGCGCCGTCTGCTGGAACAGCTGCACCCCGCAGTCGCCCCCCGGATCGCACCCGCCGCCACGCAGCGCCCGTTGACCGGCACCGCCGCGCCCCTCGTACAACCGCGTGATTTGAGCTCGTGGCTGCTGATCGCCATCGTCTGCCTGTTCGCGCTGGAACGCTGGATGGCCACGTCACGCCGTCGCGGAGCGGGCGCATGAGTCCGCTGCAGCAGGCGTGGCAGCGCGCGCGTCGTCGCCAGTGGCTGGCCGTTGCGGCCGTGCTGCTGCCGCTGGCGCTGGCCGTGACCGCCGTGGCGGTGCGCCTGGCGGGCATCAGCATGGGTTCGGTGGTGCTGCTGGTCACCCTGTTGCTGGTCGTGGGCACCGCCACCTGGCGCGCGCGTCGGCTCGACCGGCAGTGGCTGGTGCGCCGGCTGGATGCGGACCCGGTAGCGCAGGACAGTGCCGACCTGTTGTTCGCCGACACCGCAACGCTCAACCCGTTGCAGCAGCTGCAACGCGACCGCATCAGCCGCACCCTGCACGGCGCCATGCCCGACCTTCGCACGAAGTGGCCGCGCCGCTGGCTGGTGGCGTCGTGGTTGGGTGGCCTGCTCGTCACGGTGCTGGCGGTGGGCTGGCCCGCGCCGGGCGCACCGCTGCCGGTGCTGCCAGGCACCGCCGCGCCCGAGGCCAGCGTCGCGCTGCCGCCGCGCCTGCAGTCCGCGCGCCTGCAGATCCGTGCCCCGACGTACACCGGGCAGGCCGCGCGCACCCAGACCGCGCTGGACGCCAAGGTGGTGCAGGGCAGCGCGCTGGACTGGTCCTTGCGCTTCACCGCGCAGCCCAGCACGGCGGCCCTGCAACTGCACGACGGCACCCGCATCGCGCTGCGCCGCGACGGCGAAGCGTGGGTGGCGCAGTGGAACGCCAGTCGCCCGACCCTGTACCGCATCGTCACCGAGCCCGCGTTGAGCGCTCCGCGCCTGTATCGCCTGGACGTGGTGCCTGACCGGCCGCCGAGCGTGCGCGTCATCGCGCCGGACCGCACCCTGGTGCTGGCCACGCCCGGCCAGCGCCAGTGGACCCTGCAGTTCGAAGCCAGCGACGACTTCGGCGTGGCCGCCAACGCCGAGCTGGCGCTGACCCTGGCCCAGGGCAGCGGCGAGAACATCACCTTCCGCGAACAGCGCATCGCGCTGACCGGCACCGGCCCGGCCACGCAGCGCCGTTTCGCACGCACGCTGGACCTGGCGGCGCTGGGTGCAGGTCCCGGCAATGATGTGATCGCGCAGCTGCACGTGCGCGACAACCACACTCCCACGCCGCAGACCGCACAGAGCACCAGCCTGATCCTGCGCCTGCCCAGCGAAGAACAGGTGCTGGGCGCGGACCTGGAAGGCATGGTCAAGAAAACCCTGCCGGCGTACTTCCGCAGCCAGCGCCAGATCATCATCGACGCCGAAGCGTTGATCAAACAACGTGGAAATCTGTCTGCGGAGGAGTTCGTGAAACGCAGCGATGCCATCGGCGTGGACCAGCGCATCCTGCGCCTGCGCTATGGCCAGTTCCTCGGCGAGGAAAGCGAGGGCGCGCCCAAGGCGCCGCCGACCAGCGACAGCCTGCCGACCAGCGATACCACCGCCGCCGACCACGACGACGATCACGCGCACGCGCCCGCCACCGCGCAGGACAGCCACGACGATCACGACCATGGCGCGTCGAAGGCCGACGCTGCACCCGTCTTCGGCGCGGCCACCGACGTGCTCTCCGAGTACGGCCATACCCACGACCACGCCGAGGCGGCCACGCTGCTCGATCCGGAAACCCGCGCGATCCTGAAGGCCGCGCTGGACCAGATGTGGTCGTCAGAAGGCGAGCTGCGCCAGGGGCGTCCCGAGCGCGCCCTGCCGTTCGCCAACAAGGCGCTGGAGTTCATCAAGAAGGTGCAGCAAGCCGAGCGCATCTACCTGGCGCGGGTCGGGCCGGAGTTGCCGCCCATCGACGAGGGGCGCCGCATGGGCGGCGACCGCGCCGACCTCGGCAGCCGCACGCTGGCGATCAGTCCGGTCGCCGCACCGGACCCGGCCATCGTCGCGGTCTGGCAGCAGCTGGCCGACACCGGCAACGCGCCGGACCTGGATGTGCTCAGCCACTGGCTGGGCCGCAACGAGCGGCGCCTGGCCGATCCGCTGAGCCTGGCCGCCGCCATCGAAGAACTGCGCATCCAGCCAGACTGCGTGGCCTGCCGCAGCACGCTGCGCGCGCAGCTGTGGCGCGCCCTGCTGCGGCCGTTGCCGCAGGTGGAGCGCAGGGCCGCACCGGACCCGATGGCGCAGCGGTACCTTGACGCGCTGGAGGCCACCCGATGAGCACGGCACTGTGGGTCGCGATCGCGCTGGCCATCATCGTCATCCTGGGCACGCTGCGCCTCGCGGCGCCCGGCTCTGCGCGCCCGCTCCATCGCACAGCACTGATCGCGCTGCAGGCACTCGCCGCGCTGCTCCTGTACTTCACGCTGCTGCCGCCACAGCGCAGCGTGGACGCCGGCCAGCTCACCGTGCTGACCGGCAACGCCGCACTCGCGGGTAGCCTGCCGCCGAGCGCAGCACTGATCGCCCTGCCCGAGGCCCCACCCACCGCAGGCGCCACCCGCGTCCCGGACCTCGCCACCGCCCTGCGCCAGCACCCCGGCAGCACCGCGCTGGTGCTGGTCGGCGATGGCCTGGCCGCACGCGACCGCGATACCGCCCTGCCCGCGCGCACCACGCTGCAGGCCGCGCCTGCGCCGACCAGCTGGGTGGCACTGCAGCCACCGGCCACCACCGCGCCGGGAAGCCTTTTCCAGGTCAGTGCCCGCGCCAATGGCGTCGCCAACGCGCGCGCCGAGCTGCTCGACCCGGCCGGCGTGGTGGTCGACCGCGCCCCGCTCGATGCGCAGGGACAGGTGCGCCTGCAAGGCACTGCGCGCGCCGCCGGCCGCAGCGAGTTCACCCTGCGCCTGCTCGACGCCCAGCAACACGCCGTGGACACCGTTCCGGTACCGCTGCAGACCCTTGCCGCCCCCGCACCACGCCTGCTGGTCATCGCCGGCGCACCGGGCCCGGAGCTGAAGTACCTGCGACGCTGGGCCACCGACACCGGGCTGGAGGTGCAGGCGCAGTCCAGCGCCGGAGGCGGCGTCATGCTCGGCGACGCCCCGGTCGCCCTCACCGCCGCACGCCTGGCTGCCACGGACGTGCTGGTCCTCGACGAACGCAGCCTGGCCTCGCTCGGCGCGGCGCAACGCAGTGTGGTTACGCAGGCACTGCGCGCCGGGCTGGGCGTAGTGGTCCGCACTACCGGCCCGCTCAACGACACCACCCGCCAGGCCCTGCGCAGCTGGGGACTGCCGGCAAGCGGTGGCACCCGTGCCGTACCGCTGGTGTTGGCTGCCGATCCGGAAGCTGCGCTGCTGCAGGCCCGTCGCGGTCCGCAGCGCCCGGCCAGCGAACGCACCGCCTACACCGACGAGGCCGACACTGCTTCGCACAGCGCGGCACCGCCCGCACTGGAACGATTCGAGGTGGACCTGCCCGGCAGCGACGCCCTGCTGCACGATGCCAAGGGCGCAGCCATTGGCGGCTGGCGCAGCGTCGGTCGCGGCCGCATCGCGCTGTTGCCGGTCACCGACAGCTACCGGCTGGTGCTGTCAGGCCGCGACGATCGCCATGCCGAACTGTGGTCCGACGTGCTCGCCCAGGTGGCCCGCGCGTTGCCCGGCGCACCGGCGATGCGCCTGCCCACCACGCCGTGGTCCGGCGAGCGCGTGACCCTGTGCGATGTACCGGATACCACCCAGGTTCGCGACCCCGCAGGCCACAGCGTCGCCCTGCAGGTCGACCCCGCCACCGGCACCCAGCGCTGCGCCGGCTACTGGCCGCAGCAGCCGGGCTGGCACCAGCTGCAGCACGGCAAGATTGCGCAGTCCTTCTACGTATTCGATCCCGCTTCGGCCCAGCCACTGCACCGCCAGCAACTGCGCGACGCCACCGCACAGCGCCTGACCGAAACCCGCAGCACCGTCGCAACTACGTCCGACAAGACACCCGGCCCACGCGGGCCCTGGCTGCTCGCCTTCATCGCAGTCGCCGGACTGCTGTGGTACCTCGAACGAAAGCGCGGAAACGCGTAGCGACTCGCCACGCGTGTCCCAAGCCATGCCTGCCACCACGCAGGACACGCATGGCGAGTCCCTACGCGTTACGCGACCGTCAATCTCCCACCGCAGCGCCACACCCCTGCTCCGCCTCACAAACCTGCAACGCCCTTCGCTGCTGGTCCGCATCCAGACCCGGCGGCGGACGGGCAACGGCGGGTTGGATCTGGTCTGGCGCGCGGGTCAGGGTGTGCAGCCCCTGCGAGGTCTTGGCGATGGCGTAATAGATGCCCATCATCACGTAGCCGCCGCGCATGCCCACTTCCTGCAGCGACGGCGGCTCCCGCCAGGCACGGTTGAACGCATTGGGCGCAGGCTCTACCGGATTCTTGAAGCGATACAGGTCCACGGGCACCTCTTCATCCGGCTTGAGCGCACGGACTTCGCCGAGCGTGGTGACCTGGTCGTTGGCGCGTTCGGGCGGCTGCGCCCTGCCCTCCTGTCCCTGCGCCGCGCCCACCAGCAGCGCGCCCGCCAGCAGCGTGGTTCCCCGCACTCCCTTGCCGTGTGCCATGCGTCCTGTCCTGTGACCAGCATCGTCGGCGGAGCATACGCAGCACCTCCTTCAGATTTCGTTGGGCACTGAACCGTTCACCGGTTCGCGCCGCCGTGTCTCAGTCACTGAGACCGCTTTGTGTTTCCATGGCGTCCTTTGCAGACCGTTGTTTCCCATGGCTTACGAACTCGCCAAGCGCACCGAAGACGCCGAACGGCGCCTTGCGACCACCGACGGGCTGCCCTCGCGCAACGGCGCGCTGCTCACCGAGCGGCTGCAGCGGCGCTACTCCGACCGCATCACCGGCAGCTTCACCATTTCCGGCCGCGAGGGAAGCTACGCCCCGATCCCGGCCGATGTGCCGGCGGCGTTGACCGCCGCCCTGAAGGCGCGTGGCATCGAACAGCTGTACAGCCACCAGGCCGAAGCCTGGGACGCCACCCAGCGCGGCGAGCACGTGGCCATCGTCACCCCCACCGCCAGCGGCAAGTCGCTGTGCTACACCCTGCCGGTGGTCAGTGCCGCCATGCAGGGCAAGGCCAAGGCGCTGTACCTGTTCCCGACCAAGGCGCTGGCCCAGGACCAGGTGGCCGAGCTGCTCGAGCTCAACCGCGCCGGCGACCTGGGGGTGAAGGCCTTCACCTTCGACGGCGACACCCCCGGCGACGCCCGCCAGGCGATCCGCCTGCACGGCGACATCGTGGTCTCCAACCCGGACATGCTGCACCAGGCGATCCTGCCGCATCACACCAAGTGGGCGCAGTTCTTCGAGAACCTGCGCTACGTGGTGATCGACGAAGTGCACACCTACCGCGGCGTGTTCGGCAGCCATGTCACCAACGTGCTGCGCCGGCTCAAGCGGATCTGCGCGTTCTACGGCGTGGAACCGCAGTTCATCCTGTGCTCGGCCACCATCGGCAACCCGCAGGCGCATGCCGAAGCGCTGATCGAAGCGCCGGTGACCGCCGTCACCGAATCCGGCGCGCCGACCGGGCCCAAGCACGTGCTGCTGTGGAACCCGCCGGTGGTGAACGCCGACCTGGGGCTGCGTGCTTCGGCACGCTCGCAGAGCAACCGCATCGCGCGCATCGCGATCAAGTCGGGGCTGAAGACGCTGATCTTCGCGCAGAGCCGGTTGATGGTCGAAGTGCTCACCAAGTACCTGAAGGACATCTTCGACCACGACCCGCGCAAGCCGGCGCGCATCCGCGCCTACCGGGGTGGCTACCTGCCCACCGAGCGCCGCGAAACCGAACGCGCCATGCGCGCCGGCAGCATCGACGGCATCGTCAGCACCTCGGCGCTGGAGCTCGGCGTGGATATCGGCAGCCTGGACGTGGTGGTGCTCAATGGCTATCCCGGCAGCGTGGCCGCCACCTGGCAGCGCTTCGGCCGCGCCGGCCGCCGCCAGCAGCCGGCCCTGGGCGTGCTGGTGGCCAGCTCGCAGCCGCTGGACCAGTACGTGGTGCGCCACCCGGACTTCTTCGCCGACGCCTCGCCCGAGCACGCACGCATTGCGCCGGACCAGCCACTGATCCTGTTCGACCACATCCGCTGCGCGGCGTTCGAGCTGCCGTTCCTGGCCGGCGACCCGTTCGGGCCGATCGATCCGCTGGTGTTCCTCGAAGCCCTGGCCGAAACCGAAGTGGTGCATCGTGAAGGCGACCGCTGGGAGTGGATCGCCGACAGCTACCCGGCCAACGCGGTGAGCCTGCGTTCGGTGGCCGACGGCAACTTCGTGGTGGTCGACCGCAGCGACGGCAAGCAGCAGATCATCGCCGAGGTGGACTACTCCGCCGCCGCGCTCACCCTGTATGAAGGCGCCATCCACATGGTGCAGTCCACGCCCTACCAGGTGGAGCGACTGGACTGGGAAGGCCGCAAGGCCTATGTCACCCGCACCCACGTGGACTACTACACCGACAGCATCGACTTCACCAAGCTCAAGGTGCTGGACCGTTTCGACGGCTGCATGGCCGGGCGCGGCGACGCGCACCATGGCGAAGTGCACGTGGTGCGGCGCGTGGCCGGTTACAAGAAGATCCGCTACTACACCCATGAAAACATCGGCTACGGCCCGGTCAACCTGCCCGACCAGGAGCTGCATACCACCGCAGTGTGGTGGCAGTTGCCGCAGGCGCTGCTGCTGACCGCATTCGATTCCAAGCAGGAAGCGCTGGATGGTTTCCTTGGCGCGGCCTATGCGCTGCATATCGTCGCCACCGTGGCGGTGATGGCCGACGCACGCGACCTGCAGAAGGCGGTGGGCAATGGCGACGGCGCGTGGTTTGCGGTGGCCGACCAGAGCGGGCGCGGGCAGCTGCGTGGCGCCGAGTTCGACGCCAGCGCGATCGAGCTGCAGCAACAGTTCGTACCCACCGTGTACCTGTACGACAACTTCCCCGGCGGCGTGGGCCTGAGCGAACCGCTGTGGCTGCGCCAGGCCGAACTGCTGCAGCGCGCGCAGGAACTGGTGCAGCGCTGCGACTGCAAGGCTGGCTGCCCGGCCTGCGTGGGCCCGGTGCTGGCCGGCCAGGAAGAAGACGCCACCACGCCGAAGGCGCTGGCGCTGAAGGTGCTGGCGCTGTTCGACGAACACGCGCTGCCCAGCGCCGCCGAGCGCGAGCGGATCGATGCCGACGTGGTGCCGTTTTGAGCCTGAGCCTGGACAAGCTGCGGCTGCTGCGCCGGCAGGCGGGCGATGCCACGCCACGCCCGGCTGCAGACAGCGTTGCACCCGCGGCACAGGCGGCAGGCCATGCGGCCGTGCCTGAAGCGTCGGCGCCGGTGGTGCCCGCAGCGGCCAACGATGCCCACGCACGACGGGCGGCACCGGACTCGGTGTTCGACTGGGTCGACAAGGAAATCCGGCACAAGCCGACCGGGGAACGGGCGCCCGCCGCGCCGCCCGCAGTAGCGCTGCGCAAGCCCGAAGTGGGCGGCCTGCACCGCCTGCTGGGCCTGCGCGATCGGGGTGCGGCCGCCACGCGACCGCGCGCGGACGCACAGGACCGCCGTGTACCCGGCGAGGAGATCGCGCCCGGGCTGTTCCTGATCGAATCGTTCCTGCCCCGCGCCATTCCCACCCTGCCGCTGTCGCTGGCCTTCGCCAAACGCGACGGCGAACAGGTGCGGCCGCAGGACCTGTTGTTCTTCGATACCGAGACCACCGGCCTGGCCGGGGGCACCGGCACCCGCGCCTTCATGATCGGCGCGGCCGACTGGCATCGCGATGCCGCGCGCGGCGAGGGCCTGCGCATCCGCCAGCTGCTGATGACCACCATGGCCGCCGAAACCGCGATGCTGCGGGAATTCGCCGGCTGGCTGCAGCCCAGCACCGTGTTCTCCAGCTACAACGGCCGCTGCTACGACGCACCGCTGCTGAAGACCCGCTACCGCCTGGCCCGCCAGCGCTGCCCGATCACCCCGCTGGACCATGTGGACCTGCTGTTCCCCACCCGCCGCCGTTACCGGGGCACCTGGGAGAACTGCCGGCTGGCCACCATCGAACGGCAGCTGCTGCAGGTGATCCGCGAGGACGACCTGCCGGGCTCGGAAGCGCCGGCTGCGTGGTTGAACTACCTGCGCGGCGGCAGCGCGGTGAACCTGCGCCGGGTGGCCGAACACAACCACCAGGACGTGGTGACCCTGTCGCTGCTCATGCTGCGGCTGGTGGCCGAGGAGCAGCGCGACCGGGAAACGCTGGAACTGTCAGCGACAGATCCGCAGGCATGACCTCGTATTCACCTTGTTGACGCGCCGTGCAGCCGGGCCGGTGCAAGCTGGCCCCACATCCCTGCCAAGGAGTACGCGATGCGCCTGCCCATGTTGCTGTTGATCAGCTGTGCCCTGCCGCTCTCGGCGTGCAGCAGCCCGCCGCCGAAGAACACCGAAGAGCCGCCGCAGGCGGTGGTGGATCCGATCCCGACCGGCATGGGGAACGGCACGAAGTGCAATCCCGAGGCGTTGAAGGGGTTGGAAGGCCAGGTGGCCTCGCAGGCGCTGGTGGACAAGACGGTCAAGGCCGCCGGTGCCAAGCATGCCCGCGTGGTGAAGCCGGGCATGGCGGTGACCATGGATTTCCGCGAAGACCGCCTCACCATCCAGGTGGACGAGAACAACAAGATCACCAGCATCGGTTGCAATTGAGCCCGTAGAGCCACGCAGGGCGTGGCTCTACCTCACCCGGGCTAATTCACCCGCTTTGCGGTGCCGTTGGCCAAGGCCAGGTCGATGGCCGAGCGCACATCGCGTGCGACCTTGGCCGAGGCCACGCTCTGGCGTTGCGCCAACGCTTCCTGCTGGCGTGCCAGACCCTGCTGCTGGCGGGCCAGTTCGGCCTGCTGGCGGGCGGCCTGCTCGGTCTGCTGCTGTCGGGACGTGTCGTTGCGAAGCTGCTCGGCCTTCTCGCGGGCACGTTCGGAGGCGCGGCGTGCCGCCAGCGCTCGGGTGGCGTCAGTGCTGCCCTGGTGCGCGGCTTGGTTGGCCATTTCCGCCGCATCCATCTGCATGGCCTCACGGCTGGCGTCCAGCGCCTCGCGGCTGGCCTGCAGCGAGATGGCGGCCATGCGCTCGCCCAGGCGACCCTGTTGTTCGCCCAACCGCCCCTGCTGCTCGCCCAGGGCGCCCTGTGCGCGGCCCAGGTCGGCGATTTCCTTCTGCGACTGGCTGAGCGACCGGATCAGGGCCTGGTCACGGATCACATAGCGGTCAGTGCCACGGCGCACCCACAGCACCGGCTCGCCACTCGGTGCGTCGCGCTGCGACTGCGTGAGGTCGGCCATCGAGGCGTCGACGAAGTTGTCCTTGCCCATGCGCAGCACGTACGCCTGTGACGGCTGGTGCGACAGGTCCAACCGGCCGTGGGTGACCATCGTAGTACTGGAGCTGGAGCTGTTGATGCTGACATGGTCGGGATGCGGCGGCGGCGCCGGGGCGTCTGGCGCACGCGGTGCAGCAGGCACCGCAGGCGCATGGGGCGCAGCAGCCGGGCGCGGCGCGGGGGCCGGCTTCGGCGCGGCCACGGCCGGCGGTGCGGGCGGTGCAGCGGGAAGTGCCGGTGCAGCCGGAACCGCAGGTGCGGCCAACGCAGGCGGTGCCGGCGGCGGCGGCGGAACCGCGGCGACCAGTCGCAGCGGCGCTACGCCCACCAGCACGAACAGCGCGGTCACGCCCACCGACACCACGCGCGGCAACGAGCCGGTCTGCTGCAGGGTGAGCAGGCGACGCTTGAGGCTGCGGAAGTTCGGCGAGGCGCTGGCCACGCCAACCGCCGGGCGCGGGGCCACGCCCAGCTGCACCAGCAGGCGGCCGTAGTCGTGACGGCAGTGCCCGTGGCCTGCAACCACGGCGCTGTCGCAGGCTTCCTCGCGGGCCAGTGCGTATTCGCGCGCGGCCAGGTGCACCAGCGGATGGAAGAACAGCAGGTGCTGGGCCAGCGAAGGCAGCAGGCCCCACCACAGGTCGCGGCGTTGCAGGTGCACCAGCTCGTGGGTCAGCGCCATGTCCAGGTCGTCTGCGGCCATCGCCGGCAGCTCACGCGCAGGCAGCAGCAGCACCGGGTTCCACGGACCGATCAACTGCGGCGACGTGATCTGCGCGGAGATCTTCAGCTGCGGCGCGCGCGCCAGGCCGTGTGCTTCGGCGGCCAGCTGCAGCGCCTGCTGCAGGCCCGCGTCGGTGCAGGGGGCGGCACTGCGCACCAGTGCGCGGCTCTGGCGGTAGGCGCGCAGGCTGTGCAGCAGCATCACCAGCACGCCGGCGGCCCACAGCGCGAATAGCGCGGTCTGCCAACTGGGCACGGGCGACGTCGCGGCGACGAAGGGTGCAGGGTCGGTCGCGACCGCGGCACCATTCAACTCAAGCTGTACGGGCAACAGCGGTGCTTCGACCAGCGTTGCCGTTTCGATACCGGGCGCCGGCAGCACCGCCAGTTCCAGCGGGCTGCTCCACACCAGGCCGAGTACGGCCTGCACGGCGACCAGCCACCACAACCGGCAACGGGTGGCGGCCGGCAGGCGCGGCAGCAGGCGGCACACGCCCCACACCAGCGCCACCAGCACTGCGCTCTGCACGCTGGTCCAGGCCAGCCGGGTCAGCAGTTCCATCATCTGGGTCTCCATGGCTCAGCCCTCCCGCTTGCGCGACTGGAGCTGGGCGACCAGCGCTTCGAGTTCGGCCAGCTCGGTATCGCTGACCTCGGCCTTGTGCGACATGAAGGCCACGAAGGGGGAGACCGAACCCTGCAGGGTCTTCTCCACGAAGCTGGCGACCGCACCCTGGACCACGCTGTCCTGTTCGCCGGTGGCCGAGTAGCGGTACACGCCCTCGACCTGCTGGCGCTGCAGGTAAGCCTTGCCGCGCAGGCGTTCCATCATGGTCAGCACGGTGGAACGGGCCAGGCCACGCTCCTCGCCGAAGCCGGCCGCCACCTCGCCCACGCTGGCGCTGTTCTGTTCTGCTACGTACTGCAGCAGGGCCAGTTCCTGGTCCCCGATCGTCTTGCCGCGCATGACACTCTCCGATGACTACACGTGTCGTCACCGTGCCAGTGACTACAGTTGTCGTCAAGTGTCGGACGCTGGGAGCCGACGAACGGTCAATTACCCGTGGGGACCACCCATTACCGGCAGGATGACGCCGCTGATGTAACTGGCGGTCACCGGCGAGGCCAGGAACACGTACGCCGGCGACAGCTCTTCCGGCTGCGCGGCACGACCCATGTCGCTGTTCTTGCCGAACTCGGCCACGTCCGGCGCCTGCTTGTCGGCCGGGTTTAGCGGGGTCCACACCGGGCCCGGTGCCACGGCGTTGACCCGGATGCCACGCGGCAGCAGCTGGCTGGCCAGCGCCTTGGTGAAGGCGTGGATGGCGCCCTTGGTCGACGAGTAATCGATCAGCGCCTTGCTGCCGAACAGGCCGGTTTCCGACCCGGTATTGATGATGCAGTCGCCTTCCTCCAGGTGCGGCAACACCGCGCGCGCCATCTGGATGTAGCCACCGATGTTGGTCTGCAGCGTCTCCTGCAGGTGCGCGTCTTCCAGGTCTTCCAGGCGTTCGCAGTGCAGCTGGAACGCGGCGTTGTTGACCAGGATGTCGATGCCGCCGAACACCTTGGCCACCTGCTTGACCGCCCGGTTGCAGAACTTCGGATCGCGCACGTCGCCGGCAATGACCAGGCACCGCGTGCCTTCGGCTTCCACGTGCTGGCGGGTGACCTCGGCGTCCTCTTTCTCATCCAGGTGCAGCACCGCCACGTCGGCGCCTTCGCGCGCGAACAGCACGGCCACGGCGCGACCGATGCCGGAGTCGCCGCCGGTGATGATGGCGCGCCTGCCCTGCAGCTTGCCGCTGCCGACGTAGTCCGGCGCGAGGAATCGTGGGGCGAGATCGAGCGCATGCTCGTTGCCGGGCTTGGCGATGCTCTGGCCCGGCATGGTTTCAGGCTGCTTGCGCGTGCCTGCCTGGGTGGCTTTCTTCGCCGTCTTTTTTGTGGCCTTTTTGGCAGCGCGCGCGTCCTTGGCCTTTTCCTGGTCCTGCAGGCGGCGCTGGCGGGCCGCCACGCGCGCCGCGCGCGGATCGGCGGCGGCCGCCTTGCGGGTGGCGGTCTTCACCACCGGGGTGCGTTCGCGGGCGGGCTTCGCGTCGCTGGCGATGGGCTTGGAGGCAGCGCGTTTACGGGTCTTCTTGGCGGTGGCCATGGGGAACTCCTTCAACTCTGTTGCCGTGCCGGGAGGGGGTAGCAGGGCCAAGGCAGTGTCTCCAACACGCCGGCCGCATACGGTGAATGACATGTCGGCGTGCCGTGACCGGCTTCATCCGCCGCATACGCCTGCGGCGGCATCGTTAACGCCAGAATCCCGCTGGAGCCACCCCATGTTGCGTCCCTTGTTTGCCGTTGCCGCACTCACCGCCCTGACCGCCTGCAGCAGCACGCCGATGGCGCAGGTCCAGCCGATCGACGGCGTCATCTCCGGCCAGTGCCATATCGACAAGGTGCGCGGCGCGGTCGGGTTGGCCGCCTCGGCCGCCACCGTGGAGCGCGCCCGCGTGGACAGCGACAGCCTGCAGGTGGTGGTGGTGCGCGGACAGCGCATGGAAAGCGGCGCGACCGCCAGTGGCGCTGCCAATACGACGCCGGCCGGTGCGGAGAGTGGCGGTGAGCGGCTGACCATTGAGACTGGGCGGACCAACAACATTACGGCGATCTTCTGCGGGTAATGGTTGTGTTGGCAGGCCGCTGCGTCAGCGCGCGGCCTGCCCAGACACGCATGGCGTGTCTCTACGCGGGTTTGGTGTTTTTCGCGGGTTTGGCTTTTTTCACTGCCTTGCGTGCGGTGCGCAGGAAGCGGAGTGTGGCCTGTTCCCATTGGCGCTCGCCGCGCAGGCCGGCCAGCTTCACCAGGGCGCCGTCGCGCCAGCCGTCGAATACGCTGGGGTCGATGTAGGCCTTGCGGCATACCGCCGGGGTATTGCCCAGGCGGGCCGCCACTTCGCACACCACCTGTTTCTGCAGCGCGGCCAGCGCGCGCTCGCTGGGCGCTTCGGGTAGCGCGGTCGCGGCGAACTGGCGCAGTGCGGCCATGGTGCCGCCCCAGGTGCGGAAGTCCTTGGCACTGAAGTCCGCGCCCATCGCATCGCGCAGGTAAGCGTTGACCTGGCCGGAGTCCACCGGCTGCACGGTGCCGTCGTCGTCGCGGTACTGGAACAGCGCCTGCCCCGGCAACTGCTGGCACCCCTTGATCAGCTTCGCCAGCTGCTTGTCATCGATCTCCACCTCCTGCTGCTGGCCGGATTTGCCGCGGAAGCGCATGCGCGCGCGACCGCCCTTGACCATCTCCAGGTGGCGGTTGCGCAGCGTGGTCAACCCGTAGGAACGGTTGTCGCGCGCGTACTCGGGGTTGCCCACCCGCACCAGGGTTTCGGCCAACAGCGCGACCACGATGGCCAGCACCTTGTCCTGCGGATAACCCGGCAGCTTGAGGTCGCGACGCAGGCGCCGGCGCAGGGTCGGCAGCGCCTGGCCGAAGGCGATCACCCGGTCGAACTTGCCGTCGCCGCGGACCCGCGCCCAGTCCGGGTGGTAGCGGTACTGCTTGCGCCGGCGCGCGTCGCGCCCGGTCGCCTGCAGGTGGCCGTTGGCCGAGGCGCAGATCCACACCTCGGTGTAGGCCGGTGGAATCGCCAGCGCGCGGATCCGGGCCAGCGTGGCGGCGTCGCGCACCGCGTGGCCATCGGCATCGCGGTAACTGAAACCCTTGCCCGCCTTGCGCCGGGCGATGCCGGGCTGCTCGTCGCTGACGTAACGCAGGCCGGCGTCGCGGGCAGCGGCGGCTTCGGGGGTGGCAAGGCGTGCGGGCATGATGGCAGCGGCAGGGACGGGCCTGCAGTGTGGTCGGCGCACCTGCGGCACCGCGTCAATAACGCAACACAAACACCTCACGCCGTTCTTGACGATATGCTCACCGCCTTACTGGTTACCCCTTCAGGAGTCTCGATGTCGTCCTTGTCGTTCCGCCGCGCGCTTCCCTCCATCGGTCCCAGGCTGCTGGGTGCCGTCCTGCTCCCCACCGTGCTGCTGCTGGGTGCCTGCAAGGCGCCGCCCATGGACGAACAGGACGCCGCCGGCGCGCACGCACAGAAGGCGGCTGAAGAAGCGGCTGCTCCCGCCGATGCCACCGCCGGCAAGGCTACCGAAGCGCCGCCGGTTGGCAACTGCGACGCCGAACAGGTGCAGAGCCTGGTCGGCCAGGCCTACACCGACGAGATCGGTGGACAGGCGCAGCAGGATTCCGGCGCCAAGGAGCTGCGCGTGCTCAAGCCGACCGACATGACCACCATGGAGTTCGTCGGCGAACGCCTGAACATCGAAGTCGACGAAAAGGGCGTGGTCAGCGGCGTGCGCTGCGGCTGAATTGGCGGGTTTTCAACGGGTTTGGTTGCAGCCGCAACCGTGTATTGCGGCGTTGCAACAACTGTGATCTAGTCGAAGCATCCGGTGCCTCCCGATGCGCTCAACGGAGTGAGCGGGGACGAGTGTCGCCGCTCACCCGACTTTGAGGCAGAGATGGCCCCCCGCAACCGCCAAGGGCTTTACGACCCGCAAGACGAACGCGACGCCTGTGGTTTCGGCATGGTCGCGCAACTGGACGACCAGCCGTCACGGCTGCTGGTCGACACCGCCATCGCCGCGCTGTCGCGCATGACCCATCGCGGTGGCGTCGCGGCCGACGGCATCACCGGTGACGGCTGCGGCCTGCTGCTGCGTCGTCCGGACGCCTTCCTGAAAGCACTGGCTGCCGAAGCCGGCATCACCCTTGGCGCGCACCCTGCCGCCGGCGTGGTGTTCCTGCCACACGACGCCAGCGCCGCCCAGGCCTGCCGCGCCACCTTGGAACAGGAACTGCGCGACGCCGGCTGCCAGCCGCTCGGCTGGCGCGTGGTGCCGACCGACCCGAGCGTGTGCGGCCAGCTCGCACGCGACACCCTGCCGCAGATCGAACAGCTGTTCGTCGACGCCGGCCCCGGCCAGGACGAAGCGGCCTTCACCCTGGCCTTGTTCCTGGCCCGCCGCCGCAGCGAACAGCAGCTGCGCGAGCACGCCGACTACTACGTCACCACGCTCAGCCCGACCTCGATCAGCTACAAGGGCATGGTGCTGCCGGACAAGCTGAGCCGGTTCTACCCGGACCTGCAGCGCAGCGACCTGGCCTCCAGCGCGATCGTGTTCCACCAGCGCTTCTCCACCAACACCCTGCCGCGCTGGCCGCTGGCGCACCCGTTCCGCATGCTCGCCCACAACGGCGAGATCAACACCATCGAAGGCAACCGTCGCTGGGCGCAGGCGCGCAGCAAGGTGTGGAAGACCCCGCGCTTCGACATCGCGCAATTCGACCCGGTGATCTCCATGCACGGCTCGGATTCGCAGAGCCTGGACAACATGCTGGAGCTGATGGTCAGTGCCGGCATGGACCTGATCCAGGCGCTGCGCATCCTGGTGCCGCCGGCAACGCAGTCGCTGGAGTTCAAGGACGCCGACCTGGCCGCGTTCTACGAGTTCTACGGGCTCAACAGCGAGCCGTGGGACGGCCCGGCCGGCATCGTCGCCTGCGACGGCCGCTATGCCGCCTGCACCCTGGACCGCAACGGGCTGCGCCCGGCGCGCTGGATGCTCACCTCCGACCGCCACTTCCTGGTCGCCTCCGAAGCAGGCGTGTGGGAAGTGCCGGCCGAACGCGTGGTGCGCAAGGGCAAGCTTGGTCCGGGCGAGATGATGGCCATCGACCTCAAGCGTGGCGACCTGCTCGATTCGGACGCCATCGACCGCATCAACCGCGGCCGCGCGCCGTACAAGCAGTGGCTGCAGCAGGGCGTGACCTACCTGCAGACCGAGCTGATCGACCCCTCGCTGGTCGAAGAGCCGTTCGACGAACGCACCCTGCGCAGTTACCACAAGCTGTTCCAGCTCAGCACCGAGGAAGTGGAGCAGATCCTGCGCCCACTGGCCGAGACCGAGCAGGAAGCCACCGGCTCGATGGGCGACGACACCCCGATGGCGGTGCTCAGCCAGCACAGCCGCCCGCTCTACGACTACTTCCGCCAGGCCTTCGCGCAGGTCACCAACCCGCCGATCGACCCGCTGCGGGAAGACTGCGTGATGTCGCTCACCACCCAGCTCGGCAAGGAGACCAACATCTTCCACGCCGGCGCCGAGACGGTGAACCACGTCATCCTCAACTCGCCGGTGCTCAGCCAGCGCAAACTGCGCCAGCTGATCAAGATGCCGCAGTACGCGGACCGCAACCGCCTGATCGACCTGTCCTACAGCCTGGACGAAGGGCTCAAGGCCGGCATCGAGCGGATCTGCGCCGAAGCCGAGGCGGCCGCCCGCGAAGGCATCGTCATGCTGCTGCTCAGCGACCGCTACCCGGTCGCCGACCGGCCGATGGTGCATGCGCTGCTGGCCACCAGCGCGGTGCACCACCACCTCTCCAACGCCGGCCTGCGCTGCGAGGTGAACCTGATCCTGGAAACCGGCTCCGCGCGCGACCCGCACCACATGGCCTGCCTGCTCGGTTTCGGTGCCACCGCGGTGTATCCGTACCTGGCCTACCAGACCCTGTTCGACCTCGGTCGGCGCGGCATCCTGCAGCTGAAGAAGGGCGGCGAGCAGTCGCAGATCGGCCGCAGCTACCGCAAGGGCATCTACAAGGGCCTGTCCAAGATCATCTCCAAGATGGGCATCTGTACCGTGGCGAGCTATCGCGGCGCGCAGCTGTTCGAGATCGTCGGCCTGGACGACGAGGTGGTGAACCTGTGCTTCCCGGACACCGCCTCGCGCGTGGCCGGGGTGGGCTTCGCCCGCCTGGACGACGAAGCGCGCGAGCTCACCGTGCGCGCCTGGAACGACCTGCTGCGCCCGGACGTGGGCGGCGTGCTCAAGTACGTGCACGGCGGCGAGTACCACATGTACAACCCGGACGTGGTCATGACCCTGCAGCGCGCCGCGCGCAGCGGCGATGCGGCCGACTGGCAACGCTACTGCGAGGCGGTGCACGGCCGCCCGGTGTCGGCACTGCGCGACCTGCTGCAGCTCAAGGCCGCACCCACGCCGACCCCGCTGAGTGAAGTGGCGCCGGCCGAAGACCTGTTCCGCCGCTTCGACACCGCCGCGATCAGCCTGGGCGCGCTCTCGCCCGAAGCGCACGAAGCGCTGGCCATCGCCATGAACAAGCTCGGCGGGCGCAGCAACTCCGGCGAAGGCGGCGAAGACCCGTTGCGCTACGGCACGAACAAGCGCAGCAAGATCAAGCAGGTGGCCTCGGGCCGCTTCGGCGTCACCGCCGAATACCTGGTCAATGCCGAAGTGCTGCAGATCAAGGTTGCCCAGGGCGCCAAGCCCGGCGAGGGCGGGCAGCTGCCCGGGCACAAGGTCAACGAGCTGATCGCGCGGCTGCGTTACGCCAAGCCGGGCATCGGCCTGATCTCGCCGCCGCCGCACCACGACATCTACTCCATCGAAGACCTCGCCCAGCTGATCTATGACCTCAAGCAGGTCAACCCGGACGCGCTGGTCTCGGTGAAGCTGGTCTCGCATGCCGGCGTAGGCACGATTGCCGCCGGCGTGGTCAAGGCCGGCGCCGACCTGATCACCGTGTCCGGCCATGACGGCGGCACCGGTGCCAGCCCGGTCAGCTCGATCCGCTATGCGGGCGTGCCGTGGGAGCTGGGCGTAGCCGAATCGCACCAGGCGCTGGTGGCCAACGACCTGCGCGGGCGCACCCTGCTGCAGACCGACGGCGGGTTGAAGACCGGCCTGGACGTGATCAAGGCGGCACTGCTGGGCGCGGACAGCTTCGGCTTCGGCACCGCGCCGATGATCGTGCTGGGCTGCAAGTACCTGCGCATCTGCCACCTCAACAACTGCGCCACCGGCGTGGCCACCCAGGACGAGCGCCTGCGCGCGCAGTACTTCACCGGCCTGCCCGAGCGCGTGGAGAACTTCTTCCGGCTGCTGGCCGAGGAAGTGCGTGGCTGGTTGTCGTACCTGGGCGTGCGCTCGCTGGACGAGATCGTTGGCCGCACCGACCTGCTGCAGCAGCTGGAGGTCGCGCCGCGCCCGGGCGTCAAGGTGGATCTGTCGCGCCTGCTCAACCCGGCGCAGTACGCCGGCAGCCACTGCGCCGCGCAGCGCCTGTACGAGTCACCGGACAGCCTGGCCACGCAGATGGACGGGCTGCTGGCCCCGGCCATTGCCGGCAAGCTCGGTGGCGAACACCGCTTCCTGATCCACAACACCGACCGCTCCATCGGCACCCGCCTGTCCGGCGCCATCGCCCGCGCGCATGGCAACCAGGGCATGAGCGATGCGCCGCTGACCCTGCGCTTCCGCGGCACGGCCGGGCAGAGCTTCGGCGCGTTCAACGTCGGCGGCCTGCAGCTGGAAGTGGAAGGCGAAGCCAACGACTACGTGGGCAAGGGCATGGCCGGCGGCCGCTTGGTGGTACGCCCGCCGCGCGGCGCGCGCTTCGAGGCGCGCAACACCGCAATCATCGGCAACACCTGCCTGTACGGCGCCACCGGCGGCGAGCTGTTCGCCGCAGGCCGTGCCGGCGAGCGCTTCGGCGTGCGCAACTCCGGCGCGCTGGCGGTGATCGAAGGCGCCGGCGACCACTGCTGCGAGTACATGACCGACGGCATCGTGCTGGTGCTGGGCAAGGTCGGCCTGAACTTCGGTGCCGGTTTCACCGGCGGCCTGGCCTACGTGCTGGATATCGACCGCGACTTCGTGGACCGCTACAACCACGAACTGATCGACATCCACCGCATCTCGGCCGAAGGCTTCGAGAACCATCGCCAGCACCTGCACACCCTGATCAGCCGCCACCGCGAACTCACCGGCAGCATCTGGGCCCAGCAGATCCTCGACGAGTTCCGCGACTACGTCGGCAAGTTCTGGCTGGTCAAACCCAAGGCCGCCAGCATCGAATCGCTCACCGAATCGTTGCGCCGCGCCGCGTAGCGACACGAACCCTGTAGTGCCGGCCGCCGGCCGGCAACACCCAAGAATCCAGAGCAAGCCATGAGCCGCAAGCAAGCCTTCCAGTTCCTCGACCTGCCCCGGACCATGCCGCAGCGCATCCCGGTGGAGCTGCGCACCTCCGGCGACTGGGGCGAGCTGTACGGCAAATTCGGCAAGGAAGACGCCCAGTACCAGGCCGGACGCTGCCTGGACTGCGGCAACCCGTACTGCAGCTGGAAGTGCCCGGTGCACAACGCCATTCCGCAGTGGCTGCAGCTGGTGCAGGAAAACCGCATCCACGAAGCCGCCACGCTGTGCCATTCCACCAACCCGCTGCCGGAAGTGTGCGGCCGGGTGTGCCCGCAGGACCGCCTGTGCGAAGGCAGCTGCACGCTGGAAGAGTTCGGCGCGGTCACCATCGGCGCGGTGGAGAAGTACATCGTCGACACCGCACTGGCCACCGGCTGGCGTCCGGACCTGGCGGCGGTGGAGAGCACCGGCAAGCGCGTGGCGGTGATCGGCGCTGGCCCGGCCGGACTGGCCTGTGCCGATCGCCTGGCGCATGCCGGCGTACAGGCGGTGGTGTACGACCGCTACGAACAGATCGGCGGCCTGCTGCAGTTCGGCATTCCCAGTTTCAAGCTGGACAAGTCGGTGATCAGCCGTCGCCGCAACGTGCTTGAAGGCATGGGCGTGCAGTTCCGGCTGGGCGTGGAGATCGGCCGCGACATCACCCTGGACACCCTGCTGGCCGACTACGACGCCGTGTTCGTCGGCACCGGCGCTTACCGCTATACGGACGGCGGGCTGCCCGGGCAGGACCTGAAGAACGTGCTGCCGGCACTGCCGTTCCTGGTGCAGAACAGCCGCATCGTCGGTGGCAGCGACGCGCACGGCCGTCCGATTGCCGGCTGGGAAGACACCCTCGCCCTGCCCGACCTGGAAGGCAAGCGCGTGGTGGTGCTGGGCGGCGGCGACACCGGCATGGACTGCGTGCGCAGCGCGGTACGGCTGGGCGCGGCACGGGTCACCTGTGCCTACCGTCGCGATGAAGCGAGCATGCCTGGCTCGGCGCGCGAAGTGGCCAATGCGCGCGAAGAAGGCGTGCGCTTCCTGTTCAACCGCCAGCCGTTGTCGATTGAAGCGGGTGCCGATGACGAAGCAATCGGCGTGACCGTGGTGGAGACGCACCTGGGCGAACCCGATGCGCGGGGCCGCCGCAACGCGGTGCCGATCGAGGGCAGCGAATCGCTGCTGGAAGCGGACGTGGTGATCATCGCGTTCGGGTTCTCGCCCACTGCACCGGAGTGGCTGACCGCCCAAGGCGTGGAAGCAGCCAGCAACGGCCGCATCCTGGCCGGTGGTAACGGGCGTCTGCCGTTCCAGACCGCGCATCCGAAGCTGTTCGCCGGTGGCGACGCAGTGCGCGGCGCGGACCTGGTGGTGACCGCGGTGGCGGAAGGGCGGGACGCGGCGGCGAGTATCGTGGCGTCGATCAGCGCGTAGTGACACGCCATGCGTGTCCCACGCGGCGCCCGATCTCAACCGGTAACCCAACGCGCCTAGAATGTCGCAATCCACCCCGCTGAAGGACTCCCATGCGCATCGGCCTGGCCGCCAACCGGCTGCATCACCATGACAGGCAGGCGGCGCTGTTCCGCTGGCTCGGCCCGTGCGAGGCCGGCCTGCGCGAGCTGGGTGTCGAACTGCACGCGGTAGGCCGCACCTTCGACGCGATCCAGCGCTTCGGCTTCCTCAAGGACCTGGAGGCACTGCGCCGCTATCCAAACGGCCGCGAGGGCGGTCTGATGAAGCTGGTAGCGGAGGTGGTCGGCATGGGCACCCCGGAACGCACCCTGGACGGGGCGATCTACCTGATGGACCCGGTCGATCCCTCCTCGGTGTTCCCCGAAGCCACCGCGCTCAAGCGCCAGTGCGTGATCCACGGCAAGCCCTTCATCTCGACCGTGGCCACCGCACGCGACTGGATCGAGGTGGAACGCCTCCACGCCGGGCTGGCACCCGATCGGGGCGCTGACGACCTCCACGCGTTCGAGCAGCACACCCTGGCCCTGATCGCGCACGACGCGATGAAGCCGGCCATGCTGGCGTTCGCCGACGAGCATTTCGACGTGTTGTCGCGCTTCCACAGCCGGGTCGGCACCGGCACCACCGGCCAGCGCCTCAACGAGCTGGCCTGGAGCCGCAGCTGGCCCAGCGACCAGGAATGGGTGACCCGCTACCAGAGCGGTCCGATGGGCGGCGACGCGCAGATTGCCGACCGGGTGCTGGAAGGCCGCTGCCAGCGCGCGATTTTCTTCGAGGACCCGCACGTGGCGCGCCAGCACGAGGCCGACATCCAGCTGCTCGAGCGCGCGGTGACCACCGTGACCGACCAGGCCGTGTGCATCACGGCACCACGGGTTGCGGCACGCTGGGCGCAGGCGGCCGCACTGCGCGTGCGCTGACCGCAGCGGGTCCATCCTCACGGCCCGGGCTGGCAAAGCCGTGCGCCCCCTGCCCGCGCCGCCACTCGCTGTCGCCAGTGCGACCGCCGGCACTGACGATGTAGCTGCCGCGCCAGTGGTCGTCGTTCTCGCGGCGGTCCATGCCATGCGTGGCGATGCTGCCCTGGCGGCGCGCGGTTTCGCGGAACAGCAGCCGGAAGCGCTTGCGGTGGAACACGCTGCCGTACAGCCCGCCGCTCACCTCCACGCGCGGGCGCTCGCGCTCGGGCAGCAGCCGCAGCGGCCCGAAGCCCAATCCGTCGCGGCACTGCACGCACTCGGCCACGCCTTCGACGCGCACTCCGCTCTGCGACAGCATCACCAGGTACACCGCTTCTGCGCGGCCCGGTTGGTCGGGTGCGTAACGGGTCAAGGTCCAGACACCGGAAATGTCCGGCACGCGCGCGCGCAACATCGCCGCGCCGCCGAGTAACGCAGCGGCCAGCACATTGGTGAGTACGTCGAAGGCAACCGAGGCCATGGATGACATGGGGCGCTCCCGAATAGCGGCAGAGGCCACCAGATTCGCGACCAGCGCAGCGCCAAACCATGCAACAACGCCGATACCCGGCGGTAGAGCCACGCCCTGCGTGGCTTTACAGCAGCTGCCGAAGCATCGCCTTCAAACGCCGCCCTTCCAGCTGGAAGTAATCCCGCTCCTCCCGCCACGCCGGGAACCGCTGCTCCACCTCGGCCCAGAACGCCGGCGAGTGGTTCGGCTGGATCAGATGGCAGAGCTCGTGCACCAGCACGTACTCGAACGCCGAAGGCCGGCCCAGTACCAGCGCCAGGTCCAGCGCCATGCTGCCGTCCGGGGCCAGCGATCCCCATTGCGACGACATCACCTTCAGCCGCAACCTGGCCGGCGCGCGCGGCAGGTTCGGCAGGTAACGCGGCAGCCACTGGCCGACATCGGCGCGGGTCTGCGCTTCGTAGAATTCGCGCAGCGTGCGGCGAACCGTGGCCTCGGTGCCACGCGCGGGCAGGTGCATGCAGGCACCGTCCGCATCGAGCTCCAGGTGCGCATAGCGGCCGGTGTCCCAACGCAGCGGCAACAGCTCCCCGCGCAATGGCAGCAGCCCCGGTTCGCCGATCACCAGCGGCGGCGGCAGGTTCGTGGCCTGGTAGTTGCGCAGCTGCGCGGACAACCAGTCACGGTGCTGCTGCAGGAAGCGTTCGCCCATCACCAGGCTGGCGCGCGGCGGCAGGGTCAGGCGCACGCCGCGTTCGTCCACGCTCAGCTTGATCCGGCGCGCGCGCGGATCGCGCACGCGCAGCACGTCGATCTCGGCGTCGTCCTCCAGCCGCAGGCGCACGGTGTCGCGCTGCAGGGTCGGGGCGGCGGCCGGGGAGATCAGGCGGCGGAGGAAGCCAGGCATGGGGATAGCATAGCGCCCGCGCTGGCGGGCGAAATGACTGGGGGATACGGAGTCGTAGAGCGGGGCTCTGCCCCGCTGTCCGGACGGCGTGCAGCGGGGCAGAGCCCCGCTCTACGGCGTGATGTCAATCCGCCTTGCTGAGCTTGAACGCCTCTTCCAGCAGCAGGAACAGGCGGCGCACTTCGCCGCTCTGCAGCGCGAAGCGGGCGTCCAGTTCGGCGCGGCGGCCGTCTTCGTCGGCATGCTCGAGCTGGTCCAGCGCGCCATCCAGGAACTTCAGCTTGCGCACGATCAGGTCATCGCCCAGCACGAAAGACAGGTTGTCCTCGAACACCAGGGCCAGCTTGGTGACCTGCTTGCCGGCGTCCAGGTGCTTGTCGATCTCGTCGCAGCGCAGTTCCTGGTGCTGGCACTTGACCACCGCGCCGCCCTCGGCCGGGTCCTTCATCTCGCACTCTTCGCCCAGGCTCAGCCCGGTCGGCAGCGGCTCGCCGGCGATCCAGCCGGTCAGGATCGAGCGCGGCGCCACTTCGGCGTTCAGCGGCATGGCCGGGAAGCTGCCGAGCAGGCCCCGGATGTCGGACATCATGTTCTCGCCCTTCTTGCTGCTCGAGCAGTCCACCGCGACGAAACCATGGGTCAGGTCAACCAGCGCGTCGGTGCGCGAGCTCTTCACGAAGGCGCGCGGCATCAGTTCGTGCAGCAGGTCGTCCTTCATGCGCTTGCGCTCGCGGCCGCCCGGCTTGCGCCCTTCCTTCTCTTCGATCTCTTCCAGCTTGCGCGCCAGTAGGTCGTTGACCACCGCGCCCGGCAGGATCTTGTCCTCACCGCCCACGGTCAGCCACAGCGCGTCGCCGACGCGGTGCGAGAACACGGCCTTTTCTTCACGGCCGAACGGCGAAATGAAACCGCGCGAACTCATTTCCAGCGGGCCTACCGGCTTGAGCAGCACCTGCGGCAGCAGGGTGTCGACTTCGGAAAAATCGGTGGCGGTGGGGAAGCGGAACAGGGTCAGGTTGCGAAAGAACATGGAATTCCGGAATAAGGGCGTGAAAAGGAAAGGTCAGGGGGTGCGGCCCAGCGCCATGAAGTCGAACAGCGTCGGGTCGGCCAGCTGCGAAGGATGGATGTTGCCCAGCGCGCGCGCGATCTGGTCGATCCGCCCGGGGTGCTGGTCTTCCCACTGCTGCAGCATCTGCGCCACCTGGCGGCGCTGCAGGTTGTCCTGGCTGCCGCACAGCGTGCACGGAATGATCGGGAAGCGGCGCGCCTGCGCGTAGTCCTCGATATCGCGTTCACTGACGTAGGCCAGCGGACGGATCACGACGTGCTGGCCGTCATCGCTGCGCAGCTTGGGCGGCATGGCCGAGAGCTTGGCGTGGTGGAACAGGTTGAGGAAGAAGGTGGCCACGCTGTCGTCGCGGTGGTGGCCCAGCGCGATCTTGCTGAAGCCGTTTTCGGCGGCGTGCCGGTACAGCGCGCCCCGGCGCAGCCGCGAGCACAGCGAACACATCGTGCGGCCTTCGGGGATCACCCGGCTGACCACCGAATAGGTGTCCTGCTCGATGATCTGGTAGGCCACGCCAATCGAGGCCAGGTACTCCGGCAGCACGTGCTCGGGAAACCCGGGCTGTTTCTGGTCCAGGTTGACCGCGACCAGCTCGAACGCGACAGGGGCCTTCTTCTGCAGCTGCAGCAGCATGTCCAGCAGGGTGTAGCTGTCCTTGCCGCCGGACAGGCAGACCATGATGCGGTCGCCGTCCTCGATCATGCCGAAGTCGGCGATTGCCTGGCCCACCTGGCGGCGCAGTTGGCGCCCCAGCTTGTCCTGCGCGGCCGCGTCCGCGCGTGGCGCGCGCGGGGTGGGATCGAGCAGGGGCAGGACCGAAGGCATCCGGCCATTCTACCGGCTCGGCACGGCCCCGGCCGGACCCGGGAAGTGACTGCGTTCACCCCCGCCGGTCACGCGCAGTGTGTATGCTCGGAGGCTGTGGATACCTATACGCCCGAACAGATCGCCGAACGTCTGCAGGTTCTCCGCAGGGAGCACCGCCAGCTGGACACGGACATCGAACGCATGGCCGCCAACGGCGAGGACGAGCTGGAAGCCAAGCGCCTGAAACGGCGCAAGCTCCAGCTCAAGGACTGCATCGCCAAGCTCGAAGACATGCAGATTCCGGACGAGCCGGCCTGATCAATCCACCGCGACCGGCTCTTCCGGCTTCGCCGCTTCCGGGCTGACCCGTTCGATCGTGTGCCGCAACTCGCGGCCCAGGATGAACTTGGCGTCCTTGGCCCAGGCGTCCAGGCGTTCGTCGAACAGCAGCTTGCTGTTTTCATCCGGCCACACCAGGCGCAACTCGCGCAGCTTCTGGATGAAGCCGCGGAAGAGGGTGCGGTCGAAGAACTCCGGCGCGGCCGGGGCGTACAGCAGGCTCAGGCGCTGCGCCGCCTGCTGGCACAGGCTTTCCAGCTCGGCCGCACCCAGCGTGCCCGGGCCGTTCTTGACCAGCACCGAAATGGCGATGTAGTAGCGCTCGAATGCCTGCTGCAGCGAATGGCCGATCGCACGAAGGCGGAACACCTCGTCGGTCTGCCCGGTGTTGCGCGCCAGGATGCCGCCGTCGTCGT
Organism: Stenotrophomonas bentonitica; assembly: GCF_013185915.1. Lineage (NCBI taxonomy): Bacteria > Pseudomonadati > Pseudomonadota > Gammaproteobacteria > Lysobacterales > Lysobacteraceae > Stenotrophomonas > Stenotrophomonas bentonitica. Next base: position 167,098 of record NZ_JAAZUH010000004.1, on the reverse strand, counting down.
CGTTGACGTTCTGCAGCAGCCCTTCGCGCACGAACACCGCAATGGTCTGCTCGATGCGCTGGGCGAACTGGTCTTCGGTCCACGGCAGGAACAGCTCGGCCTGCAGGAACGGGTACACGGTGCGGCCCAGCTGCACCAGCCCGGTGCGGCTCATGCGGCGGTTGTTCTGGAAGCAGCACGCCACCCACGACGACGCAGTGAACAGGTGGATCACGTTGTTGCGGAAGTAGCTCAGCAGAACTGCGGTGTCGCCGCTCACGCTGAGCACGTCGCCCAGCGGGTGCTTGATGCGGGTGAGGACATTGATCTCCTCGGCGTGCGCGATGATCCGCTCCGGCGAATGCGGGGTCACCGTGACCCGGTCCGAGTACGGCATTTCCACCAGCAGGGTCTTGCACAGCTCGATCTGCGCGATCAGGTCGGCCTCGCCCATCGCGTGCTTGGGCGTGGACAGCAGCGCCAGCGCCAGCAGGTTGATCGGGTTGACGTCGGCCGCGCCGTTGATGTGCACCTGGATGCGTTCGGCCAGGTGGTCCACCGTGCCCGACAACCAGGCCGGCTTCTCGTCTTCGGCCACCGGCGCGCCATCCCATTCCGGCGCCTGGCGGGCGAGCACGTCGTTGAGCGCGATCGGCTCGCCGAAGTTCACCACCACCTGGCCGTAGTTCTGCTTGAGCACCTTGGGAATGGACCACAGCAGCTGCCAGATCGATTCCTTTTCCTTCGGCCGGCCGGACAGTTCGTCCAGGTAGCTGCCGCCCTCCATCAGCTTTTCATAGCCGATGTACACCGGCTGGAACAGCACCGGCTTGCGCGGCTGGCGCAGGAACGCGCGCAGCGTCATCGAAATCATGCCGCCCTTGGGCTGCAGCAGCCGTCCGGTACGCGAGCGGCCGCCTTCGACGAAGTACTCGATCGAATAGCCACCGGCCACCAGCTGCGCCACGTACTCGCTCAACACCGCCGAGTACAGCGCGTTGCCGCGGATCGAACGACGGATGAAGAACGCGCCGCCCTTGCGCAGCAGCGTGCCGACCACCGGCAGGTTCAGGTTGATGCCGGCCACGATGTGCGGCGGCACGATGCCGCGGTCGTACAGCAGGTAGGACAGCAGCAGGTAGTCCATGTGGCTGCGGTGGCTGGGCACGTACACCACTTCATGGCCCGGCGCGGCGGCCTTGAACTTGTCCAGGTGGTGGACCAGCACGCCGGCGTAGATGCGGTTCCAGACATGGCTGAGCATGAAGCTGGCCGAACGCACCACCGGGCTGGAGTAGTCGGCGGCGATTTCCCAGGCGTAGGCGTGCGCCTTCTTCCAGGCGTCGGCCGGCTTGGTGTTGTCGCGCTTTGCCTGCGAGGCGATCGCCTCGCGCACGGTGTCCGCTTCCAGCACCTTGTCCACCAGCAGGCGGCGGGTGGACAGGTCCGGCCCGATCACCGATTCGCGGATGCGGCGGAAGTGGGTGCGCAGCACGCGCTGCAGCTTGCGCACGGTGCGCTCGGGGTCCAGCCCCTCGTCCACGGTGGCGCGCAGGGAGATCGGCGGGGCGAACCGCACGATGGTGCTGCGGCCGTTGAGCAGTACCGCCAGCAGGCGGCGGAAACGGCCCACCAGGGCCCAGTTTTCCGAGAACAGCACCGCGAACCAGCCGCTCTGCTTGTCCGGCGCGCGGCCGACGAAGATCGACACCGGCACCAGGTTCACGTCCAGCTCGCCGCGCGCGCGGTGCGCCTGCAGGACCTTGGCCAGCGAATCGGAATGGGTCTTGGCGCCGCGCTGCTCGGGGATCAGCGAATTGCTGCTGCTCCGCCGCGACAGCGCCAGGTAGGCGCGCTTGCGCCCGGTCGGGTCACCGGCAATGGGCACCAGCGGCGAGGGCAGGCCGGCTTCACGGCAGGCCTTGTCCAGGATCAGCGCATTGGAAAGACCATAGTCTTCCAGCACATAGACCACCGGGCGGCCGTCGTCGTACTGGCCGGGGTGTTCGGGTTCGATCTTGAGCGAGAGCCACGGCTCGACCAGCCGGCCGAGCAGGCGCGCCCACCACGGGCGGCGTCCGGACGGGGCGCGGGCCACGGCGCCCACCGGGCTCGGCACGATCGCGGCCGGGTCGGTGGCGGCTGCGGGCGCAGGCGCGGTGTCGGGCGACGCGGACGGGGCGTCCGGCGTCTTGGGCGGCTCTTCGCCGGGGAAAGGCAGGGGATTCTGGTTCGGCATCGGCTTCATTATGGCTTAGCCGGTGCAGAAGCACCGTCCTTGACCTGTGCGGCGGCCTCTGCTTCGGCGGCCTGGCGGGCGTCGTGTTCAGCTTTTGCGGCGTCGGCGGCGGCCGCTTCATCGGCGGCGGCCAGCAGCGCGTCGGTCTCTTCCAGGGTACGCGCCAAGTACCAGTGGCCGTCGCGGCGGGCCATGCGCAGCTGGGCTTCGATCTGCTCGCCGGCCAGCGGGTACTGGATCCGCACCACCGCGCTGTCGCCCTGCTGGGAGACCAGTTCGCCCTGCACGCCGGTCAGCGCTGCATCCAGCGACAGCCCATAGCTGGCGAGCGCGGTCTTGAACGCCTTGGCGAACGGTCCCAGCCGGCGCAGGCTGTCTTCCATGCCGGCGGCCTGCAACTGGGCGTCGGTGGACAGCCCGGCGGTGCGTGCGGTGGCGGTCAGCAGGGTAATGGTGGTCTTCGCGCGCTGCTTGTCGGTCAGCGGCGCGGCCGCGGCCCAGCGGCTCAGCACGTCCACCACCTGGCTGTAGTGGGCGCGCTCGGTGTCGCTGTAGTCGGTCTGGTTGCGCAGGTACTGCACACCGAACAGGCCCATCGAGTGGGCGGCCTGGCGCACGCCGGTGGCCTGCCCGGCGATCTGGGTATCGAACGAACGCTGCAGGCGCTGCGGTGCCTCCGGGGCCGACAGCGCGGCCAGCATCGGCAGCAGCTGCCCGTCCAGCGGCAGGTCGGTCAGCGGCCAGCGGCTGTGGCCGTCCGCCCAGGCCGCCTGCAGGCGGGTGTACTGGGCCGGGGGCACCGACGCGCGGGCGTAACCGACCAGGTCGTTCTCGGCCACGTGGCGGGCGATCTGCTGCAGCGCTGCCACCGGCTCGGCGGCCGGCTTGTGCGGGTCGATCGCATCGCGCTTGCACGCGCCGAGCAGCACCAGGCCGCACAGCGAGAGCGTCATCACCCAGGGTCGGCAGCGCCCTGTCATCAATGGCATGGACATGAATTCGGACTTCCCCGGACCGGTCCGCATCTTGCGGCCTGCGCATTACAGCGGCAAGCCACCTTGCCCGCAGAACGGGCAAGGTGCTCATAACGCATTGTTTTCACGAAGATTCAGTCACGCGTCCAGGTGGTCTGGATGAAGTCGCGCACATAGCCCTGCGACAGCCGCGCATAGACCCCGGGCAGGTCCGGCAGGGCACAGCCTTCGCCCCAGCTGACCGTGCCCAACACCGTCCAGCCGGTCTTCCGCTTCACCAGCAGCGGGCCGCCGGAGTCGCCCTGGCAGCTGTCGATGCCCTCGGTGCCGGCGCAGATCACGCTGCCCGCCTGCAGCCCGGGGTAGGCCTCGCGGCAGGTCTTGAACGGCACGAACGGGGCCTGCACGGTCTGCAGGACGGTGGGCCGGGCGTCACCGGGGAATTCGGTCACTCCCCAGCCGATCACCGTGAAGGCGCGCCCCGGCCGCAGCCAGGCGCTGTCGCGACCGAGCATCGGCTCGGCGGTCTCCACCCCGTTGACCGGCCGCTTCAGCTGGATCAGCGCCACGTCGTTGATCAGGTCCTCGGCGTCATACGCCGGGTGCACGTGGATCGCCTTGATGTTGGAGGTGCGGCGGCGCGGCGTGGTGCCCAGGGTGTGCCCCACCAGCACCGCCAGCTGCGGTGGCAGCATGCCGTCCACGCAGTGCGCGGCGGTCAGCACCCAGGAGGGCGAGATCAGGGTGGCGCCACAGCGGTGCCGGTCGCGGTCGCTGTCGCCGCGGTGCAGCGACTGCAGGCTGGCCATGAAGGGGTACTGGCCGGGTTCGGCGTCGGTACCGCCGATGATGCGCGGGGACGTGTCCGGGCCGGGGGTGGCCTGCGCCGTACCTGAAACGAGAAGGGCAACAGCGACAGATGCCGCGGAAAGTGTCAGGCCGAACGTCCCGGCCGAGCGGTAAACGTTACGCATACAGCAACTCCTTTGCGAAAAGTGGAATCAACAGGCACCGCGCACAACAGCGCGTGCCCGTCCGATTCGACGGCAAAGCAGCCGGGCCGACTGCGTGGTCGGTCCCGTTTTGAAAACGCCGGCAGGCTGCCGGCGATTGATGTTTCCGATCCTGCGAACCAGCGCAAGTCGATACCGCGACGCAGTTCCGTCAGCGCCGTGCGCTGCGGATCTCGTCCTGGATGGCCAGGGCCGCCGCGCGCGGATCGGCCGCGAGGCGGATCGGGCGACCGACCACGATCGCGTCGGCGCCGTCGGCAAAGGCCTGCGCCACGCCGACAGTGCGCTTCTGGTCATCGCCGACCGGGCCACCCGGGCGGATGCCGGGACACACGATCGAGAAGCCCGTGCCGGTGGCGGCGCGGATCGGACCGGCTTCCTGGCCGGAGGCGATCACGCCGTCGATGCCGGCGGCCTGTGCGGCCAGCGCGCGCTCGACCACCACCTCCACCGGCTCGCGGTCGATGCCCATGCCGCGCAGGTCGTCACGGCCCATCGAGGTCAACACGGTCACCGCCAGCAGCCGCATGTCGCTGCTGTTGGCGGCCGCGCAGGCCTCCATCATGGCCGGGTGCCAGCCATGGATGGTGGCGTAGCTCACCGGCCACTGCGACAGGCGCTTGATGACGGCGGCGGCGGTGGCCGGGATGTCGAAGAACTTCAGGTCGACGAACACGCGCTTGTCGCGCGCGGCCAGCGCGTCCAGCACCTGGAAGTACTCGCCGGAGGCGAGCAGCTCCATGCCGATCTTGTAGAACGACACCGCATCGCCCAGCCGGTCCACCCACGCCAGCGCGTCCTCGCGACCCGGTACGTCGAGCGCGAAGATCAGGCGCTCGTCATCGCGCAGCGGCAGCGGGGCGCGGCTCACGGTGCGTAGTCCAGCGCGGCGCGCTTGGCGTCGTGGCGGGCCTGGCGCGACTGGGTGTAGTCGTTGTTGAACTGGGCCGGCTCGAAGCCGCCGTAGGTCGGATTGGGCAGCATCCACCAGCGCTCGCCGAACCAGTCGTGGTACTGCTGCAGCAGGGCGTCGCGACCTTCGTTGGTGTTGGCGGTCACTTCCACGAAGTCGCCGAGCTGGTCGCCGAACTGCATCAGCACGCGGTAGTTCTGCCCGGCCAGGCGGCGGCGGCAGTTCTTCTCGCTGCCAGCCTGCTCGCAGTCCTTGACCACGGTGCCCAGGCCCAGGAACACGCTGTCGTCGGCGACCGGCAGGCCTTCGGCGCGCAGGTTGGCCAAGGTGGCCTCCTTCAGGTGCACGGCGCGGTTGGAGATGTACAGCAGGGTCACGCCCTTGGCGTTGGCCGCCTTGGCGAAGTCGACCACGCCGGGAATGGCCTTGGCCTTCTTCTCGGCGACCCACTGGTCCCAGGTCATTTCGTCGTATTCATTGCCGTCGCGGACCAGGCGCGCCTGGTAGGGCGAGTTGTCCAGCACGGTTTCGTCCACGTCCAGCACCACGGCCGGCTTCAGGCCCTTGGCGGCGTTGCCGCGCTCTTCGGGCACCAGCGCGTCCCAGTTGGCTTCCTTGAGCGCCTTGTCCAGGTGGTCGGCGGCGGCGCGGTAGGTCTGCTCGGTGATCGCCCGGTACTCCTGCGAACGCTGCATCCACAGCACCGCATTGAGGTTGTCGTTGGCTGCGACGGCGGCATCGCCCTTGGCAACCGGGGCGGCAGCGGCCGCAGCGGGGGCCGGGGCCGCCGCATCAGCGGGGGCTTCGGTGCGCTTGCACGCGCCGAGCGCGATCACGGCACAGGCAAGCACGGACAGGGAAACAGCGTTGCGACGCATGGGGATCACCAGAACGGAGTGGCGCCAGTTTACCGGCTTGGCCGCCTGCGTTCATGCCTTCGGCGGGGCTCGGCTATGCTGCACGCCCCAGAAAGCCCCCGGAGCGCTGCCATGACCGACGACACCCAGACCCCCGCCCTCCCCGTGCTCAGCGCGGCCCAGGCCCGCGCGTTGGGCTGCCTGATCGAGAAGGAAGCCACCACGCCGGACGCTTACCCGCTGACCGTGAATGCCACCCAGGTGGCGGCCAACCAGAAGACCGCGCGCGAGCCGGTGATGCAGCTGTCGGCTGGAGACGTGCACCACGCGCTGCGCCAGCTGGAGACGCTGGGCCTGGCGCGGCAGCAGTTCTCCTCGCGTGCCGAGCGGTTCGAGCACCGCACCGCCACCGCGCTGGACCTGACCCGGCAGCAGCTGGCAATCCTGGGCCTGTTGCTGCTGCGGGGCCCGCAGACGGTGAACGAGCTGCAGACCCGCAGCGAGCGCCAGTTCCAGTTCCAGGACGCCGACGAAGTCCGCCACCACGTGGAGCGCATGATCCAGCGCGGCCTGGCGGTGCAGGTGCCGCGCGCCGGCGGGCAGCGCGAAGACCGCTACATGCACCTGCTGTGCGGGCCGGTGGATGTTGAAGCGCTGGCGGAGGCGTACAAGGGCGCGCCGGGTGGCAGCGGGGGTGGCAACGCGGCATTGGAAGCGCGCGTGCAGGAGCTGGAGACCGTCGTGGCGACGCTGCAGGAGCAGATGGCGGAATTGCGGGCGCAGCTGGGCGATTGAGATTGCGAGGGACACGCATGGCGTGTCTCTACGCGGGCATGGCGACGACGGGGCGAGGTCGCGTAGCGACACGCCATGCGTGTCCCACGGGATTTACGGCGAACCCGGGACCATCGCCGCACCCGGCGTCGCGAACACCAATACCTGCTCATCCACCGGCGGCGGCAAATGCAGCGTACCGCGCGCCTCCATCCCCAGCTTGCGCAGCAATGCTGCGGAACGATCGTTGTGCGGGGCGACGATGCCGAACAGTTCCGGGTATCCGAGCACGTCGCGTGCGTAATGCTGCACCCCGCGCGCGGCTTCCAGCGCGTAACCCTGCCCTTCGAATTCGGCCCGCAGCGCATAGCCGATGTCCGGCCCCGGCAATTCGGCACGACGCACCAGCCCGGCATTGCCCAGCCATGCACCGTCACTGCGGCGGACGATCGCGTACATCCCAAACCCGTTGAGCGTGTAGCTGCCCAGCACCCGCTCAGCGGTGTAATCGCGTGCCTGCGCCAGCGTGCGCACCTTGCGGTCGGCGATGTTGCGGATGAAGCCCGGCTCGTTGAGCAGGGCCAGCATGTCGGCCGCGTCCCGGTCCGGATCCATCAGGCGCAGGTGCAGGCGTTCGGTCTGGATCAATGTGGACATACGGCTACCGCTCAGGAGGGACAGCCCGATTGTGCGTAGTGACACGCCATGCGTGTCAAGGATCAATCAAACAACGCCTGGATCGCCGCCAACCCCGCACTCGCCCGCTCCTTCTTGCGCGCCGCATCGGCCACCGGATCTGCACCATCGCGCTGCATTTCCTCGGCCGGAATCTCATCGAAGAACCGGCTGGGCTTGAGCCGCACGTGCTCGCCGAACTTTCGGGTCAGCTTGCTGTGGCTCATCCACAACTGGATCTTCGCGCGGGTGATGCCCACGTACAGCAGCCGCCGCTCTTCCTGCAGGTTGCCTTCATCCAGGCTCACCTGGTGCGGCAGCACGCCGTCCTCGCAGCCGACGATGAACACATACGGGAACTCCAGGCCCTTGGACGCATGCAGGGTCATCATGCGCACCTGGTTGCCGCCGTCGTCCTTGTCGTTGCGCGACAGCAACGCCAGCTGCGCCGCCAGGTCGGCGGTGGAGGCGCCACGCGGGCCGCCTTCGAACCACTGCGCCAGCTCTTCCAGGTTGGCCAGCCGGCGCTGGTACACCGACTCTTCCTTGCACGCGCCGCGCAGTTCGGAAACCAGTCCCGAGTCCTTGACCAGCCGCCGCACCAGGTCACCCGAGCTCAGCTTGGGCATCTCCGCGCGCAGGTCGCGCAGGATGTCGGTGAAGCGGCTCAGGCCGTTGGCCGCGCGCGGCGGCAGCTGCGCCAGCGCACCGATCGCCTCGGCCGCGTGCGCCATCGGCAGGTCCTTCTCCGACGCAAGTTCAGCGAGCTTGGCCAGCGTGCCGGCGCCCACTTCGCGCTTGGGCGACTGCACCGCGCGCATGAACGCGGTGTCGTCATCGGGGTTCACCAGCAGCCGCAGCCACGACAGCGTGTCCTTTACTTCCTGCCGCTTCAGGAACGCGGTGCCACCGGTGATGTGGTACGGCACGCGCACGAGCTGCAACGCCTTTTCCAGCGGGCGCGACTGGAAGTTGCCGCGGAACAGGATGCAGAAATCGCTCCACGGCACCTGCTTCGTCTGTGCGATGTACGCGATCTCGGCAGCGACCTTCTCAGCCTCGTGTTCGCTGTTGCGGCACTCCCACACGCGGATGCGCTCGCCGTCGGCCTGGTCGCTCCAGAGCTTCTTCAGGTGCTCGTGCGGGTTGTTGGCGATCAGCGCATTGGCCGCGCGCAGTACGCGGTTGGAACAGCGGTAGTTCTGCTCCAGCTTGATGATCTCCAGCGCGGGATAGTCGCGCCCCATCTGCTGCAGGTTTTCCGGGTTGGCACCGCGCCAGGCGTAGATGGACTGGTCGTCGTCGCCCACGCAGGTGAAGTTGCCCGCGCTGCCGGCCAGCTGCCTGAGCAGCCGGTACTGCGCGTCGTTGGTGTCCTGGCATTCGTCGACCAGCAGGTAGCCGATCCGCTCGCGCCAGGCCAGGGCGATGTCCGGATTCTCTTCCAGCACCTGCACCGGCAGCCGGATCAGGTCGTCGAAGTCCACCGCGTTGAACGCGGTCAGGCGCAGCTGGTAGCGCTCGTAGACGCTGGCCGCTTCCTTCTCGCGGTTACTGCGCGCGGCCTGCATCGCCTGCTCGGGCGAGAGCCCGGCGTTCTTCGCGCGCGAGATCAGGTTCTTCACGTCCTCGATGTCGTCCGGCTTGGCGCCGTACATCAGGTCTTTGACCTGCGAGGTGGAATCGTCGGCGTCGAAGATCGAAAAGCCGCGCTTGAGCCCGACCGCCGCATGTTCGATCTGCAGGAATTTCAGGCCCAGCGCATGGAAGGTGCAGATGGTCACCTCGTCCGCATCGCCGCCGCGCAGCCGCTTGGCCACGCGCTCGCGCATTTCCTTGGCGGACTTGTTGGTGAAGGTGATCGCCGCGATGCGCTTGGCCGGATAACGCCGGCTGCCGATCAGCTGCGCGATCTTTTCCACGATCACGCGCGTCTTGCCACTGCCGGCGCCGGCCAGCACCAGCAGGGGACCTTCGCAGTGCATCACTGCCGCTTGCTGGGGGGGATTGAGACCGTGCATGCCTTCTCCGTGGGAACGGCATTGTAGCGGTCCGGGGCGGCTGCGGCCCGGCGAACCCGTTCATGCTCCTCACCCCGCCCGGGCGCCGGATAGAATGGGCCCATGGCCAAGCTCTATTTCTACTATTCGGCGATGAACGCCGGCAAGACCACCACGCTGCTGCAGTCGGCGCACAACTACCGCGAGCGCGGCATGCGCGTGGCGATCCTGACCCCGCGCCTGGACGACCGGGCCGGGCGTGGCGTGGTGGCTTCGCGGATCGGCCTGAAGGCCGACGGCGTGGCCTTCGACCGCGAAACCGATCTTGAGCGGCTGATCCGGGACGACCTGGCCACCCAAGGGCCGCTGGGGTGCGTGCTGGTGGACGAAGCGCAGTTCCTGAGCCGCAGCCAGGTCTGGCAGCTCAGCGAGGTGGTCGACCAGCTGCGCATCCCGGTGCTCTGCTACGGCTTGCGCACCGACTTCCGCGGCGAGCTGTTCGAAGGCAGCCAGTACCTGCTGGCCTGGGCCGACGAGATGCAGGAGATCAAGACCATCTGCCACAGCGGCAAGAAGGCCACCATGACCGTACGCGTGGACGAACACGGCCACGCGGTACAGGACGGCCCGCAGGTGGAGATCGGCGGCAACGAACGCTACGTGTCGGTGAGCCGCGCGGAGTTCAAGAAGATCACGCGCGGCGAGAGCAGGATCGAACCCGCCCAATCCCAATTGCCGTTGTAATCAATACAACGTGCGTTCCGGTGCACCGGCCGGCGGTGGGTTGTATTGGTACAGCCAGGTTTCGGTCAGTGTTTTTCCACCGCTGCGGAGGTACAGGCGGATGTCGATCTGGTCGGTGCTCTCATCGGGCGGGACCAGGTCGAACATGGCGCGGTAGCCCTTGATCTCGCGCAGCGGGCGGGCCGAGACGATCTCGGTGGTGCCGCGGCTGGTCTGCACTACGGCTTCTACTTCGCCCTTGTCGATCAGGGACGCCAGTTCGCCGCCCTGGAAGTCGACCGCGAAGCGCCACGAGAAGCGCTCGCGCTTCTTGCCGATCACCCCGCCCAAGCCGGTGCGTGTGGCCACGGCCTGGGCCAGCGGCGGGCGTGCCGGCGGCTCGGCGCCCCAGTACAGGCGGTAGCCGATCAGCATTTCCTGGCCCGGCTGCGGCTTCGCTTCCGGGTTCCAGAACGCCACGATGTTGTCGAAGGTCTCGTCCACGGTGGGAATCTCCACCAGCTGGACCGAGCCCTTGCCCCACTGCCCCTTCGGCTCCACCCACAGGCACGGGCGCTTCTCGTAGAACACGCCGTCGTCCTGGTAATGGTCGAAGTTGCGGTCGCGCTGCAGCAGGCCGAACCCGCGCGGGTTGTTGTCCACGAACATGTTGAAGCGCAGCTGGCGCGGGTTGGACAGCGGCCGCCAGATCCATTCGCCGGCGCCGGTCCACATCGACAGGCCGTCGGTGTCATGGATCTCCGGTCGCCAGTCCCAGGCCATGCGGCGGTCGTTCTCGCCCACCTGGTACATGCTGGTGCACGGTGCGATGCCCAGGCGCTCGATCGCCTTGCGCGGATACAGAGCCACGTCCACGTCCATCAGCAGCACGTCGCCGTTGGTGATCGCGAAGCGGTACGCGCCGGCCACGCTGGGCGAGTCCAGCAGCGCGTACACCACCAGGGTGTTGGAGTCCTTGGCCGGCTGCTCGAGGAAGTAGGCGATGAAGTCCGGGAATTCCTCCGGGCGGTCCATGCCGGTGTCGATCGCCAGGCCACGCGCGGACTGGCCGTACTGGCCCTCCTTGCCCACCGCGCGGAAGTAGCTGGCGCCCAGGAACGCGGCGAAGTCGCGGTCGGTGTCCTGGCGGGTATTGAGGCGGAACCCGGCAAAGCCCAGGTCGGCTGGCAGGTGGCCGTTCTTCAGGCCGCTGCTGCCGTAGTCGAACGCGGCCGGGTCATAGGCCAGTTCCTGCGCCTTGCCGTCGACCACGTCGAACATGCGTACCGGCGAATGGAAATACAGGCCCAGGTGGAAGAACTTGGCCTGGAATCGGCCGGGCTGGTCGGCCCACAGCGCGTGGTCCTGGCGGTAGCGGATCGACTGGTACTGGTCCCAGTCCAACGCCTCCAGCGGCCCCGGCAGGGTGCGCCGATGGGTCTTGTAGGCGGCCTCGGACAGCGCGCGCGCCTGGCCCTTGAGGATCGCGAAGTCGAACGGCTGCGGCTCGCCGAGCCGGCGCAGGCCGACCTGGCCGCCCGCAGCGGCGCAGGCCGGCAGCGCGGGGAAACCAATGGCCGCCAGGGCCAGGGAAGCGTTGCGGATGAAGTCGCGTCGTTGCATGCAGGCAGCGATGGCAGGAAAGGGCCGGCCATCATAGGCATGCCCGCGTTAATTCGCCGCTGTGGCGCGCGATTGCCGTTCAGGCTGGCAGGCTTTCAAGGCGCGTTCGATCTGGCGCGGAACCCGACCTCCCTGCGGCCGCTGCTGGCGGACCTCGGCCTGCAGGCCCAGAAGGGTCTCGCGCCCCCGAGCCGGGGACCGCTCACAGTCCAGCTGGCCCAGCGCGGACCGGGCCAGCCAGCGCAGGTGCACGTTGCGCGGGTCCATCGCCTCGCCGGCCACCAGCGGCTGCAGCACGCGCTGCGCCTCCGCGGGCTGCTGCATGCGGATCAGGTTGCGCCCCCATGCCAGCTGCACTGCCTGCTGCTGCAGGCGCGCGTCCGGACCACCGCGCGCGGACTGGCGCATCAGCCCGGCCAGCCGCTCGCCGGCCTGCCAGGGATCGACGTGCTCGCCGATGATCTCGGCCATCCGCCGATCGGCCCGCTGCACGTCCGGATCGTCGTCACCGCGTTGTGCCGCCTGCCATTGGCGGCTCTCGCGAAGCGCGGCCAGCGCGTCCTGCCAGCGGCCGCTGTCGGCCAGCGCGTTGGCGTAGTCGAACAGCCCCTGCGGCAGCAGCCCGATGCAGTCCGGTTGCCGCCAGATCGCGACCGCCCGCGCCAGGTCATCCACTGCCGTAGCGCTGTCTCCCTGTTCCAGCGCCACCCGGCCCAGCGCATGCCAGGTCTGGCCGGTGTCGCGGTGCTGTTCACCCAGCGCCTTGCGGGTGAGCCGGTGCACCTCCTGCAACGCCTCTCCCGCCTGTGCGAGGTCGCCGCGCTGCATCGCAAGCGTTGCGCGCAGGCGGCGGATGCTCAGGGTTTCGGGATGGTCTGCACCGTACAGCAGCACCGCATCGGCCGAGGCCGCCCGAAGTGCCTGTTCGGCACCGTCGAGGTCGCCCTGCGCGGCCAGCGTCTCACCCAGGTGGCGACGCAGCGTGACCAGTTGCGGGTGGCGGTCGGTGGTTCGGGCCTGCAGCAGTTGCAGCGCTTGGCGGTACCCGGCCAACGCGGCCGGCGCATTGCCTTCGTCATTTTCCAGCGCGGCCAGGTCGGCCAGGCTTTCGGCGGTGCCGGTGGCGTCGTGTGACACGTCGCGGCGCAGTGCCAACGCCTGCTGGAAGGCTTCCCGCGCTTCGTCGCGGTACCCCAGCAACTGCTGGCAGCGTCCCAGTTGTGCGTGGTATTCGGCCACCAGGGTAGGCAGCACCTCGCGCTGCTCCTCCGCCAGCCCCTGCATCGGCAGCAGGTGGGCCACGCACTCGCGCGAGCGCCCCAGCATCCGCAGCGCGCGGCCGCGCTGGGTCACCGCTTCCAGCTGCAGCCCCGGCGGCACGTCCTTGACCCGCTCCAGCAGCGCACGCTGGCGGTCCAGGGTTTCCAGTGCCAGCGCGTAATCGCCCATGCCGATCCGCAGCCGCCCGATCACCCCTTCCAGGTCGGCCAGCGGCAGCGGCTGGTCGGCCAGCTCGGCCTCGCCCCGCTGCTGCCCGGTGGCCAGCAGCTGGCGCACGTCGAAACTGCCGTGGCGCACGCTGGCGGCGCGGTCGAACAGGCCGATGGTGAAGTCCTGCATGGCCTGCGCGCGCGCGATCTCGCGCCGCGCCTGCTGCATCTGCCACAGCGCCAGTGCCGCCAGCGCGACCAGCGCCAGCACCGCCACCAGCGCCAACGCCACGCCCCAGCGATGCCGGCCCAGGTACTTGCGCAGGCGGTACAGCGAGCGCTGCGGGCGCGCCTGGATCGGGCGGCCTTCAAGGAAGCGCTGCAGGTCCTGGGCCAACGCCTCCACCGAGGCATAGCGCTGCGCGGGATCCTTCTGCAGGGCCTTGAGCAGCACCGTGTCGAGGTCGCCGCGCAATCGACGGGCCAGCCGCCGCGTGGCCGGCGTGACGCCGGCATCGCTGCCGTCGCCACGCAGCAGCACGCTGGAGGCGCGCGGCGCTTCCACCTCCAGGATCGAGCGCTCCCACTCGGCATCGCTGTGCCGGCGCAGGCGGTACGGCTTGCGGCCGGTGATCACCTCGAACAGCACCACGCCCAGCGAGTACACATCGGTCAGCGTGGTCACCGGTTCGCCGCGCACCTGCTCGGGCGCGGCGTAGTGCAGGGTGAACGCGCGCGCTTCGGTCGGCGGATGCGCGGCGTTGGCAGGCAGTTCGTCGCCGGCCAGCAGCTTGGCGATGCCGAAGTCCAGCAGCTTCACCTCGCCTTCGGCGGTGACCAGGATGTTGGAAGGTTTCAGGTCGCGATGCACGATCAGGTTGGCATGCGCATGGCTGACCACCGCGCACACCTGCAGCATCAACTGCAGGCGGCGCTCCAGCGGCAGCTGCAGGCGCTGGCAGTAATCGGTGATCGGCTCGCCTTCCACGTAGGCCAGCGCGAGATACGGCTGGCCCTGCAGGTCCACGCCGGCGTCCAGCAACTGCGCCAGGTGCGGGTGCTGCAGGCGCGCCAGGATCTCGCGTTCGCGGCTGAAGCGCTGGCGCAGCCCGGGGTCCGCATAGCCGCTGCGCAGCAGCTTCAACGCCACCTGGCGCTGGTACAGGCCGTCGGCGCGCTCGGCCAGCCAGACCTCGCCCATGCCGCCTTCGCCGAGCTGGCGCAGCAGCTGGTACGGCCCGATGTGGGTACCGGCGCGACTGTCTTCGGGCGCCGCCGTCCACAGCGGCTGGGCCATGAAGTCCTGGCTTTCCTGCTCGTGTGCGAGCAGCCGTTCCAGGTCGTCGGCCAGCGTCGCGTCGACCGCACGCAGCTGCGCCAGCCGCGCGCTGCGCTGGTCGTGGGGCATTTCCAGCAACTGATCCAGCAGCGAAGACAGCTGCCGCCAGCGCGCGGCGTCCATCTCAGTCCTCGCGGACCGAGGCCAGCAGGAACATCCGTGCCTTCTGCCAGTCGCGCCGGATGCTGCGCTCCGAGCGCTGGCACAGGTCGGCGATCTCCTGTTCGGACAGCCCGGCGAAGTAGCGCAGCTCCACCACCTTGGCCAGGTGGTTGTCCACCGCCTGCAGCCGCGCCAGCGCCACGTCCAGCGCCAGCAGGTCTTCGTCCAGGCGTACGCCGCTGCTGCTGTTCTCGGGAATTTCCGCCACCCGCTTGAGGTCGCCGCCGCGCTTGCGCGCCAGCCGGTTGCGCGCGTAATCCACCACCACGCTGCGCATCGCCGAGGCCGCATAGGCGAAGAAATGCGCGCGGTCCTCGAAGCGCGCCGCACCGCGTGCCCCGAGCAGTTTCAGGTAGGACTCGTGCACCAGCGAGGTCGCATCAAGCGTGCGCCCCTGCTGCCCCGCCAGTTGGCGCCGGGCCATGCTGTGCAGTTCCTGGTACAGCAGGGTCAGCACCCGATCCAGCGAGGCGCGGTCGCCCGCGCGGGCCGAATCGAGCCATACGGTGATATCCGGGCTATCGTCCATCGCACACCCCGCCGGTGACGTTTGCCCGACTATAACGCCCGTTGGTGCCGCGCGCGCTACGCCTCAGCGTTGGCAGTGCCCACACCAGACGCTGGCACGCTGGCCGATGGTGGCGTGGCGCAGGGGCCGGCCGCACTGCCGGCAGGGTTCGCCTTCACGCCCGTACACCAGCAGTTCCTGCTCGAAATAGCCGGGCGCGCCGTCTGGACTGATGAAGTCGCGCAGGGTGGTGCCGCCGCGAGTGATGGCGTGGCCCAGGATCTGCTTCACCGCCGTGGCCAGCCGTTGGTAGCGCTCACGCGAGATCTTTCCGGCCTCACGCAGCGGGTTGATGCCAGCCATGAACAGGCTTTCGGCGGCATAGATGTTGCCGACCCCGACCACGATCGCCTGGTCCATCAGGAAGGTCTTCACCGAGGCGCTGCGGCCGCGGCTGCGCTGGAACAGGTAGTCGCCGTCGAAGGCGTCGTCCAGCGGTTCCGGACCCAGTCCGGCCAGCAGCGGGTGGGTGTCACCGGCCGGCTGCCACAGCAGGCTGCCGAACCGGCGCGGGTCGTTGAAGCGCAGCAGGCGGCCGTTGTCGAGGCTGATGTCGACATGGTCATGCGCGCGGACCGGGGTGTCTCCCGGTAGTACGCGCAGGCTGCCAGACATACCCAGGTGCAGCACCGCACTGCCGATGGCGGTATCCAGCAGCAGGTACTTGGCCCGCCGGCGCACGCCTTCGATCGCCTGGCCGGGCAGCAGCGCGCCGATTTCGTCGGGAATCGGCCAGCGCAGGTCCGGCCGGCGCAGGATGACGCCGTGCACGCGGCGGCCTTCCAGGTGCGGCGCCAGGCCACGGCGGGTGGTTTCTACTTCGGGAAGTTCGGGCATTACGACGGGGGTCCCATGTTCAACGCGGCGGCGCGGAGAGTTCCTTCGCGCTCAGGAACCCGTCGCCGTTGGCGTCCTGCTTGTGGAAGCGCTCGACAATGGTCTGGCGCTGCTGCTCGCGGGTGATCGGCTTGCCCTTGCCGCCGGGCAGTTCGTCGGCGCTGAGCACGCCATCGCCGTTTCGGTCCATGCGGTCGAAGGCGTACAGCATCCACTGTACGTACTCCTCCACGCTCACCTTGCCGTCGCCGTCTGCGTCCATGCGTTGCAGGTAGGTCCCGGTGTCGGTGACCTGGGCCTGCGCGGTGGTGGCCAGCAACAGAAGCGCTGCGCAGCAGAAACGCCGGCGCACCGCTCAGTGCGCCGACAACGAGTAGCCCTTCAGGCGCGCTGCGTAGTTCTGCAGCGCGGCGATGCCGCTGGCCTCGGCCTCGTGGCACCAGGCCTGCAGCAGCTTCAAGCGTTCGGCGGCGTCATTGCCACGGGCTTCGAGCAGGGCCGAGAGGCGGGCGCGGTGTTCGACCAGCACGCGGATGCGCGGGCGCTGTTCGACCCAGCTGCTCAGTTCGGCGCGGCAGTCCGGCTTGAGCCAGCGGCCGTCGTTGACCAGGCCACGGCGCATGCGCCGCGGCAGCAGCTGGCGCAGCTTGGCACCGGCCATGGCCGCTTCTTCGCGCAGGGCCGGTACGAACACGTTGCGCTGGTAGTCGGTCATCGCCTGGAAGCGGTGCGAGAGCAGCGCCTTCAGGGTTTCGGCATCGGGCACGGCGATGTTCGGGCGCACGTCCATGCTCGGCGCCACGCGCAGCACCTTGGCCAGACGCACGGCCTGCAGGCCACGGATGGCGGCCCAGCCGATGTCGAACTCCCAGCGGCGCATCGAGAAGCGCGCCGAGCTGGGGAAGGCATGGTGGTTGTTGTGCAGTTCTTCGCCACCGATCCAGAACGCCCACGGCGTGAGGTTGGTGGAGGTGTCGGCCGACTCGAAGTTGCGGTAGCCCCACCAGTGGCCCAGGCCGTTGACCACGCCGGCCGCCCAGAACGGGATCCAGGCCATCTGGATCGCCCACAGCGCGACGCCGGGCAGGCCGAACAGCACCAGGTTCAGCGCGAACAGCGCGACCGGGCCCAGGTTGGCGTGCGGGGTGTACAGGTGGCGCTCGATCCAGTCTTCCGGTGCGCCACGGCCGTACTGCTCGATGTCCGCGCGCATGCCACGCGCTTCGCGGTACAGCTCCACGCCACGCCAGAACACCGTGCCGATGCCCTTGGTGACCGGGCTGTGCGGGTCTTCTTCGGTTTCCACCTTGGCGTGGTGCTTGCGGTGGATGGCCACCCACTCCTTGGTGATCATGGACGTGGTGAGCCAGGTCCAGAAGCGGAAGAAGTGCGCGATGGCCGGGTGGAAGTCCACGCCGCGATGCGCCTGGCTGCGGTGCAGGTACAGGGTCACGGCGAAGATGGTGAGCTGGGTGAACACCAGCAGCACCAGCCCCATGCCCCACCAGCCGAGGCCGACGACGCCGCCGGTCAGGAAGTTGAGGAGGACGTCGGGCATCGCAGGACTCCGGGCCGGATCGGCCAGCAGGGAAACAGGGCAGTTCCCGCCATGATGGGGCCAGACGTTGCAAACTTCATCCGTCTGGTGCCATTTTTGCGTAGTCATTCAGTTGTTTTCCCCCTTCGTGAGCATTGCCCCCGCATTCATGACTGCTGCTACCCCTCCGTCGGCCGCCGCTCCCCTGATCGAACTGGACCGGGCCTGCGTCATCCGCGGCCAGGTGCGGGTCCTGCACGACCTCAGCCTGCGCATCGCGCAGGGCCAGCACACCGCGCTGCTGGGCCCCAACGGCTGCGGCAAGTCCTCTTTCATCAAGCTCATCACCCGCGAGCTGTACCCGCTGGCGCATGCCGACGGCACCGTGGCGGTGCGCGTGCTCGGCCAGAACCGCTGGCAGGTGGACCGGCTGCGCTCGCAGCTGGGCATCGTCACCGGCGACCTGAGCAGCAACCTGTCGGACATGCCCGGGCTGACCGTGGAGGAAGCGGTGCTGTCGGGCTTCTTCGCCAGCTTCGTGGTGCCGGCGTTCCGCGAGGTCACCGACGAGATGCGCGCCCGGGTGCGCGAAACCCTGGCCCTGACCGGCGCACTGCCGCTGCTGCAGCGGGGCTACGCCGAGCTGTCGGCCGGTGAGACCCGCCGCGTGCTGATCGCGCGGGCGCTGGTCAACCGCCCGCAGGCGCTGTTGCTGGACGAGCCCTCCACCGGGCTGGACCTGGTGGCCCGCCAGCATCTGATCGCTACCATGCGCACCTTGGCCGCGCAGGGCATCACGTTGGTGCTGGTGACCCATCACATCGAAGAAGTGATTCCGGAGATCGAACGCGTGGTGCTGCTTCGCGGTGGGCGGATTGCGGCCGATGGAACGCGCGGGGAGCTGCTGCGTGACGGGCCGCTGTCGGAGGTATTCGGTGGGCCGATCCAGGTGGTGGAGCATGACGGGCGATTGACCGCGTTCGCGGGGTGATGCGCAGCCACGCAGGGCGTGGCTCTACCCCCGCCTGTGCCGGTTATCCCACGCACGTGCTCGTTATCCCGGTAGAGCCACGCCCTGCGTGGCTCCCCGGCAATCCATCAGAACCTGACCGCCACCGCCCTGGTCTCGATCGGCGCCATCCGGCCCTGGTCCAGCAACTGCAGGTCGCGCAGCTCGAACGGCGCCGCATAGCCGCCGGGCAAGGCCACGCTGTCGAATGCCAGCGTGAGCTCACCCGCACCGGCGCTCTCGAACCACGCCGCACTGTGCGCCTGCGCCACTGGCCGCAGCGTGCCCCCGGGCCCGGTGGCATACAGCGTGCCGCGCGCCTCATACCGCCCCGGCGCGCCGATCCGCAGCGGCAGCCGTACCTGGCGCTGCGCCGCATCCGCCGCGGCCTGCCCACTGAAACGCGCGGTCGGCCGGGCCACCGAGAACGCCACCTTGGCGTCGCGCTGCACGCCCTGCGCGGTCACGAACGCCTGCAGTTCCCACAGGCCCTGCGCCTGGCCGATGTCCTCGGGAATGGTCACCTGTGCACGCAGCCCGTCCTTGCCTGCGACCAGCGGTACCGGCCAGCTGCGGCCGTCCGGCGCCACCAGCAGGGCCTCGCCCGCCGCCGGCAGCACCCGCGCCACCGAGCGCCCTGCCGCCAACGCCGCGCTGCCGCCATCGTTCTGCAGGCGGGCGGTAAGCGCTACCCGGCCCCCGGCCAGCACCTGCTGGCGGTCGGCCTGCAGCTGCAATGCGATCGGGCTGTTCGGTTCCAGCACCTGCACCACATAGCGGCCCTGGGCCTGTGGCGCCTGCAGGCGGTAGCTGCCCACCGCCGTGCTGGCGCCGGTGCGCGCCATCGCGCTGCCCTCGTTGACGCCCATGCCGGCGGCACGCAGCTGTTGAGTGTCGACCACCGTGTCCAGCGCCTGCGCACCGTTGGGGTCGCGCACCTGCAACTGCTCCACCTCCAATGCGCGCGCGCCCTGCACCGGGCTGACCTGGATCACCGCGTCCGGTGCGGTCAGCGGCAGCTCCAGGCCGCGTTGCAGGCTGGCGGCGTCCACCGTGTCCCAGTAGCTGCGGCTCAGCGCGGTGAAGGGCGCCGGCGCGGTCAGCGCCTGGGTCGGCTCCAGCGCCCAGGCGAACTGCACCGGGGCACGCTCGGTGGTCGCATCGGGCATCGGCTGCGCGGCCTGCACCGGCAGCGCGAAGACCGCAGAGGCCACGGCCAGGGACAAGCTCAGTCGTGAAGTCATGGCGTGCTCCTCAAAGGGTCAGGTCGTTGCGCAGGATCGCGCCCAGGCCGAAGCATTCGCGGCGGCTCTGGTTGTGGCTGAGCGGCTCCGCGCCGTTGGTGCGCGCCTTGTCGGTGAACAGCACGCTGCCCGCCGCCCTCTGGCTGCTGCACTCCAGGAAGCCGTCGGAGCAGCTGTTGAGCCAGTTCTGGGTGAGCTCCAGCCCCACGTTCTGCGCATAGCCACCGCAGTAGCTGTTGCTGTCCCATACCGCCGACTCCACGTCGGAGCCGACCACCGCGCGGAACGGCTTGGGCAAGGCCGGGCGGCCGGCGGTGCCGTACAGGTTCTGCGCGTTGTAGGTGGCCATCCAACCCACCTGCTGCATGCGGACCGCGTCGTTCTGATAGCCCAGCAACCAGCCCACCGAGGCCTCGAAGGCGTTGCCGTTGAGCACCGCGTCGGCCAGCGGCGTACCGGCCGACGACGGCGCCAGCGCGGTGACCTTGCTGATGGTCTGGATCAGCTTCGGGTAGCGGCTGTCGTAAGTGGGGTTGGACAGGATCCAGCGCACCACGTTTCCGCCGTTGGAATGGGTGATGACCACCAGCTTGGTGATACCCCGACTGTTGATGAAGCTGGTGAGCTGGCCGGCCAGGCAGCCGGCGGCTTCGGGCTTCCACATGTACTGCTCGAAGTCGCAGTTGACCACGGTGTAATTGGCGCTGTTGGGCAGCCCCTGGCGCACCGTGTCGATGATGCCCGGCTGCCAGTAGTCGGCGCGCGCATCGGTCTGCTTGCCGGTGCCGTGCACGAACGCCACGCCCAGCACATCGGCGGCGTGGGCGCTGGTGCTCGCCAGCATGAGTCCCAGGGCAAGGCCGATGCCCTTCCCCACTGCAGTGGTTTGCATTCTTTCGTCTCCGTTTGGGCAGCGGGAGTAGCGGGGCAGAGCCCCGCTCTACCGCGTTTTGGTTTTCCCCCTGAGCGTTGGCGCCCGTTTGCCATCGACGCTGTCTATGCAGATCCGGCTGGCGGGTGATGGCGCCGATGCAGAAGCTATGCCGGCTGGCGATCTCAGTCCGTGACCCAGTACAGGGTTCGTCGCATTTGAAACGAATCCCACTGCTGCGGCGCAGCGCGCCGTGCCGGGTCTGGCGGCATGACCTGCGGCGGCTGGCAGGCGGGCGCGAAGCTGCGATCATGCCGCCTTCACGCACGTCGAGACCCGCCCATGCCTTCTGCCACCGCCCTCCTCCGTCCCCTGCTGACCACCGCCCTGCTGGGGGTTCTGGCGGGCTGCGCCTCGGTACCGGCCCCGGCCACGCCGGTGGAGGCCTCGGTGGTGACCAAGGCGGTGGGCTACCTTGCCGCCGATGCCGTGCCGGCCAGCCTGGCGCTGGTGCCGGCGCCGCCGCTGGCGGGTTCGGCCGGGTTCGCGCTGGATGAACAGGTCAGCCGCGAGGCCCGCGCGCTGCGCGGCAGCCCGCGCTGGGAACAGGCGCACCGCGACGCCGAGCTCGGTTTCCCAGAAGGCGCCAACCAGTTCAGCTGCGCGATCGGGCTGGATGTGGATGCGGAGAAGACCCCGGCGCTGTACCGCCTGCTGGAGCGCAGCCGGATCGACGCCAGCGCTGCCACGCGCGCGGCCAAGCACCACTACCAGCGGGAACGGCCGTTCATGGTCAACGGCGAACCGACCTGCACGCCCGAAGATGAGGACGGCCTGCGCAAGAACGGCTCCTACCCCTCCGGCCACACCTCGATCGGCTGGGCGTGGGCCCTGATCCTCTCGGAAATCGTGCCCGAGCGTGCGGACGCCATCCAGGCACGTGGCCGCAACTACGGCGAAAGCCGGCTGGTGTGCAACGTGCACTGGCAGAGCGACATCCTGGAGGGCCGCTTCATGGGTGCGGCGGCGGTGGCGCGTCTGCATGACAACGCGGCGTTCCAGAGCGACCTGCTGGCCGCCCGCAAGGAGATCGCGGCGGCACGAAAGGCTGGGGTGGTTTCCAGCCGCGACTGCGCGGCCGAAGAGAGCGTGCTGAAGATCAGGCCCGCCAGCGCGCTGTGACGTAAACAAGAACGGCGCGGATCTCTCCGCGCCGTTCTCGTTTCATCCGATCACACCGCGATCAGAACTTCGAGGTGAACTCCACGCCAAACGTACGCGGCTCGTTGAGGAAGCCGGTCAGGTTGTTGAAGTCGATCGCGCCGACCACGCGGGTCTGGTTGGTCAGGTTGCGACCGAACACCGCCACGTCGTACTGGCCGTATTCCCAGTTGTAGCCCAGGCGCAGGCCGCCTTCCAGCGACGAGCGGCTGCGGAATTCCGGCGACTCGTACAGGAAGAAGTTCACCGGGCTGCGGTAGGCCCAGTCGGTGTACACGTACAGTTCGCTGGCGTCGCTGAGCGGGAAGCCGGCGCGCAGGGTCATGTTGTGGATCCACTTCGGCGCCTGCGGCAGCGGATTGCCGTTGACCAGCGCGTAGGTGCCGCCGTTGATCACCGTGGTCGGGTCGGTGATGGTGCAGCCGCCGCCGCAGATCGCCACCGCCAGGTCGCGGTCCTTGATCTCGGTGTCGTTGTAGCTGCTGCCCAGGGTCAACAGCACGTGGTCGGTCAGGTAGGCCTCGAAGTCCAGCTCCGCGCCCTGGCCGATGGTCTTGTCGGCGTTGAGCAGGGTGGCGGTATTGTTGGCGCCGCCCACGGCGATCAGCTGCTGGCCATCGACGTTGTAGCGGAAGATGTTGAAGCCCAGGCGTGCGCGACGGTCGAACAGGTCGGCCTTGACGCCCACTTCGTACGAAATCACCTTCTCCGAATCGGCCTGCGAAACGCCACCGAAGGCCAGGCGGCCCTGGATGGACGGTGCGCGGAAACCCTTGGCCACGCGGGCGTAGGTGTTGACGTTGTCGGTGACCTGGTAGACACCGCTCAGGTCCCAGCTGACATCGTCGACATCGGTGTTGGCCAGGTACGGACCGCTCACCGGCGTACCGCCCGGCACGGCCTGCAGCACGCTGGCGGTGAAGTCCTTCTTGTCCTGCGTGTAGCGTACGCCGCCGCGCAGCTTGAACTTGTCGGTGACGTCGAAGTCGCCGGAGGCGAACGCCGCCCACGCCTTGTTGCGCTGGCTCTGCACGGCGTGGCCGGTCTGCGGGTTGCCCGGGGTCAGCGAGTCGTAGTTGAAGCTGTCGATGGTGACGTCTTCATCGAAGTAGAACACGCCGGCCTGCCAGTCGAAGCGGCCCCACTCGTTGGATTCCACGCGGAATTCCTGGGTCCACTGGCGGTGGTGCGGCAGACCGTCGGCCGACTCGGACGGGAACGGAATGAAGCCCGGGCCGTAGTTGCCGGCACCCAGGAAGCTGGCGCCGTAGCCGCCGTCGATATCGCCATGGTTGAGCGACTCGGCGGTTTCATAGCCGGTGATGGAGTGCAGGGTCACGCTGCCCAGGTTCCACTGCAGGCGTGCGCTGCCGCCCCAGGTTTCCAGCTCGGAGAAGTTCACACCGTCGTTGGAGACCTTGTCGCGGTCGAAATTTTCCACCAGCGCATTGCTGCCCGGCTGGATGATGTTGGCGCGGAACAGGCGCGCGGTGCCGTTGAGCTTGCGCTTGTGCAGGTTGAACAGCGCTTCGAACTCGTCGCCTTCGTACAGGAACTGCACGCGACCAGCGGCTTCGTCATAGCCTTCAAAGCCCTCTGCCGGGGCGTTCGGGCGGGTGTTGTCGACGTAGTTGTCGCGGCGCTGGTACAGCGCCGACACGCGTGCGGACCAGCGGTCGGTCAGCGGGCCACCGTACGCGGCCTGGGTGTTCCAGGTGTCATAGGTGCCGTAGGAGACCTTCACGTACCCATCGGCGTCCTGCGACGGACGGGCCGAGTCGAACTTGACCACGCCGGCGGGGGTATTGCGCCCGAACAGGGTGCCCTGGGGGCCGCGCAGCACTTCCACGCCGGCCAGGTCGAACAGCGGGAAGCCCTTCAGCAGCGGGCTCTCCTGCACCACGTCGTCATACACCAGCGACACCGGCTGCGAGGCATTCAGATCGAAATCGGTATTGCCCAGGCCGCGGATGTAGAAGCGCGGGAAGGCACGACCGTAGGACGATTCGATGTTCAGGCTCGGCACGCGCGCCGACAGGAAGCGGATGTCGTCACCGGCCGAACCGAGTACGTCGAGCTTCTCACCCTGGATGGCGGAGATCGAAACCGGCACGTCCTTGGCGTTTTCCACACGGCGCTGCGCCGTGACCTGCAGGGTATCGAGCGCGACCGGGTCCTTGGTGGCGGGGGCATCCTGGGCTGCGGCCGTCAATGGCAGCAGGGCGGCAAGAGCGAGTACGAGGGGGTGCACGGACGGAGTACGGCCGTGGGCAGTGCGGTTCGAGAACATGGCGATTAGGCTGTGTTGGGAGGGGTGGTGGACCGGCGCTACCAGACAATTGTTGCAGTACAACAACAGCGTCGCAAATGCGGATCATTGATTACCAAGTTCCGGGGCTTGAAATGTAAAACCGGAAGACTTGATAGATGAACGCCTTCAGGGAGAGTTCGGGTCATCCGCTACCACGCCTGGCGTTCTCCACCATCGAATGAGCAGCCAAGTCGCCATATGCTGGAGGCGTTGGCCGAAAGGCAAATGGAGGGGTCCGCAGTGTCGGGCCCCTCCTCCTTTTTGCCGCGTAGCGACACGCCACGCGTGTCCCAAGCACCCCCACCCAACGCCGCAATCCACCCGCCCCCCGCTAAATGGCATCGCGAGGTTGCCGGCCGGCGGCCGGCACTACCGGTATGCTGGCGACCTTTACGGTCCCTATTCACTTACCTGCCGCCCATGACTGCCTTCCGCCGCACCCGCCTGACGTTGTCCGTTGCCCTGCTCGGCCTGCTGGCCGGCTGTGGCGGTGAGAACACCCGCCCTGCCCCGGTCAACCCGGTGGCGGTGCCGGCCGCGCAGGCCAAGCCGGTCAGGATCGGCATTGCGCTCGGCGGCGGTGCGGCCAAGGGCTTCGCGCACATCGGTGTGATCAAGATGCTGGAAGCCAACGGCTTTGAGCCGGTGGTCGTTTCCGGCACCAGCGCCGGCAGCGTGGTCGGCGCCCTATACGCCAGCGGCATGGATGCGTTCCAGATGCAGTCCAAGGCCGTGGCGCTGGACGAAGCCAGCATCCGCGACGTGCGCCTGTTCTCCGGTGGGTTGGTGCAGGGCCAGAAGCTGCAGGACTACGTCAACGCGCAGGTCGACAACCGCCCGGCCGAGAAACTGAAGAAGCCGTTTGCCGCCGTGGCCACCAACCTGGACACCGGCGACCGCGCGGTGTTCGTGCGCGGCAACGTCGGCCAGGCCGTGCGCGCCTCCAGCAGCATTCCCGGCGTGTTCGAGCCGGTGAAGATCGGCAGCAACATGTTCGTGGATGGTGGCGTGGTCAGCCCGGTGCCGGTGGACGCCGCGCGCCAGCTGGGCGCGGACTTCGTGATCGCCGTGGACATTTCCAGCAAGGCCAGCGGCAAGGCGCCGACCGGCATGCTGGGCATCGTCAACCAGTCCATCTCGATCATGGGCCAGCGCCTGGGCGAACAGGAACTGGCACGCGCCGATATCATCATCCGGCCCAAGGTGCTGGACATCGGCGCGGCCGATTTCAGCCAGCGCAACAACGCGATCCTGGAAGGCGAGAAGGCTGCGATGGCGGCGATGCCGCAGATCCGCAACAAGATCCAGCAGCTGCAGCGCGCGCGTGCCGCGGCCATTGCACCGCCGCCGCCCGCTCCGAAGTGCGAGGAACCCTCGCGCGTGGGCAAGCTGATGGGGCGCAAGGAGAAGTGCGCGTAACGCGCCGCGTCATTCCAGCTGCGACAACGGCAGCGCCCGGAAATCCTTCACCGTGCGCAGCACGAAACTGGAGTTCACGTCGGCCACCCCGGCCGCGTTGAGAAGCTTGTCCAGCAGGAAGCTGGAGAAGTGCTCCAGGTCGCGCACGTAGATGTGCAGCAGGTAGTCCATGTCGCCGGTGAGCGCATGGCAGGCCACCACTTCATCCCACTCCACCACGCTCTCGGCGAACACCCCGATGGCGTGCTGGTCGTGCTTCTCCAGCTGCACGCGCACGAACGCCTGCAGGCCCAGGCCGATCCGCCGGGGCTCGAGGCGCGCGCCGTAACCGGCGATCACCCCTTCGGTTTCCAGCCGCTGGACCCGCCGCAGGCAGGCCGACGGGGACAGGTTCACCCGCGCCGCCAGTTCGGCGTTGGTGGCGCGCCCGTGCTGCTGGATCTCCGCCAGGAGACGCAGATCCGTGCGGTCGAACTGGTTATCCCCGGACATTGCTGCTCCGCAACATTGAATGGACGCAACGATATTGCGCCAAGTCGGCATATCCGTGCAACTTTGCAAGCCTCTTGCGCGTCCCCTGCCCTAGCATCAACGGATGACCTTCCAGGAGCCCACCGTGATGGAAACCGCCACCGCCCCGCGCCGCGTCGAACACCAGCAGACCGACAAGGGCTACGTGCCGGTGTACACCACCGCCGTGGTGGAACAGCCGTGGGAGAGCTACACCGCCGACGACCATGCCACCTGGAGCACGCTGTACCAGCGCCAGCGCGAGCTGCTCGAAGGCCGCGCCAGCAAAGAGTTCCTGCAGGCGCAGGACGAGATGGGCATGAACGCGCACATGATTCCGCGCTTCGACCAGCTCAACGAGGTGCTGGGCGCCGCCACCGGCTGGACTCTGGTGGGCGTTGAGGGCCTGCTGCCGGAACTGGATTTCTTCGACCACCTGGCCAACCGCCGCTTCCCGGTGACCTGGTGGATCCGCCGCCCCGACCAGATCGACTACATCGCCGAACCGGATATGTTCCACGACCTGTTCGGCCACGTGCCGCTGCTGATGAACCCGGTGTTCGCCGACTACATGGCCGCTTACGGTCGTGGCGGCGTCAAGGCCCATGCCATCGGCCCGGAAGCGCTGCAGCACCTCACCCGCCTGTACTGGTACACGGTGGAATTCGGCCTGATCAATGCACCGGAAGGCCTGCGCATCTACGGCGCCGGCATCGTCTCGTCCAAGGGCGAGTCGTTGTACTCGCTGGAATCGGCCGCGCCGAACCGGATCGGCTTCGACCTCGAGCGCATCATGCGCACGAAGTACCGCATCGATACGTTCCAGAAGACCTACTTCGTCATCGACAGCTACGAGCAGTTGATGGAGGCCACCTCGCCTGACTTCACGCCGATCTATGCGGCACTGGAAGCGCAGGAGCACCTGCCGGCCGGTGACGTGCAGGACGGAGACCGCGTGTTCCAGAAGGGCACCGGTGAGGGCTGGGCGGACGGCGGCGACGTCTGATTCGCCCCGCTTCGCCGCCCCGATTGACGTTTCTCGCCAATGCTTTTGAAGTTTAGCCACGTAACCTTCAAAAGCCTCCCGAGCTTTTGAAGGTTAGCGGTACGTCCAGACGTAGCGCCGGGCTCTGCCCGGCCGGGGCATTACCGCGGGTACGCCAACAGCACCACCAGATCCTGCTCCCCGCGCTGCTGCAGCGCATGCAGGCTGCCCACCCGGGTCAGCAGCGCATCGCCGGCGGCGACGTCGTACTGCTTCCCATCCAGCACGTAGCTGCCCTGCCCGCTGATGATGTAATAGATCTCGTCCTTGTGCTGCGGGTGCAGGCCGATGCCTGCGCCCTTGTGCAGCACGCGCTTGCGCAGCACGAATGGCAGGTCCTTGTCGTCAGCGAAGAACGGATATGCCGTCGTCGGACCCGCCCCACCATGCGGCCCAGGCTGGCTGATCGCGATGTCGCGCTCATGCACCACGCGCGACGGCTTGGCCGGGTCGCTGCCCTGCCCCACGGCCTGGCTCACGTCGCAGTCGATGTCGCGCTTCAGTGCGGTTTTCATCGTCGGCTGCAGCGCCACCCAGTCGCGCATCACCAGGCACGCCACCGCTGTCGCTCCGGCTACGGTGAAGTGGGTGCCGTCGGCCTTGTTCTGCTCCGGCACGAACATGAAATAGGGTTTGGCGCCCTGCTCGCCCAGCGCGCGGATCCAGCGCGTGGAGCTGGCGTTGAGATCGATCAGCGGCACCTGCTCGCGCGCCGCCAGTTGCTGCATCGCCTGGGTGTACAGGCCGTGCGTGTCCAGCAGCGAACCGAAGTCGTACAGCAACCGCGCTGGCGGAGTGATGAACAACGGCGTGGCCTGCTTGTCGCGGGCCAGCTGCACGTAGCGCTGCAGATACTGCGGGTACGCCTGCGCAGGATCGTTGTAGCGCGTGGGGTCTTCGAACTTTGCGTCGTTGTGGCCGAAGCCGATCAGCAGCACGTCGCCGGGCTTGAGCTCGGCGGCGATGGCGTCCAGGCGTTTCTCTTCAACGAAGCTGCGCGCACTGCGCCCGCCTTTGGCGTGGTTGCGTACTTCCCACAGCGCCGGGTCAAGGTAGCTCTGCAGCGCCTGGCCCCACCCCGCCTGCGGGGCGCGCTCCGGGCCGTACTCGGCCGCCGTGGAATCGCCCGCGATGAAGATGCGATGCGGGGCAGCGTATGCGCCGGTCGTCAACAACAGCAGGCACAGCATCAACGAAGGACGCAGCATGGTCGTGCCTCGTAGCGCCGGGCCCTGCCCGGCTGTCGCATGATGTCAGTGTGCGTGGGCCGGGCAGAGCCCGGCGCTACGCGGTAGATACCGACCGTTGGTCGGTACCGGGGTATTACCTCGCAAGCCAGCCGCCATCGACCGGAATGACCGAGCCGTTGACGTAGTCCGATGCACTCGACGCCAGGAATACTGCGGTACCCGCCAGGTCTTCCGGCGTACCCCAACGCCCGGCCGGAATGCGGTCCAGGATCGACTTGTTGCGGTCCTGGTCGGCGCGCAGCGCGGCGGTGTTGTCGGTGGCCATGTAGCCCGGGGCGATCGCGTTGACGTTGATGCCCTTGTTGGCCCACTCATTGGCCAGCAGGCGGGTGATGCCGGCGATGCCGCTCTTGCTGGCGGTGTACGACGGCACGCGGATGCCACCCTGGAACGACAGCATCGAGGCGATGTTGATGATCTTGCCGCGACCCTGTGCGATGAAATGACGGCCAGCGGCCTGCGAGATGAAGAACGCAGACTTGATGTTGACGTTCATCACGTCGTCCCAGTCCTGCTCGCTGAAGTCCACTGCATCGGCACGGCGGATCAGGCCGGCGTTGTTGACCAGGATGTCCAGCCCGCCCAGCCCTTCCACGGTTTCGCGGATCACCCGCTCCACCGGCTCGATGCTGATCAGGTTCGCTTCCACCGCCAGGCAGCGGCGGCCCAGCGCGGTGATCTTTGCGATGGTCTCGGTGGGCGGCGCGATGCCGGCCACGGCGACGTCGGCGCCGGCCTGCGCCAACGCGACGGCGATGCCCTGCCCCAGGCCGGTGTTGCCACCGGTGACCAGGGCGATCTTGCCTTCCAGACTGAACGGATTAGCCATTGCGGGTACGGTCCTTATCCAATGCGGTGTGGGTCACTTGAGCTGGCAGATGTCCAGCACGTGCATGTCGGTGTAATCCAGGTTTTCGCCGCCCATCGCCCAGATGAAGGCGTAGTTGCTGGTACCGGCGCCCATGTGGATCGACCACGGGGGCGACACCACCGCTTCGTTGTTCTGGATCACGATGTGGCGCTGCGCGTCCGGCTCGCCCATGAAGTGGTACACGCGGTCGTTCTGGCCCAGGTCGAAGTAGAAATACACTTCGCTGCGGCGGTCGTGCAGGTGCGGCGGCATGGTGTTCCACACGCTGCCCGGCTTGAGCACGGTCAGGCCCAGCAGCAGCTGCGAGCTCTGGCAGGTGGCCGGCACGATGTACTGGTAGATGGTGCGCTCGTTGCTGGTTTCCAGCGCGCCACGTTCCAGGGCAACGGCGTCCTTGATCGACAGCTGCTTGGTCTCGAAGCGCGCATGCGCGGGGGTCGAGGCCAGGTAGAACTGCGCCGGGGTGGCGGCGTCATCCGAGGCGAACACCACGTCTTCGCTGCCCATCGCCACGTACAGGCCGTCCTTCGGACCGAGCTTGTACACGGTGCCATCGACGGTCACGGTGCCGCTGCCGGCGCCGACGTTGATCACGCCCAGCTCGCGGCGCTCCAGGAAGGCATGGCCGGCGGCCGAGGCCGGTTCGGTCTGCTTCGGCAGGGACACCGGGCCCTTCACCGGGGCGGCGCCGCCCAGCACGAAGCGCTCGTAGTGGGTGTACTTCAGGGTCACCGCGTCGGCATTGAACAGACCGTCGAGCAGGTAGAGCTCGCGCAGGTCGTCGTTGCTGGCGCCCTTGATGGCGTCGGGATGGGTGGCGTAGTGGGTCTTGCAGTACATGGCGTCTCCAGAGCAGGGGTGGGCCGACGGGTCGGCCTTGGCGCGATTTCCCCTAAGTCTAGCCGGAGAGGAAACCGGTGTCATTTTGCGGTGCGGTAGGGGAGCGGGAGGCGTCCCGAGGACTGACCGCGTAGCGGTCAGTCTTCGGGCGGCTGGCAGGAATCCCGAACGATCAGGTGCGGGCGCACGCTGGCGATCTGCAGCGCGGCCTGGCCCTCGGGCTGGATCAGCATCGCTGCCGCCGTGCGCCCGGTGTCGCGCGTGTGCCGGCGCACCGAAGTCAGCGACGGCCACAGGCGCGAGGCCAGCGGGCTGTCGTCGTAGCCGATGATGGACAGCTGGCGCGGGATGCTGATCCCGGTCCGCAGGGCCACCTTGTAGATGCCGGCAGCCATTTCGTCGTTGCCGGTGAAGATCGCGGTCGGGCGCTGCTTGCCCAGCAGCAGCTTCTCGGCCGCGGCCACACCCGATTCGAAGGTATAGCCTGCTTCGATGATGCGCCCCGGCGGCAGTTCGATGCCACGCTGGGCCAGCGCGTCCAGGAAGCCTGCGGTGCGGTCGTGGGCCGAACGGTAGGCGCTCGGGCCGGTGACCAGCGCGATGTCGCGGTGGCCCAGCGAGAGCAGGTAGTCGGCTGCTTCGGCAGCGCCGTCGCGGTCGTGGGTGACCACCATCTGCGAGGTTTCATCCAGCGCGGCCGAGGCGATGCGAGTGAAGCGGCAGCCAATTTCGTCCAGCATGTCCACCAGCGCCTGGTCTTCCGAAGCACGGGGGACCAGGATCACCGCATGCAGCTTCTGCTGCTGCACGAAGCGGCGCACGCCTTCGATGTAGCCGGGGCTGCGTGAGTCGCAGGGGTGCACCACCAGCTCGAAGCTGGAGCCGCGCAGCGCGTCCAGCGCGCCGTACTGCATGTCCACGATGTACTGCGCGGTGGGGTTGTCGTAGACCATGCCGATCAGGAACGAGCGGCGGAAGGCCAGGCCTCGGGCCAGCGGGTCGGGCGTGTAGCCCACCTCGCGCATCAGCGTTTCCACCTTCTCGCGGGTGTCTTTGCGCACCAACGGCGAGTTGTTGATGATCCGCGAAACCGTTTTCTTGGAAACACCCGACAGCCGCGCGATGTCGTTGATCGTGGCGGCCTTGCCCTTGGTCAACCCGTGCGGTGCCGGGTCGCTCTTGCTGCGCAGTGACATGTGTTCAAACCGAGAGAGGTCGAAAGAGTCTACCGGGCCACTCACTCGAGGGCGCGGTAGCGGAACTGGCGGAAGTGGACCTTGCCGTCGCCGGCAGCGTACAGGGCCGGCTTCAGGGCGAGGAACTTCCCGGCCACATTGTGATGGTAGCCGGAGACTTCCATCTGAACCGGGTACTTCTTCCAGGTTTTGCCATCGGTGCTGGAATGGATGGTGACGATGTGCCGGTTGTTGGTCACCCGCAGCCACAGCTTGCCGCCTTTGGCACTCCGGTCCAGCCGGGTCGGCCGTTCCTCGCCGTAGCGGTGCATGATGAATTTCTCCCCGTTGCTGCCCACGCCCACGTACAGGCGGTCGCTGTAGAAGAGCAGGGCGCCGCCCACCGCGCCGGGTTCGATGTCCATTTCGACCTCGAACTGGTAGGCCTTATCGCCGGCAATGGCGGTCAGCGGCGAGCTGTCGCGCGGGGTGTCGCCCTTGCCCTGCAGGGTCATGCCATCCGCGCTGAAGCCGAGTCGCCTGTACTCGTCCTGGGCGGGGTTGAAGAAGCTCCACTGCGCGCCCAGCGTGCTGCCGCGGAAGTCGTCCGAGAGCGCCATGCCGTGCTGGCCCACCGATTCGCCCGAGGGCTTGGCCAGCGGCTGGCCGAGGTCGCCGCCCTTGGCCACGAACCAGCCGTCGTCGGTCCACTCGATCGGCTCCAGCAGCGCCTGGCGACCCAGCGTCCAGTAACCGTTCTCATAGCCGTGGTAGATCATCCACCAGCGCCCGTCGGTGCCTTCCACCACCGTGGCGTGGCCGCGCGACCACCACGGCTCGGCCGCCGACTTCGTACGCGTGATCGGGTTGTTCGGCGCGTTCACCCACGGCCCATGGATCGAGCGCGAGCGCGCGGTGATGACCATGTGCCCGGTCGGCGGACCGGCGGTGCCGCCCACGGCAGTGGTCATGTAGTACCAGCCGTTGTGGAAATTGATCTTCGGACCTTCCTGGGCGTAGGCCTCCACGTCCCAGCTTTCCGGGTACTTCCAGCCGTCGTACACGTGCTTGGGCTTGCCGACCACGCTCAGCCCGTCGTCGGCCAGCTGCACATAGGCGCCGCCGCTCAGGAACAGGTAGCGCTTGCCGTCTTCGCCCACCGCATGCCCGGGGTCGATGTAGCCGCCCAGGCCGATGTCGATCGGCTCACTCCACGGCCCGCGGATGTTGTCGGACCAGACCACGAAATTGCTGCGGGTTTCGCCGGTGCGCGCCGGGAAGTAGATGTAGTAGCGGCCGTCATGCTTGACGATGTCCGGCGCCCAGATCGCGCCCACGTTCTTCGTGATCGCGTGGCCCAGTGGCTGCCAGTTCACCAGGTCGCGCGAGTGCCAGATCGGCAGGCCGGGGTAGGCATCGAACGAGGACAGGGTGAGGTAGTAGTCGTCGCCGTCCTTCAGCACCGACGGGTCCGGGCGGTCGCCGGCGAACACCGGGTTGAGGAAGGTGCCGTTGCCGAGGTCGGCCTGGCGCTGGTTTTCGATGCCGCGCTTCCACGTGGGGGCGGCGGATTCGGCAGCATGGGCACCACCGGTGAGCAACAGGCCAGCGGTCACCAGCCCGGCAAGCAGGGTCTTCAGATGCATGGGTGTTTCTCCATCAACAGCGTGGCGGCCGAAGCCGCCACCCAATCAGGCGCGCAGCAGCGCCGGCAACCACAGCGACAGCTGCGGGAAGAAGGTCACGATCAGCAGCACGCCCACCGCGGCGAACCAGAACGGCCAGATCGAGCGCATGCTTTCGCCCACGCTGATCTTGCCGATGGCGGTGCCGATGAACAGCACCGAGCCTACCGGCGGCGTCACCAGGCCCAGGCCACCGGTCAGCACCAGCACCAGGCCGAAGTGGATCGGGTCGATCCCGTAGGCCTTGGCCACCGGCAGGAAGATCGGCGTGCAGATCAGGATCATCGGCGCCAGGTCCATGAAGGTGCCCAGCAGCAGCAACATCACCACGATCATCAGCAGCACCATGAACTGGCTGTGCGCGAACGACTGCAGGAAGTCCACCGCGGCCGTCGGCACCTGCAGGAAGGCCAGCAGCCAGCCGAACACCGCCGCCGTGGCGATCACGAACAGGATCACACCGGTGCTGCGCGCGGCGTGGGTCACCGTGCCCATGAACTCGCGCCAGTTGAGCTGGCGGTACAGCACCGTGGTCACCAGCAGCGCGTACACCACCGCGATGGCCGCACTTTCCACCGCAGTGAAGATGCCCGCGCGGATACCGATGAAGATCAACGCCACCAGGCCCAGGCCGGGCAGGGCGGAGACCATGCGCAACAGCACCGCGCGCCAGCCCGGGAACACTTCCACGCCATAGCCGCGACGACGCGCCACCACGTAGCCGGTGACCATCAGCGCCACCGTCATCAGCAGCGCCGGCACGATGCCGGCTGCAAACAGGTCGGCGATGGACAGGCCACCGCCGGCCGCGGCCGAGAACAGGATCAGGTTGTGCGAAGGCGGCACCAGCAGCGCCACCAGCGCGGCGGTGATGCTCACGTTCACCGCGAAGTCGCGGTCATAGCCGCGCTTGACCATCTGCGGAATCATCGTGCCGCCCACTGCCGATACGTCTGCAATGGCCGAACCGGACACACCGCCGAAGAACAGCGAGGACAGAATCGAGACCTGGCCCAGGCCACCGCGCATGCGGCCGACCAGCGACGAGGCCAACGCGATAAGGCGTTCGGAAATGCCGCCGCGCATCATGATTTCGCCGGCGAAGATGAACAGTGGAATCGCAATCAGCGAAGCGGAACCGGTACCGGCTGAGATCTGCTGCACCAGCACCAGCGTGGGCAGGTCCAGGTACCAGAGCGTGGCAAGCGCGGCGGCGGCCAGCGCATACGCCACCGGCACACCCAGCAGGAGCAGCACTGCGAAGACAGTGAAAAGAATCGTAATACCCATGACTCAGCGATCTCCCTCTGGGTCGACAGCAGCCGGTTGCACGGCCTGCACCATCTGGTTCACGGCGAATATCGCCATCAGCGCACCGCCAATGCTCAGCGGCAGGTAGTTGATGCTCTGCGGCAGGTTGGCGCCGGCGGTCTTGATGTCCAGCCCGTCCATCAGCAGCACCCAGGCCCACCAGGCAATCACCACGCCCAGCACCGCCACCACCAGCGAGGCGAATACATCCACCGCGCGGCGCAGGCGCGGGCCCATGTGCGCGGCCAGCAGGAAGAAGCCGAAGTGGCGGCGGGTGTGCACGCCGGTGGCTGCGCCCAGGCTCATCGCCGTGGCCAGCAGCAGCAGCGTGACCGGCTCGGTCCAGCTGGGCGAATCGTTGATCACATAGCGCGCGAACACCTGCCAGCCCTGCACCACCACCAGCCCTAGCAGGGCCAGCACGGCGATATGGATGGTGATGTCGGCAATCAGGTCCAGCGCACGCTGGGGCGCCGAGCGCACGTCTACGGTGGTTTCGGAAGTCGTCTCTGACATCGCGGCGTTCCTCAGGCGAAGTCGCGGATGCGACGGGTGAGCGCAGCCAGTTCCGGCTGCTGCAGGTACTGCTGCAGCAACGGGTCGGCGGCCTTGCGGAAGGCCGGCATGTCGACCTCGTTGAACTGGATGCCGAACTCGGCCACTGCCTGGCGGGCGGTGCTTTCCGACGCATCCCACTGCTGGCGCATCACCGTGACGGACTCGCGCGCGGTCTGCAGCAGCAGCTGGCGATCGGCCGGGCTGAGTTCCTCGAAGGTGCGGCGGGACATCAGCAGCACGTCCGGCGCATAGGAATGATCGCTCTGCGACCAGTAGCGCGCCGCTTCGAAATGGCGGCTGGAATGGAAGCTGCGCATGTTGTTTTCCGCACCGTCGATCATGTGCGTTTCCATGCCCGAGAACGTGTCGCCCAGCGACATCGGAGTCGGGTTGGCACCGAGCAGGCGCATCAGCTGGATGAAGATGTCCGACGAGGCCACGCGCAGCTTCAGGCCGTGCAGGTCCTTCGGCTCCACGATCGGATGCTTGGTGTTGTAGAAGCAGCGCGCGCCGGAGTCGTAGATCGCCAGGCCCACCAGGCCGCGGCTTTCAAAGCCGCGCAGCACGTCGTCGGCGATACCGCCATCGAGCGCGCGGCGCATGTGCGCCACCGACTCGAACACGTACGGCAGGCACAGCGCCTGGGTCAGCGGGAACGCATTGTTGAGCGCGCCGGAGTACACCCGGGTGATGTCGATCGCGCCGAAGCGGGCCATGTCGATCGCTTCCGATTCGCGGCCCAGCTGGCCGGAATGGTACTGGCGCAGCTTCAGGCGGCCGCCGGTCTTCTCTTCGAGCTGCTGCCCGATCCACTTCACCGCGGTCACGGTGGGGTAGTCGGCCACGTGCACGTCGGTCGCGGTGAGCAGGCGCGCGCCTTCGGGCGCCGTGCCGGTGGAACGGGAACACCCGGCCGACAACAGGGGCACGCTGAGCGCGCCCACGCCGGTAGCCAGGAACTTTCTGCGAGTAATCATCTGCGCCCTCCCAAGCGTACTCGCCATGGCCGACCGGTTACCCGGCGGCGATGGCCCTGCAGGTAATGTCGCCGTAACCGGCGAAACGGATCAGTGCCTGTTGGCCTACGGCGATGTCATGGATACCGGTGGCATTGCCACTGGCGATCAGATCGCCGGCCTTCAGCGGGCGCCCGCGCTGGGCGGAACGGCCCAGTGCGAACGCGAATGCGGTGCGCAGCCCACCCGGCAGCAGGGTGGCGCCGCCGGTGCCCACCACCGCGCCGTCGATGCGCGTTTCGGCACGCAGGTCGGCGTCGTCCAGCGTGGTCCAGTCCGGAATTTCCGGGCCCAGCACCAGGCCGTTGTTGTTGCCGAAGTCCGAGACCACCACCAGCGGGCCCAGCTTGTTGATCGTGGCCAGCGGGCTGCTGGCGACTTCCACGCCGATGAACAGGCGCGCCGGCTGGGCTTCGGCCTCTTCCGGGGTCCAGTGCAGCTTGTCGGCCGGGGCGTCCTCGGTCAGCTGGAACACGTACTCGGCCTCGACCGCGCCGAAGCCGCCGAGGAAGACCGGAATGTCCGCTGTTCCACCGGTAGCATTCCAGAGCCGATTGGAGAAGATCGGGCCCAGCAGGCGGTCGTCCCCGGAGGCATCGCGGCGCTCGGCGGCGATGTAGCCGACCTTCCAGCCCACGACCCCGGCGTCCCACAGCGCAATGGCGTGGTCCTGCACCTGGTAGGCGGTGACCAGGTCGTCCGGGATGGTTCCCGGGAAATCCGGCAGTGAACGGCCCTGCTGGCGGGCCGAAACGAACGCTTGGGCGATGTCGCCCAATCCCTGTTCTGGCAGATCCTGTTTGCCCTGATCGTTGCTCAAGCGGGTCTCCCGTTGTTTTGTTGCACTGCCCATCGACAGTGCTTGGATGAGCTGTATATGGTAAACCGGTGTCATTGGCAATGTGCAGCGCATCAGAAGCTGCCATCGCCCGGCACGCGGTCGTTTCCCATGCCAAGGATCCCCGGATGCGTTGTCTCGTGTTGATGCCCCTGCTGGGGGGCTTGCTGCTTTCCGCCCTCGCCGTTGCCCCCTCGCTGGCCCATGCCGCCGAACGGCCGGTGCCGCAGACCGAGCCCTCTCCCGGCGCGCCCGACCGCATCGACCTGTGGCCGGCGGGTCAGGTACCCGGAGAGTCCACCACGCCCAGCGCGGCGAACGTCGTCGAACGCAGCAACAACAGCGCGCTTCCCGACCGCTACATCGACAACGTCAGTGCCCCGTACCTGGTGGCCTACCGCCCGGCCCGGCCCAACGGCAGCGCGCTGCTGGTCATTCCCGGCGGCGGCTACCAGCGCATCGTGCTGGACAAGGAGGGCACCGCGCTGGTGCCCGCCTTCGTGGACCAGGGCGGGGTGACCCTGTTCGTGCTGCGCTATCGCCTGCCGGCCGGCCGCAGTGACCGCCAGGCGGCGCTGGCCGACGCGCAGCGCGCCCTGCGCCTGATCCGCAGCAACGCGAACCGATGGCAGCTGGACCCGCACCGGATCGGGGTGATGGGCTTTTCCGCCGGCGGCCACGTGGCCGCGCGTTTGAGCACCGGATTTGCAGCCGCGCTCCCGGGCATCGGTGACGCCGTGGACGCGGTCAGCGCGCGCCCGGACTTCGCCCTGCTGCTGTACCCGGTGATCGACATGGGCGCGCAGGCGCATACGGGTTCGCGTTCCCGCCTGCTCGGCGAGCGGCCCAGCGCCGCGCTGGAAAGGCAGTTCTCCCAGCAGTCCCAGGTGACCGCGCAGACACCGCCTACCTTCCTGGTGCACGCCCAGGACGACAGCGTGGTGCCGGTGCAGAACAGCCTGCTGTACTACCAGGCGCTGCTGGACGCGGGCGTGCCCAGTGAAATGCACCTGTTCGCGCACGGCGGCCATGGCTTCGGCGTGCGCATTCCCGCCGCGCTCACCACCACGCAGTGGCCCACGCTCGCATTGCGCTGGATGCAGGCGCAGCGCGGGGAGGGCACGCCATGAGCCCGGCCGACCTGCAGCGCCGCCGTTTCCTGCGCGACAGCGCGCGCTACGCCCTGCTGCTGGCAGCCGGTTCGTTGCCGATGGCCGCTGCACTGGCCAACGCACCTGCCGGCGCCGACACCGATTCACTGGCCAAGGTGCGAAGCGGGCGCCTGCGGGGTCGCTACGTGCAGGGCGTGCACAGCTTCCGGGGCGTGCCCTACGGCGCCGACACCGCCACCCGCCGCTTCGAGCCAGCGCTGCAGGAGCTGCCGTGGCGCGGCGTGCGCGACGCGCTGGCCTACGGGCCTGCCGCGCCACAGGGCAGCAAGGACGACGGCCCCGGCAGCGAAGACTGCCTGTACCTCAACGTGTGGACCCCGGCGCTGCGCGACGGCAAACCGCGCCCGATCCTGTTCTACATCCACGGTGGCGCCTACAACAACGGCTCCGGCAGCGACCCGCAGTACGACGGCAGCGCGCTGTGCCGGCGTGGCGACGTGGTGGTGGTCAGCGTGAACCACCGGCTCAACGTGTTCGGCTACCTGTACCTGGCGCAGCTGGGCGACGCGCGTTTCGCCGACTCCGGCAACGTGGGCCAGCTCGACCTGGTCCAGGCGCTGCACTGGGTGCGCGAGCATGCTGCCGAGTTCGGTGGCGATGCAGGCAACATCACCGTGTTCGGCCAGTCCGGCGGCGGCGCCAAGATCGCCACGCTGATGGCCATGCCGGCGGCACGCGGCCTGTTCCAGCGCGCGTGGACGATGAGCGGCCAGCAGGTCACCGCCGCCGGGCCGCGTGCGGCTACCCAGCGCGCGCGCATTGCGATGGACGCGGTGGGCGCGCGCGACGTGGACGCGCTGCTTGCGCTCCCGGCCGACGCCCTGCTGGCCGCCACCCGCGCACGTGATCCCTCGCGGGTGGAGAGCACCTCGCTGTACTTCGGCCCGGTGGTGGACGGCGGAAGCTTGCCGGTGCATCCGTTCTGGCCACAGGCGCCGGCGCAGTCCGCCCGGATCCCGATGGTGATCGGCAACACCCATGACGAAACCCGCGCCTTCCTCGGCAACGAGCCGGCCAATTTCGCGCTGACCTGGGAAACGCTGCCGGCGAAGCTGGAAAAGGAGCAGTTCGTGGACCTGCTGCCTTCGGTGGTGATCGCCGAATATCGGCGCCTGTATCCGCATTACACGCCGTCAGAGGTGTTCTTTGCTGCCACCACCGCCGGGCGCTCCTGGCGCGGCGCAGTCGAAGAACTGGAGGCGCGGGCACGGCAGGGCGCACCGACCTGGGCCTACCAGCTGGACTGGGGCTCACCATTGGAGGGTGGAAAGCTCGGCGCGTTCCACACGCTGGATATCCCGCTGGTGTTCGACAACACGCGCGCGGAAGGCTCGCGCACTGGCGATGGGGCCGATGCGCAGCGCATGGCCGATGTCATGAGCGAGGCCCTGCTGGCATTTGCCCGCACGGGGAACCCGAACCATGGGGGCCTGCCGCAGTGGGCGCAGTACGGGTTGGAGCGGCGGCAGACGATGGTGTTCGACACCCGTTCCAGGCAGGAAGACGATCCACGCGGTGGCGAACGCAGGTTGTACCAGCAGGCCCCGTTCGTACAGCGAGGCACCGCGTAGGGACACGCCATGCGTGTCCAGAACGTGGCCTGCAATCCGTGGGACACGCATGGCGTGTCGCTACGAGGTTGTCGCAATTGGCACGATTACACGGCAAACCGATAGACAGCGCCTACCGAACAACGGAAATCGATTGATTTTCCGGCCAACGTGCGGCGATTTGTCGTGATTCAGATCAAACATCGCCTTAACGTTCATCGCCTAGACTGGAGGCATGCAAGCCCATTGCGATGCCTTTCCGCGGTTCCATGGACGCGATCGATTGATCGCCGCCGTCGACCATGCGGTCCAGAATGACGATCCGCAGCAGATCGCCACGACCCTGCGTGGTGCACTGTGCGAGGCCATCGCTGACAGCCGCATCCAGCTGCCGGCCTGCGTGCACCAGCCGATCAGCGACCACTACGCCCGCCGCGAGCTCTACCGCAGCCCGACCCTCGGTTACAGCATCGTGGCGATGAGCTGGGCGCCGGGGCAGGGCACGCCGCTGCACGACCACAGCGGCCTGTGGTGCGTGGAAGGGGTGTGGCTGGGCCAGCTGGAAGTCACCCAGTACGCCCTGCTCGAACGCAACGGCGAGCGCTTCCGCTTCCGCGCCGAGCCCGCAGTCATCGGCGGCTGCGGCAGTGCGGGCAGCCTGATCCCGCCGCACGAGTATCACACCATCCGCAACGCCAGCGACACCGAGCTCGCCGTGTCCGTGCACGTCTACCAGGGCGAAATGATCCGCACCGCCATCTTCGAGCCCGAAGGCAACGGCTGGTACGAACGCCACCTCAAGGAACTGGAAACCGACGAAGCCTGATCGTCTGGAACTTCAGAAACTCGCGTTCGGGACATGGCGATGTCTCTGCTGACGTGATCGACCCCCTCGACTTCCGGCCGGCCGGACACGCGTATCGATACGTCGATTCCTTCCAGGCTCTTTCGCGCTCGTATCAGAGATTGTGTAGAGCTTGTGATGCGACTGCTACCTAGCATCGTGCGGGATTTTCCCGTCACCAGTGCTGGAGCACAGCATGCAAAATCGAGCAATCGTCATGGCCACCACTGCGTTGCTGCTTACCACCGCCCCTGCCGTCTCAAATGCCCAGCAGGATTGGAATGGCAATGAAGCACAGGGGTTGGGTCACCCCCAACCATCGACCGCGAACGTAAGTCTGAGCGACAACTGGAAGGCCTACCGCTTCGACCGGGATGGCATCCGCTACTATCAGGTCAATGATCGCAACGACAACGTCCACGTCGTGGTCGGAAAAGTAGACGAGATCATGTGGGCGCTGCCTGCCGGCAAGCCATCTGCCAGAACCTCGCTTCCCTCATGGCGCCTCAAGATTTCCGAAGACGCCGTGCCTACCCTTGTCTACTCCGATGAGGAGATCTCCCTGATTCACTACCAGGACGGCAGCAACACCGTCTGGTCAGTGGAAGAGGCCCGCTGAGAGCTCTTCAGCTCAAGGGCGGCTCCTCCGCCTCGCTGGATTCAACCAGAAGAATCCGAACCCGATTGCGGCGGCACTGAACAGTGCCGCCGTAGGGCAGCGTCCGTCCGGTAAGCCGCTCAGTGGTGATACCCATTGTCCCTTCTGTGATGTGCCTTTGCGGGTCGATCAGCGCGACGACCACGAAGATTCCCCGCGTACCGCCGATCTGGCCACAGCGCGCGTGTACCCTGATCTGGTCCTCCTCGTGCTCCAGCAGTACCGAGACTGCCTCCGCCATTGCTCGGTACGCAGCGAGCTGCAAGCCGGTACTCATCCCG
Organism: Stenotrophomonas bentonitica; assembly: GCF_013185915.1. Taxonomy (NCBI): domain Bacteria; kingdom Pseudomonadati; phylum Pseudomonadota; class Gammaproteobacteria; order Lysobacterales; family Lysobacteraceae; genus Stenotrophomonas; species Stenotrophomonas bentonitica. The sequence goes on along the minus strand of NZ_JAAZUH010000004.1, from coordinate 125,776 downwards.
CATGGGTCCCCCACCATCCGCGGAGACAATACGCGCCGCGAGCTTCTCCAGTGTTCTCCCAGGCCGCTCAACTGTACGCTCAAGTAAAGCCCAACGTGTTCCAGGGCGGTGGGATACACCAGGCTTGTATGCTCCCGAAACTTTCTCGAGTTCGCGACGGACACCTGCAGCAACGAGTGCGCCATGTCCGGATGACCATTGTCCCGGAGGTAGTATGCAATCTCGCTCAGGGAATGATCGATGCCATCCCCCATCTTTCGCATCTCCAGTACGCGGCGACGCAGGTCCATCTCACCGGCAAAGTGCGACGCCCTCGCATGCGCGGCCGTGACGAGTTCCCTCTTTCGACCGCTTGTGTAGTGGTGATAGTAGTGACTGATGCTGTACCCGAGCGTAAGTAGAGCCACGCCCGCAATCATCAGTATCTGCTGTGCCACGAACGTGGACGAGTCGAACGACCAGGGTTCACTTCCTCTACTGGTCAATCCAATGACCATGTTCACCAATGGAACCGCTATCGCGGCGCCACGCCAACCATGCATGCATGTCAAGGCAATGGCAGGCAGAGCAACCAGCAGCTGTAGCGTGATCTTCAGCGATGGCGCACTGGTCGGTACCAGAAGCGTCAACAGTCCCAATCCCACGATCACGGCGGCAGCACCAGCGGTTGCAGCGGCGTATCGTCGATTCCACTCCCAGCCGGACTTCCTGCGTGTCCAGAGCAAGGCCAGCGGCGCGAGCGTGAGGATGCCGATGAACTGCCCCAACGCGCCTCTTGTGGCGTCTGTCAGGAAATCGTTGCGGTGGGGAACGGGCCACAACAGATGCGAGAAGCCGAGATTCAGCAGCGTTACCACCAGCGCAGAAGTCATTGCGGCGGAGATAAACCAGGCATCTGTTCTCGCGTCCATCAGCCGTCGGTGCCAGTGCACGATCAGGGCAACCGCGGGCATTAGAGATACTGACGACAGAATCGTCCACGCCAAACCATATGTATCGATCATGGGAAAGCGCATGTGCGCGAAGTACGCGTACTCACCCAGTATCAGGTACGGCCACAGGCGCATGGGAAACATCAGAAGCGCAGCAACACGAAGTCCTGCGGGAAGGTGAAACTGATCCATCGATACCTGCCGCGCCGCCCAGCAGGACAGCGCGTAAGCGGCAGCAAGAACGAAGCCAACTGACTCAATGGGGAGCTTCATTTCAAAGCTGCGCTTCCACCGTTCCATGGGCTGTTCCCTCTTTTGAACACTGACGAGGCGCGGACGGTATCGATGGGGCGGAATGATGGCAATGGCACCTGGAGATTTTCAGAAGATCATCAATTCATGGAGAGCTGCAGGCCCGCATGAGAGGACATGAAGGAATAGAAACTGCAAGGTCTTCTGGGTGCCACGCGAACTTGCTCACACTTTGGAGCGGCGTGATCTACACTCATTCCGAACAGAGCGATAGGTGCGCACTTTGTCGCGAACTGCATGGAACGTGGCTATGACAGCATGAGATTGACAGGGTTGTCTGACGCGATCTGCTCAATCGTGTTCATCGCATAACAGGAGAGTTTCCGTGTCCACCTATCCATTCGCCCAGGTCAACGTTTTCAGTACAGACCCACTACTCGGCAACCCGCTTGCGGTGGTGCTCAATGCCGACGGGCTGGGCGATGCCCGCATGGCGGCGTTTGCCCGCTGGACCAACCTGAGCGAGACCATCTTCGTTTCCGCGCCCAGCGACCCGCGTGCGGACTACCGCGTGCGTATCTTCACCACGCTGGGCGAGTTGCCCTTTGCCGGGCATCCCACCCTGGGTAGTTGCCATGCGTGGTTGGCCACTGGCGGCGTGCCGCAGGGCGTGGAGATCGTGCAGGAATGCGGGATTGGCCTGGTACGGATTCGCCGCAATGACACCGGGTTTGCCTTCGATGCGCCGCCGCTGTTGCGTGAGGGGCCGCTGGAAGCTGCGTTGCGGCAACGCGTTCTTGCAGGCCTTGGCGTGGCCGCCGACGACGTGGTGGATGCCCGGTGGGTGGACAACGGGCCGCCGTGGATTGCGGTGCGCCTGCGCACCCGGGCAGCAGTGTTGGCCGTGCGGCCGGATTACGCGGCGTTGGACGGGCTGATGGTGGGCGTGTTTGCCGCGTGCGGTGAGGGCGACGAAGTAGACGCACAGTACGAGTCGCGTGCGTTCATCGCGGGGGAGGCGGCGCCGGAGGATCCGGTGACCGGCAGCCTCAACGCGGGCATTGCGCGGTGGTTGCTGGGCGAGGCGCCGGCGCGGTATGTGATCAGCCAGGGCACGGTGTTGGGGCGTGCGGGTCGGGTGCAGGTGGAGCGTGATGGCGATGCGTTGTGGATTGGGGGGGCGTGCGTCACCTGTATCGAGGGTGCCGTAACGCTGTAGAGCCGGGCTCTGCCCGGCTGCACGGAGGCACCGAGCCGGGCAGAGCCCGGCTCTACGTCAGAAGGTTACGTTATTGTTCCGCTGCGTCACTTCCGCGCCGCCATCCTGCAATGCCACGCGCACGCGAAGGCCGCTGCGGTTGCCTGCCGGCAACGGCAGGCTCACGGTGGTGGTCTTCGGCACCAGATCCACCGGCGCTTCCATCGCCGGAATCTCGATCCGCGCCAGCTCACGCCCGTTCGCATCTTCCAGCACCGCCGTACCCACCGGTGTACCCACGTGCCCCAGGCTGTGCACGGTCACGTGCACCTGGCGACCGTCCACGCGCACGTCGCCACGGCCCACGCCCAGGTCCGGGCGCAGCTCCACCGGCGTGCCGGCCTTGATCAGTTCGAACTCGAACACCTGCGCCACGCCCGGTGCGAACCGCAGCGGAACGCTTGCGCTGCGCTCCAGCGTCATCTCCCGCGTTTCGCCCTTGCCATCGATGCGGTCGTCGCTGTCACGGTCGACGCCGCTGGTCATCCGCCACTGCCCTGCGGTGACGTTCCAGGTGCTCATCTCCGCATCGGCGGCGCGCGTGCCCAGGTTGTAGCCGATCACCGTGAAGCGCTCGGTGGACGGCGCATGCACCAGTAGGGCCACCTGCTCTGCGGCGTCGGGCTGCGCGAAGCGCCAGCTCACCGTGTGTCCCGGCCAGCTCTGGTTGCGCTTGAGCGCAATGCCGCCGAGGCGTGCACGCTGCAGGAACTCGCTCGGTGCTTCCACGCGGTCGGACCACCAGTGGCCTTCGGTGTTCATGTACTCGCGTTGCGCCTTGGCCTGGATGCCGTCGGCATGCAGTGCTTCCAGGTACTTCTTGTCGCCGGTGGCCTGCCACGCCATCAGGCTGGAGAAACCGGTATTGCCGGCGTCGGCGTCGGCCACCAGCTTCGGGTTCCATTCGGTGCCCTTGCCCAGCACCTCGACGAAGTTCTCGCCCAGGTTGGCCAATGCACCGGGGCCGCCGCGCTGCACGCGGTAATCCAGCGCCTTCAGGTACTTGTCGTCGCCGCTCCAGCGCCAAGCTGCCCAGAAGGTGTGCATCACATCGCCACCGCCCGAGCCGTTGTTGAGCTCGCCGCCGCGCACCTTTCCTGTCTGCCAGTTGATCTCGTTGGGCAGCGCCCAGCGGCCCTTGTCGTCGGTGTAGGCGTGCGCCAGGTAGCTGTCGGCCAGGCCGGTGACCAGCTTGCGACCGGTCGGGTCGGCGTTGTACTGGCCGACCAGGAAGGCCGGGTGCAGCGCCGGGAAGGAGTACGGCTTCTGCCATTGCCAGTTCGGCTCGCGGTACACCTTGTTGCCGCCGAACCAGTTGCTGGAAAACAGCAGGTTGCCCTGCGGATTGGGCAGGATGATGCGTTCGTCGAACGCCTTCACCGTTTCCATAAGGCGTTCCAGGGTGAGCGGATCGCCCCAGTTGAGGTACAGCATCGCGCTGTTGGCGTTGATGCCTTCCTCGTAGGAATGCAGCTCATCGGTTTCGATGGTGCTCAGGCCGTTGGAGAACATGCCGTTGCGGTACACCGCGTCGGACAGCGCGGTGAGCGAGCGGTTCAGGCGGTCTGGCTGCACGCCCATCAGCGCCAGCCCCGGCCATTGCTGGGTGAGGTCGGTGTCGTCGGAGATGCCGCCACCGAAGTCGCCGTAGGCGATCTGCCGGTTGTCGATCCACCAGTCCACGAAGCGACGCACGTACTTCAGGTCTTCGGTCTGCCGGAATGCCCACAGCGGCACGTCCTTGGGCGCTTCGGGCTGGGTGAACGGCGGTTTGCCCTGGCTGTTGTAGCTGATGTAGTTCCAGTACAGGCGCCCCAGCGCGTGGTCCGGGTCCACCCGCAGCAGGTCGCTCAGGTCCGCGTACACGCGCGCATACAGGCGCTGGCGCTTGGAGGTGGTGTGCTCTTCGACCAGGAAACCCCAGTTGTCGCGCACCTGGTTGAAACGGTCGGCAATGTGCTCCTTCTTCGCCTCGGCGCGGTCCTTGTAGACCATGCGGATCTCCGCACCGTCCAGCGAAGCGGCGTTGAAGCCCGGCGCACCCGAGGCGATGCTGATCCACAAACTGTCGGCGGTGAGGATGCGATCACGCAGGTCCAGCCACAGCGTGCGCTTCTGGTTCGGCTTTACCGAGACCGACACATCGATCATGTCGCGCGCCGGCCAGATCGGGTCCTTGATGCGGATGTTGAGCGGGATCAGGCCATCACGCGCGGCCGGCAGGTCCAGCGCCGGCAGGTCGATGGCCACGCCGTCGAGCCCGTCGTACATGTTTTCCCAGCTGTGCGCCCAGCTGCGGATCAGCGGCTGCGCTGCGGGAGCGTCGCCCACGCCGGAAGGAATCAGCACGTGCACGATCGGGAGCGGCTGCGCCGGCAGCGTGTCCGCGCCGCGGCGACGCGATCCGGCGCCCTTGGGCAGCGCCATCACCGTGCTGCGTTCGGCGGCCGGGTAGCGACCGTCGATGTACTCGCGCAGCGTGGTGATGTTGAGGTAGTCGGGGAGGGCCTGGCTGTCGATCAGGTAGCGCTGCTTCACCGTGCCTTCCGGCTCGGCGGCGTCGCTGACCTGGTAGGCCCAGATCTCCTGGATCGGCGTTTCCTGCGCGGTATTGCGGAAGTGCAGCACCCCTCCGGTCTGCGCCGGAATGTCGTCCACGCTGCGCACCACGCCCTGCGGGCGCTGCAGCAGCGGCGTGGCAGCGGCATCGCCCGCGCTGTGGCTGAGCCCACCGAAGGCCGCGCCGCGTACTTCAATGCGGTTGACGGTCTCACCGGCGGGGACGGTCAGGTCGAGCTGCTGGCCGCCTTCCACGTAGGTGTTCCAGTCCGGCAGCTGGAAGTAGTCGTTGCGGCCGGGCAGGCGCGAGCGGTTGTACACGCCCGGCCAGGTGGTTTCGGCGATGCCGTCGGTCGCCTTCCACATCCACTGCTTGTAGTCCCTGGTATCGGCGAACTCGATCTTGCGGATGGTGGTGGTGGGTGCGGTGAGTGCCGGCGGTGCGGCGCTGTCCCACCCGAAGCGATGATTCCAGGCGCGCATCAGACCAGTGTCGGCTACGCTGCTGCCCGGTGCCTTGTTGGCGGCCAGCGCCGCCATGCCGGCAGGGTCGAGCAGGCGGTCGTAGACGCGGATCTCGTCGAAGTCGCTGCCGCGCAGGAAGTTGTAGCGGCTCTGCACCTGGTAGGGCGCCATCACCCGCCCGGCCAGGCCGAGCTGGTCCAGCGCCGCGTCGTAGTCGGCGGTGGTCTCCGCGCGGGCGACCTCCTTGCCATCCACGTACAAGCGCACGCCGTGGTTCTCGTCCCAGCCGAAGGCGATGTGCTGCCACTGTTGGGGATCGGGCGTCTTGTCGAGCTTGAACGACACGCGGGTGCGCGCCAGGTTGGCGTCGGTCACGAAGGCATCAAAGCCGTGGCCGTTCCAGTCGATGCGCAGCCAGGCCATGTCCCAGCTGCTGTGGTCGGCGTAGCCGACCCGGAAGATCACGAACGGCGCTTCGCCAACCGCATAGCGCGAACGCCAGTAAAAACCGAGGGTGCCGCGCTGGGCCTGGATGTTGCCCGGGGCGTTCCACGACAGCACACCATCGTCGGCCCACTGGATGGCGCGGCCACGCGCACCGTCTGCCACGGTGGTGACTTTGTCGACGAAGTTGGGAACGGCATCGCCTTCGGCGTGGTCGGCCTCCAGGCCGTGCTCGGCCGAGACATGGAACAGCAGCTGTGGCGCAGTCTGCGCGGTGGCAGTGCCGGACAAGGCGACCAACACCGCCAGTGCCAACGTTCGCGGTAGCGTCGGCCGCTGGCCGACCCTCGCACACCCGTCAACGCCCGAAACGGCCCGAACCACTCCACCCCAAAGCACCATGTGACCTTTCCTTTCCACAGCACATCACCACGGCCGCAGCGTATGCGCAGGGCCGCCAGAAACTAGCAAACGGGAAGCAGTGCGGCATCTTGCGCCGCAACAGCGGCGTGGTTGCCCACGCCGCTGCCGGTTACGCGCACTCAGAACTTGTAACGAACGCCCAGCTGGTACTGCCGGCCGGTTTCGGTGTATTGCAACGGCAGGCGACCGGTGGCCGGCGAGTACACCCACTCGTCGCTGGCTTCGTTGGTCAGGTTCATGCCTTCCAGACTCAGCTCCAGCTGGTCGCTGATCGCATAGCGGATCGAGGCGTCGATGAAGGTGGTGCCGGTCATGCCGTGGGTACCGTCCACGTTGAAGCCTGCTTCGGTGCCCGGCACCTGGGTCAGGTAATCGTCGCGGTTGGTGGCCGAGACGCGGCCGGACCAGACGGTGCCTTCATAGAACAGCGTGGCGTTCCAGGACGACTTGGACAGACCGGTCAGGTCGGCCTTCATCACCGGCTGGCCGCTGGAGTTGATGTACTGGATCTGCGATTCGACCCAGGTGTAGTTCAACTGGATGCCCAGGTTCGACCAGTTGCCCGGCAGGAAGGTGAACGGCTGGATGTAGTTCGCTTCCACGCCGTGCAGTTCGCCACCCGGGGTGTTGACCGGCTTGGTGTAGGTGAAGTCATCCGACGGCGAAGCGCCGGTACCGATCAGCAGCGAGTAGGGCAGGCCGCTGGCGCTGTACGGCGCCACTTCGCGGGTGGTCTGCACGAAGCTCTCGATGTCCTTGTAGAACAGGCCGATGCCGGCCATCGCGCCTTCGGAGAAGTACCACTCGAAGCCCAGGTCCACGTTCTTGGCGCGGATCGGGTCCAGGTACGGGTTGCCGCTGGAGATGGTGCGCGCACCGCCGGCCACGGCCACGGTGGCACCCGGGGTCAGGCTGCCCAGGCCCGGGCGGCTCATTACCTTGGCCGCACCGAGGCGGATCAGGAAGTCCGGGGTGATTTCCGCGACCAGGTTGAACGAGGGCAGGGTGTCGTCGTACTCACGATCCACCGTGGTCGCTACGGTGCCGGTGGCCAGCGTGGAAAGACCGGTGGAGCTCTGCTTGGTCTTTACATAGCGCACGCCGAAGTTGCCCGAGAACGGAATGCTGCCCAGTTCGGTGGAGAACTCACCCATCAGGTAGCCGCCGCGGTCTTCTTCTTCCACGCTGCGCGAGTTGTTGGCGCGCGGGGCGACGGCGAAGGTGCCGCTGGTGCTGTAGATGTCGAACTGGTCGGCAATGGCGTCCAGGTTCGGCACCACCCACTGGTCAGGCGTACCGGTGATGCCCTTGAGACCGGCCTGCTGGGTCATGTCCACCGGCACGATCTTGGTGCCGTTGGGGAAGTTGGGCACGGCCAGCTCGCTGGCGCGGCGCATTTCCACGGTGTCGAAGGTGTAGTTCTTCGCGAGGATACCGCCCTTCAGGCGGAAGCCGGGGGTCAGGTTCCAGTTGAAGTCGACCTGGCCGGTGTCGAAGTCGTTGTCCACGTACTGCGGACGCAGACGGATCTCAGCCAGTTCCCAACCGACCGGGTTGGTCGGGTCGATGCCGTAGTTCAGCTTGGGGAAGCGGCTGTTGCCACGGTAGTCGTAGCTGTAACCATCCACATCGTACTTGTCCATGATGATGGTGGTCTGGATCGGGTTCTCGTGCTTGGAGCGCGAGATGCCGACCTTGCCGGACAAGGTGAAGTCGTCGCCGAAACGGTGCTGGCCGTTCAGCGCGATCTGCTTGAACTCGGTGCTCCACTCGTCGTGGCGGTTTTCGGTGCGGATGTCGACGTTGTCGAACTCACCGTAGACCAGCGCGTTGTTCTCGATCACGCCGTCCTTGACGATCATCGCCGGCTTGCCGACCAGGCGCGGGTTGGTGCTGGTGCCGCGGCTGAAGGAAATGGCTTCGATGTAGTGCTCGTCGCGCTTGGCGTCGATCTTCGAGTACAGCGTGTCCAGCGAGATCTCAGTGGCGTCGGTCGGCTTCCACTGCAGGGTGCCGGTCACGCCCAGGCGCTTCTGCTCGTGCTCCATCTGCACGTAACGCGGGAAGCGCGGGTGGTACACGCTGGCCGAACGCGCCTGGGTGAACGGCGAGGCGGCATTGAAGTTGCCGTTGCTCGGACCATTGGCCCAGCGGCCGGTGTTGGAGCCTTCTTCCAGTGCCTGGCGCTCGGAGTAGGCCACCGACAGCAGTGCGCCGAAGGTGCCATCGGCCCAGGTGTTGGAGATCAGCGCGGCCACGCGCGGGTCGGCCTTTTCAGCCATCGCGTTGTAGCTGGCCTGGCCGCTGGCGGCGAAGGTGAAGCCGTCGTAGTCGAACGGGCGCGCGGTGCGCAGGTCGACGGTGGCGCCCAGCGAGCCTTCTTCCACGTCGGCCGAGGCGGTCTTGCGCACCAGCAGCTGCGAGAACAGGTCCGAGGCGAACACGTTGAAGTCGAAGCCGCGGCCACGGTTGGTGCCGCCGCTCTGGTCGCCGGCGCCGACCGTGGTCAGCGCTTCCATGCCATTGATGCGCACGCGGGTGAAGTCCGGGCCCAGGCCGCGCACCGAGATGTTGCGGCCTTCGCCGGCTTCGCGGGTGATGACCACGCCGGGCACGCGCTGCAGCGACTCGGCCAGGTTCAGATCGGGGAACTTGCCGATGTCTTCGGCGACGATGGCATCGACTACGCCGGCTTCGCCGCGCTTGATGTCCAGCGCCTTTTCGACGCTGGCGCGGTAGCCGGTGACGGTGACGGTGTCCAGGTCGGTGGCCGAAGCCGGGGCCGGATCCTGCGCCAGGGTGGTTCCGCTCAGCGCCAGGCCGATCGACAGGGCGAGCAAGGTAACCGGTGTCTTTTTATGGATGTTTCGATATTGCATGTTTTCCCTCTCCCAAGGTGCTACATGAAACAGCTATCCGGCGACATGTCAGTGCAATGACACCGCTGGTCAGAGCCGACGTTAACAGTCCGTTGGGAATCGAGCATCTTGCACCGCAACAGACTTGAAATGTCCCGTAGACGTCTGCGGGACAATGGTTTCTGCCCACCGAACCGGTGGACGGAGCGCGCCACACCGCTAGAATGACACCGCTAGCCATTGCGATTCGGGGCCTGTCCCCGGGTCATGACCACCACGAAGGATCCATCGCCATGAGTCGTGTTGTCTGTTTCGGGGAGTTGTTGCTGCGCATGAGCGCGCCGGGCCGTGAACTGCTGCTGCAGACGCCGCAGCTGGCGGTGCACGCCGGCGGCGCGGAGGCCAACGTGGGCGTGTCGCTGGCCCACTTCGGTCACAGCGTGCAGATGGTCAGCACGCTCCCGGCCAATCCGCTGGGCCAGTACGTGGCCGGGGAACTGCGCCGGCACGGGGTGGACACCACCCACGTGCAGACCCGCCCGGGCCGCATGGGCCTGTACTTCCTCACCACCGGCGCGGTGCAGCGCGCCAGCGAAGTGGTCTACGACCGCGTGGACTCGGCATTCTCGCTGGGCCAGGCCAGCGACTACGACTGGGACACGCTGCTGCGCGGCGTGCAGTGGCTGCATCTTTCCGGCGTGAGCCCGGCGCTGAACCCGGCCATGGCCGAGGCCACCCTGGTGGCCGCGCGCGCCGCCTGCGAGCGCGGGGTCAAGGTGTCCTTCGACGGCAACTTCCGGCCCTCGCTGTGGGCGCGCTGGGAAGGCGATGCGCCGGCCATCCTGCGGGAGCTGTTCGCCTGTGCCACGGTCGCCTTCGCCGACTACCGCGACATCGGCGTGGTGCTGGGCGGGCAGTTCGAGCAGGCCGCGCTGGCCGAGCGCGTGGATGCCGCCGCCGTGCAGGCGTTCGCGGCGTTCCCGCGCCTGCAGTGGATGGCCTGCACGCAGCGCACGACCCACAGCGTTGACCACCACGCGCTGGGGGCGATGCTGCTGGGTCGCGACGGCACCCGCGCGGTGGCGCCCACGCGCGAGATGATCGGCATCGTGGACCGCATCGGCGGTGGCGATGCGTTCGCCGCCGGGATCCTGCATGGCATGATGCAGGGCTTCGAACCGGACGCGATCGTGCGTTTCGGCCTGGCTGCGGCCAGCCTGAAGCATTCGATCCCTGGTGATTTCAACCCCGTCAGTGAAGCTGACGTACTGGCCCTGACGGGCGAGGAGCGATTCGATGTCCGGCGCTGATCCGCGCGTACGCGCAGTATTGAAACTGGCCCCGGTGATTCCGGTGTACACCCCGGAAAGCGTGGACGAGGCCGTGCAGGTGGCCCAGGCGCTGTTCAACGGCGGCCTGCCGGTGATCGAAGTGACCCTGCGCACCGCCGTGGCGATGGACGCGATCCAGGCGATGGTGGAGGCCGTGCCGGACGCGGTGGTGGGCGCGGGCACGGTGCTGACGGCCGCGCAGATGGAGAAGGTGAAGTCCGTGGGCGGGCGGTTTGCGGTGGCGCCGGGCGCTACCGAGCGGCTGTATGCCGCCGCGCGCGATACCGACCTGCCGTTCCTGCCGGGCGTGGCGACCTCGTCGGAGCTGATCCTGGGCCTGGAGCACGGGCTGGACACCTTCAAGTTCTTCCCGGCGGTGCAGGCCGGTGGCATCGGCATGCTGCAGGCCTGGAACGGCCCGTTTGGCGACGTGCGCTTCTGTCCCACCGGCGGCATCAGCGCGCAGACCGCGCGCGACTTCCTGCACCTGCCCAACGTGCTGTGCGTGGGCGGTTCGTGGCTGACCACGCGTGCACTGCTGCAGGCGAAGGACTGGGCGGGCATTGAAGGGCTGGCAAGGGCATCGGCTGCGCTGGTCGGCTGAGGCGCTCATAATGACGGCAGTTCCGCTGCCGTCTGTGTGACCCATGTCTGCTTTGTCGATCGCAAAAACCGTGGTGCTGTCCGTGTTGTCGGTGGTGGTGGCGCTGTTCGTGCTGGGCATGGTCAGTGGCATCGCCGGATGGACCGCGCCGTGGGTGGGACTGGGCGACAGCCAGCTGCGGCTGGCGTGGGACCTGGCCTGGACCATCCTCGGTGGGGTGGCGGCCACGGCGTTCGCTGCGCGCTATGCGCCGAATGCACCGTATGTGCATGGCGGGGTGGTGTGGTTCCTGATTGCCGGTGCGTCCGCGTTTGCGGCGTGGGACCTGGGCAACGATTTCCCGTTCTGGTTCGTGGTGACGCTGCTGGTGTCGCTGCCGGTGCAGGCGGTGGGGATCTGGATCGGGGCGCGGTATCGGCCCCGGTAACATTCCGTGGAGCCGGCCGGCGGCCGGCACTACGGGCCTACCCGTCGCCTCACGACATTGGTAACACCTGATCCACGTCTTCAATTCCTTCCCACGGATCGGCTTTCAACCGCTGCGCCCGCTGCAGCGCTTTCGGCATTGGGAATGCGTCGGCGGCGGTGATCCGCCCCAGCTCTTCCCAACGCAACGGTACCGCCACGCCCGCTGACGGCCGCGCGCGCAACGACCACGAACACACGCTGGTGGCGCCGCGCGCATTGCGCAGCCAGTCGATGAAGATCACGCCGTTGCGCTTGGCCTTGCTCATGGTGGCCACGTAGCGCTCCGGCGCGTGCTCGGCCATGGCCTGCGCGAACGATTCGCAGAAATCCTTGGCCTGTGCCCAGTCCGCTTTGGGCTTCAGCGGCACCACCACGTGCACGCCCTTGCCACCAGAGAGGCGCACGAAACTTTCCAGTCCCACTTCCTGAAGCCGCGCACGGATATCACGGGCGGCCGCTTTGATCGCGGCCCAGGTCACGCCTTCGCCTGGATCCAGGTCAAACACCATCCGGTCCGGATGTTCCGGGTCGTCCACCGTGGCGCCCCACGGATGCAGCTCCAGGGTGTTCATCTGCACCAGCTGCAGCAGGCCTTCCACGTCTTCGACGTACAGGTAATCCTCGCGCCCGCTCTTCTGCTGCAGCGGTATCGCCTGCACCGCGTCGCCGAGGCCGGTGCCGTGGTGTTTCTGGAAGAAGCACTGCTTGTCCACGCCATCGGGGCAGCGCAGCAGCGACAGCGGGCGGCGTGCTACTTCCGGCAGGATCCATCGCGCCATCTGCCGGTAGTAGTCGGCCACGTCGCCCTTGGTGAGCTTGGCCTTCGCAAAGACCACGCGTTCGGGATGGCTGATGGCTACATCCGCGACCTCAACGCCAACCGACTTGGCTCCTGCGCGTGATTTCGCTGCAGCGACCTTCGCAACCGGGGCTTTCACTTTGCTGCCTGCACCGGTCGCCGCCTTCGTCGCCCCAGCGCCCAGGTCCTTGGCAGTCTTGTCCTCGCGCAGTCGCTTGAAGCTGGCCTGGCGCAGCAACCCTTCCTTGGCCCAGCCACGGTACGCGACTTCGGCCACCAGCGTGGGCTTCACCCAGTGCACGCTGCTGGCCTTGAACGGCACGTGCGAAGGCAGTGCCACCGCCGCCTTGTCGGTCGCCAGCGCCTTGAGCTGCTTGTGCATGGCCGCCAGCTTGGCATCGTCGAAGCCGGTACCTACGCGACCCACGTAACGCAGGCCGCCTTTATCGGGCGTCGCCATCAGCAGCGAGCCGAAGCCTCTGCGCGAGCCCTTGGGATCGGTGTAGCCCACGATCAGGAACTCATCGGTGTTCTCGTGCTTCACCTTCACCCAGCTCGGCGAGCGCGCGTTGACATACGCCGCGTCCACCCTCTTGCTGACGATGCCTTCAAACCCTGCAGCGCCGCTGGCGGCAAACACCTCCGGGCCATGGTCAAGCACATGATCGCTGTAGGCCAGGGTGCCAGGCACATCGCCCAGCAGGTCCTTCAGCAGTTCCTTGCGGTCCAGCAGCGGCGAGCGGCTGATGTCCACGCCCGCGATACCGGGCATGTCGAACACCACGTAGCGCAGCGGCTGTCTGCTGGTGCCGTCGATGACCTTTTGCAATGCGGTGAAGTCGCTGCGGCCGTCCGCGTCCAGCACCACCAGTTCGCCGTCCAGGCGCAGGTCGGTGACCGGCAGGGCGGTGATGGCCTGGACCACTTCGGGAAAGTCGTTGCTCCAGTTCAATCCACCGCGCGAGCGCAGCGAGGCCACGCCCCCGGTCACGTCGGCCAGCAGGCGGTAGCCGTCCCATTTGATCTCGTGCAGCCAGGCATCGCCATCGGGCGCGCTGTCGCGGTGGTCGGTGAGCTGCGGTTTGAAATCGTGGGGGTAGGGCTTGTCGCGGGCGTGTTCAAGCTGCAGAGCGCGCTTGGCCCAGCGCGCGTCTGCGTTCCGGCCGGAAGCAGGTCTGGTGGTCCGGGTGGTGGTGGTCTTCGTACTTTTTTTTGTGGTTTTGGCTGACGACGAGGTCTTGCTTGTTCGGACGGTCTTTACCTTGGCCACGGGTTCCTCCAGCAGTGCGTCGGCGTCGGCATCACGCGCCTCGCCGTCATCGCGCTTGATCAGCAGCCATTGATGCTGGCGGCCTTTCATCGCGGTGCGCACCAGCTTCCAGCCGCCGTTGAGGCGGGTGCCATGCAGCACGAAGTCCAGTTTTCCGGCGGCGATCGCCTCCAGCGGGTCGCCCTCGCAGGCCCAGGTGCCGTGGTCGAACACGTCCACATGCCCGGCCCCGTAGTGGCCCTTCGGAATGTCGCCTTCAAACGTGGCATAGGAAATCGGGTGGTCTTCCACTTCTACCGCCAACCGTTTCTCGCCCACGCGCAGCGACGGGCCCTTCGGTACCGCCCAGCTCTTCAGCACGCCGTCGGCTTCCAGGCGGAAGTCGTAGTGCCGCGAGCTGGCATGGTGCAGCTGCACCACGAAGATCGGCCGGCGCGCGGTGGCACCGTGCGGGTCATGGTCGGGCTCCGGCGTTTCCCCGAAGCGGCGCTTGCGGCGGTATTCCTGCAACGACACAGCCGCTTACCCCGCCTTGCGCGTCGTCGCGCGCTTGGCCGCCGCCTTTTTCGTAGCCTTGGTGGCCTTGCTCGCGGTCTTGGTGGTCTTCGCCGCCTTCTTGGCCGGTTTGGCTTTCTTCACTACCTTGGAGACGGCGGCGCTCTTCTTGGCCGGGGTTCGCTTCTTCGCATCGAGGCTCTTCTGCAGCAGCGACATGAAGTCCACCACGTTGGTGGTGGCGTCTTCGCTTGGTGCGGGCTCGTCTTCCACCGTGGTGGTGCCGCCCTTGGACTTGATGCGTTTGGTCAGCAGCGTCTGCAGGCGTTCGCGGAATTCGTCGTGGTACTCGTCCGGCTTCCACTCGCCGGCCATCGACTCGATCAGCTGTTCGGCCATCGCGGTTTCCTTGCTGCTGATCCGGTAGTCGGACACCGAGCCGGTGGGCAGCTTGTAGTCTTCCGGGTCCACCAGCTCCTGCGGGTAGCGCAGGATCATCAGCACCAGGGCGTCGTCATGCGGCATTACCGCGCACAGGTACTCGCGGGTGCGCACCACCACGCGGGCGATGCCCACCTTGCCGGTGCTGCGCAGCGTTTCGCGCAGCAGCACGTAGCCTTTCTCGGCTTTCTTGCCGGGCACCAGAAGGTAAGGTTTCTCGTAGTAGCGCGGGTCGATCTGGCCGGCGTCGACGAAGCTTTCCACTTCTACTGTTTCATGGCTTTCAGGCGCCGCGGACTTGATGTCGCTCTCTTCCAGTACGACGTAGCTGCCCTTGTCGTACTCGTAGGCTTTGACGATGTCCTTCCACGGCACTTCTTCGCCGGTGTCCGCATTCACCCGCTCGAAGCGGATCGGCTTCTTGTCGCGCGAATCGAGCATGCGGAACTGCAGGTCGACCTTGCGCTCGCCCGACATCAGCGAGACCGGCACGTTCAACAGCCCGAATGACAGGGTTCCGGTCCAGATCGGTCGGGCCATGGCGGCGCCACTCCAGTGCAGAGAGAGGCGCCAGCTTTAGCTTGGGGGGTGTGAAACGGTTGTGGTGGGGCCGTGTAGTGGGCGTGGCTGGCACCGCGCGGGACACGCATGGCGTGTCGCTACGCGGGATCATGACGGGGCGTCGCGCGTTACTGCAGGGCGCCGTGGACGGCTGCTGCGGGCATGTGGTCGAGGGCCAGCCAGGCGTCTTCCACGATGGCGCGCGCCTGCGACCAGCCGAGTCGCGACTGGCCACGCATTTGCTCCCAATGTTCGGCCAGCTCGCCGTCGGTGTCGTCGTCGTCGCCACGCGGCCAGTCGGCGTAGTGGGTGGTGAGCGCGAAGGTGTAGGCCGGGTACAGGTCTTTCCAGCTGCGCCTTCCCTGACTGCGGCGACGCTCGTAGTCGTTGCGCATGTACTGCAGGTAGTCCTGCGCCACTGCTTCGGGTTCTTCAGCGCGCGGGCGGCGGCCCCGCCGCGCACTCCGGTCCGGCTGCAGATAGGCGTTGAACAGCACGGGGGCGTTGCGGCGATCCAGGCGGGGCATGACACGTCTCCGGCGAGGGTGGGGCTGGCAGGAATAGCCCCGGTGCCGTTATCCAGCCGTGACAGATGCGTTGTGGTGGCCTTGGCATTGCTTCACGTCGGCCATCCACCCTTGGTGCGTATGCTTTTTTCGCACGGCATCGGGCCGTGTTTCACCCCCCAGTTGTGGAGCCAATCACCATGCCACGCGATCCCCTGCGCGAAGCCCACCCCCCGGTTCCCGGCGAACAGCGCGCCAAACATGACCTGCAGGACGCCGAAGACCGCGGCGCCGGCATGTCCCCTTCCGAAGCCCCCGAACACCTGCGTACCGGCATCGACCCGGTGCACGCCGCGTCTCGCGACCGCAAGGATCCCTCCGGCCAGCCGAATGCGGACTGCGAGGAACACCCGCACCACCGCGCCGCGCGCAAGGCGCATGAGAGCGACAACCAGGACGAGGCGCTGGAGGAGACGTTCCCCGCCAGCGATCCTACGTCGCCGTTTGTCCCGGCCAAGATTCCGAAGTGAATGCGCGGAGGATTACCGCCAGGCCCACTGCACGCCCACGCTGTAACGCCGGTCCGGGCCTGGCTCGAAGTAGCGCTGATTGCCGTCGTTGACGATCACCGAACCGATGTAGCGCTGGTCGAGCACGTTGTCCACCCGCGCGAATACCCGCAGCGCGCCCTGTGCCGTGGTCCAGCGGCGCGCCGCCTCCAGGTTCAGCAGTGCATAGCCCGGCGCGCTGTCCGTGGCCAGGTCGTTGACCACCGTGTCGCTGGAGGCGACCACCTCGCCGGCCCACTGCCACGCGCCCGGCTGGTACTGCAGGCGGCCGAACCACTGCTGCTCCGGCACGCCCGGCAGGCGTGAGCCGGCTGGTACGGGGGTGTTCGGGGTGGCGCAGCCGGTACTGGCGCAGATGAGGTAGGGCTGGCGTACCGTCGCCTCCAGGTAGGTGTAGGCCAGGCTGGCCTCCAGCTCGGCGCTGATCGGGTAGAGCAGGCTGGCTTCCAGCCCCTGCCGGCGGGTGCGCCCGATGTTGCGGTAGGTGCTTAGGTGCTGCGGCCGTTGGTGTTGCTGGCCACGGCCAGCTCGTCGTCGGTATCGGCGCGGAACACCGCCGCCTCGAACGCCGCGCCGCCGCTGCCGCGCCACTTGGTGCCCAGCTCCAGGTTCCGGCTGCGCGCCGCCGACAGGTTCAGCGCCAGCCCGGGCGCGCCGTCGGCCCGGTAGCCCAGCTCGTTGAAGGTGGGCGTTTCAAACCCGCGCCCGGCCGAGGCATACACCCGCCACGCGTCGCTGGCATGGAACACCACGCCCGCTACCGGGGTGGTGGCCGAATAGTCGCGCGCCCCGCTGTCGTCGGGATTGCGCGCGGTGATGTAGTGGTCGTTGGAACGGAAGCGCACCTCGCTGTGGCGCACGCCCAGCAGCAGCGACCATCGCGGTGCCCACTGCCAGAACGCCTGCGCGAACTGGTCCACGTTGCGCACCCGGTCGCTCTGGTCGCGCCGCAGCGCCCCGCGCACGCCCAGCTCGGATCCCACGAAATTCTCGTAACCGCGCCGATCCTGCTGCTGTTGGTCGGCATTGGCGCCGATCACCACTTCCAGCGGCCGCCCCGCCCAGCCGCCCTGCCAGCCCCAGCGCAGGTCCAGCCCGCCGTAGCCGCCCTCCAGGTCGATCACCCCACCGGCGTGCAGCGGGTTGGCCTGCGGCCCCGGCGGGATCGCCAGGTACTGCTCCACGCTGCGCTGCCCGGCATAGCCCATGGCGCGCCAGGTCTGCGCGCCCTCGGTGCGGGTGAATACCAGCCCGGCCTGGGCCTGGCGTGCGGATTTGCGGGTGTTGTACTGGGTGGCCACCGCCGTGGCCTGGCGCGGGTCCTGCCGCACCTGCTCGCGGGTGAGGCCCAGCGGGTCCTGCGCGTCGGGCGAATCAAAGTAGTTCAGCACCAGGTCGAGCTGGCCGCCGGCCAGGTCCGTACCCAGCCGCGCGTTGACCGACTCGCGCCGCGCCGCGCTGTGGTCGCGCCAGCCGTCGGTGCGGAAATGGTTGGCCGCCACGTTGTAGCGCACCGGCCCCTGCTCGCCGCGCAGCTGCGCGCCGGTGCTGAGGGTGCCGTCGCTGCCGCCGGCCATCCGTACCCGCCAGGGGTCTCCGGCCTGCCCGTCGGCACTCCAGATCTGCACCACGCCGCCCGAGGAATTGCCGTACAGCGCCGAGAACGGTCCGCGCAGCACCTCCACCCGCTGCGCCGAGAGCATGCTGGCGTGGGAAAGCTGGCCCTGGCCGTCGGGCATGGTGGCCGGCACCCCGTCCACCAGCACCCGCACCCCGCGCACGCCGAAGGTGGAACGCGCGCCAAACCCCCGGATCGACAGCTGGGTGTCCTGGGCCAGGTTCTGCCGATCGCGCGCCACCACGCCGGGCACCCCGCTCAATGCGTCAGCGATCTGGGCCAGGTTTCCATTGGTTTCATCATCCAGCCAGACCGTGCTGATCGACGCCGGCAGGTCCACGTCGGCCACCTGCTGGCCCCGCGCAGCCTGCACCTGAACCGTGGGCAGGCGCTCGATGGCGGCAGCTGCGGGCGCGCTGGCCTGGGCCTGTGCCAGGTTCGACAGGGCCGTGGCCGAAAGCAGCGCACACGCGCGCGCCAGGGGGGTCAAACGAAAGATATTCAGAGGGGGCTCTCCGGAAAACAGGTACCGCACGACAGGGTACGGACTTCAACGTGACGGCAGGCGCCGCGCCCCCGCTGCGGCTTTGTTACGATGCGGTCCCCCCCTCCGTCATCGAAAGAGTACCGCCGTGTCCTTCTTTGCAAATGTGGAACTGGTCCCGGGCGACCCGATCCTGGGTCTGACCGAAGCGTACAACGCCGACAGCCGACCCACCAAGGTCAACCTGGGCGTGGGCATCTACTACGACGAAAGCGGCCGTATTCCGCTGCTTCGCGCCGTGAAGCAGATCGAGCAGCAGCTGGCCAACGAAGCCAAGCCGCGCGGCTACCTGCCCATCGACGGCCTGCCCGCCTACAACCAGGCCACCCGCGAACTGGTGTTCGGCAAAGACTCCCCGCTGCTGGCTGCCGGCCGCGTGGCGACCTCGCAGACCATCGGTGGCAGCGGCGCCCTGCGCGTTGGCGCGGACCTGCTGCACCGCCTGCTGCCGCACGCCACCATCGCCATCAGCAACCCCAGCTGGGAAAACCACCGCGCGGTGTTCGGCGCGGCCGGCTTCGAGGTCGTGGAATACAGCTACTTCGACCCGAAGACCCACGGCGTGGATTTCGACGCCATGGTCGCCGACCTGAACAAGCTGCAGCCGGGCACCGTGGTGCTGCTGCACGCCTGCTGCCACAACCCCACCGGCGCCGACCTCACCGTGGCCCAGTGGAAGCAGGTGGCCGAGCTGCTGAAGGAACGCCAGCTGTTCCCCTTCATCGACATGGCCTACCAGGGCTTCGACAAGGGCATCGAGCAGGACGGCGCGGCCGTGCGCATCATTGCCGAGGCCGGCATCGACAGCTTCGTGGTCGCCAACTCGTACTCCAAGTCGTTCTCGCTGTACGGCGAACGCATTGGCGCGCTGTCGATCGTGGCGCCCACCGCTGACGCGGCCAAGGCCGTGCAGTCGCAGGTCAAGCGCATCATCCGCACCATCTATTCCAGCCCGTCCAACCACGGCGCTGCACTGGTGGCCGGCGTGCTGACCAGCCCCGAGCTGCGCCAGCTGTGGGAGCAGGAACTGACCGAAATGCGCGAGCGCATCCACGCCCTGCGCCACGGCCTGGTGGACAAGCTGGTGGCCGCCGGTGCACCGGAGTTCGCCTTCATCAACGACCAGGCCGGCATGTTCTCGTACTCGGGCCTGAGCCGCCCGCAGGTGGAACGCCTGCGCGACGAGTACGGCATCTACGCCGTGGGCACCGGCCGCATCTGCGTGGCCGCGCTCAACCAGGGCAACCTGGAATACGTGGCCAAGGCCGTGGCGACCGTCGCCAAGGGCTGAGCTTCGTAACGGTTTGAACACAACGGCCGCCCAGTGCGGCCGTTGTTGTATCTGGTGGCCATGAAACCGTTTACGAAAAAACCTGCCTCGTAATACCGCCACCGACGGGCCACAATACGGCCCCCGAAATGTCTTTGGCAGCCATTCCATGTCCCGTACGTCGCTTACCCGGTACCTCATCGAAGAGCAGCACGCCGGCCGCATCAACGCCGACCTGCGCCAGCTCATTGCAGTGGTGGGCCGCGCCTGCACCAACATCTCCATCGCGGTCAGCAAGGGCGCGCTGGGCGGCGTACTCGGCGATGCAGGCACCGGCAACGTACAGGGCGAAGCGCAGAAGAAGCTGGACGTCATCAGCAACGAGATCCTGCTCGAAGCCAACGCCTGGGGCGGCCACCTCGCCGCCTGCGCCTCCGAGGAAATGGACCACTGCCAGCCGGTGCCGGACACCTACCCGCGCGGCGACTTCCTGCTCCTGTTCGATCCCCTGGACGGCAGCTCCAACATCGACGTGAACGTCTCGGTCGGCACCATCTTCTCGGTGCTTCGCAGCCCGGCCGGCACCGAGCAGCCCACCGACGCCAGTTTCCTGCAGCCGGGCACTGCCCAGATCGCCGCCGGCTACTGCATCTACGGCCCCAGCACCCAGATGGTGCTGACCACCGGCCACGGCACCCACTCGTTCACCCTGGACCGTGAAACCGGCGAGTTCGTGCTGACCCAGCGCGGCATGCAGATTCCCGAAGACACCCAGGAATTCGCCATCAACATGTCCAACCAGCGCCACTGGGAAGCCCCCATGCAGGGCTACGTGCAGGACCTGCTGGCCGGCAAGGAAGGCGCGCGCGGCAAGAACTTCAACATGCGCTGGATCGCCAGCATGGTGGCGGACGTGCACCGCATCCTCACCCGCGGCGGCATCTTCATCTACCCGTGGGACAAGAAGGACCCCGGCAAGGCCGGCAAGCTGCGCCTGATGTACGAAGCCAACCCGATGGGCCTGCTGGTGGAACAGGCCGGCGGCGCCGCCACCACCGGCCGCGAGCGCATCCTGGACATCCAGCCGGACCAGCTGCACCAGCGCGTGCCGGTGTTCCTGGGTTCGCGCAACGAAGTGGCCGAAGCCACCCGTTACCACCGCGAGCACGACGCGCAGGCCTGACCGCGCGCCACCCCGTTGCCACATGGCAACGGGGTGACACATGCACCAACACAGGTCACCATCGGGCTCAAACGCCCACGGATGACCCCATGACGGCCGAAACACCGCGCGACTTCATCGAAGTAATCCACAACGCCATTCCCGCCGACGCCTGCGCCGCGATCCAGGCCCAGATGCGAGCCAGCGCACAGTTGTTGCCTGGCGAAGTTGGCAGCGGCGTCTTCCCGGAACTCAAGCACAGCAAGGATCTCCGCATCAGCGGGCGCCCGGAATGGCGCCAGGTGGAAATCCAGCTGCAGCAGGCAGTATTCAGCGGGGTTTTGAGTTATCTACGCCGTTATCCACAGGCGCTGATTTCCCCGCTCATGTTGCAGGTGCAAGACAACGATGGCACCGCACGTCGCCTGCGCGCCGAGGATTTCCCCGGCATGGACGACAACGCGCTTTCCGAACTGGCCCGTACGTGCCTGCGCCCGGGCGCCATCAACCTGCAGTGGTATGCGGCAGGCGAGGGCGGCTACCCCTACTGGCATTGCGAGCTGTATCCGCGCGATCCGGCCGGTGAAACCCTGCATCGCCACCTGCTGTGGACGCTGTACCTCAACGATGAATTCGAAGCGGGGGAGACCGAGTTCCTGTTCCAGGAACGGAAGATCGCACCGCGCACCGGCAGCCTGTTGATTGCACCCACGGCCTTCACGCACACCCACCGGGGGAACCGCCCCGAGGGCGGGGACAAGTTCATTGCGACAAGCTGGATCCTGTTCCAGAACGCGCAGACGCTGTTTGGGGCTGGGTAAGAACTGCGACCGCGTTCACATGTGAATACAGCATTCGGGATGCTGCGCGGGTCAGACGCGTCAATCAGTAGGCGCCGTCTATCGAAACGGAAAAATCAACAGAAACAAACGCTTTGTGTTTCCCGCTCGATCTCCGCAAGGTTCGCGCCGGAGCGCAAAAACTCCAAAGCAACCAAACTTGTGGATAACCCATGTCGGGAGGGCGGCTAATACAAGACCCTCCACGGGGGAATACGCCCGCCGATCGGTTGCTTTCGGTTTTTGACCTCCCGACGCCCTCGCCCTTACCGGCGAGGGCCATTCCCCGTTGGAATTGGAGGTACATCCATGAACGCGAACTTGAAGCAGGTTCACCCGGACGACAACCGACTCACTCCCCGCGACGAGACCTTGAAGGCCGTACAGCTCCGCAGCGTGCGCGCCGTACCGCAGATCAACGCCCTCGACCGCGACGAGTACGGCCCCATCCCCTTCGTGATGATCCGCGGCGCCTGGCTGCGTGGCCTGGGCTTCGAGGTAGGGTCGGAGATCAGGATCGAGGGCAGGATCGACGAAATCACGGTGAGGCCGAACTGGCGCGATGCGCCGCCCGAAAATGCCAAAGTGCTCGCTGTGAGATACGGCGAAGTCGCGGACTGAAAGAAGCGCGGGTTCAGCGCGCCCGCAGCGCCTGCAGCCGCGCGCCAAACCACGACGCCGCACTCTGCTCGGGCTGCCCCGGGCAGGCGATCCGGTAGGGCTTGCCGCTGATGCTGCTGCGGCTGGCCGCCCGCTCGATGAACTGCTCGGCGGTATCCACCTTGTCCTTCTTGAGCAGGTAGTCGTACTTGCGCTGCAGGTGCGCCCGGGCTTCGGCAGCATCGTGCCAGCTGCCGTTGCGCTGGAAGCGGCAGGTCGAACCGTCCAGCGCGCCGATCAACGAAGCGATTTCGCGGCGCGCGGTCTCGCTGGGCGCGGCCGTCGCATTGCCGACCAGCGCCAGGACCGCCAGGGGCAGGATCAATCTGATGTTCATCGGGTTCGCTCCGCCAGACATGCCTGAATCGGATAATGTTCTACTTCTCGCATCGCAGGTGAAGGATCACGCATGAAGCGCAACGAGCAGGTGTCCATCCGTCCGTGGATTGCCGTGGCTGTCATGCTGCTTCTGGCCGCCTGCACCGAGCCTCCGCTGTCGGAGCCACACGTACAGCCCTCCGCGGGCGATCGTTCCGACGCCGGCACCGCTGGACCATCACCCCAGGTCGAACCGGATACAACTGTCCCGGTGGCTGCCGACCCGGCCCGGGAAACCAAGCCTTTTGCCTTCGAAGCGCCTTCTGCGGCGGCGCCCTCGCCGGCCAGCCACTGCCGCATCGAAGGTCTGGTCATGCCGGCCAACGCCAAGGTTTACGCGGCGGGAGCCTACGGCGGCAAGGAGTCCAACTTCCAGATCGACCAGAGTGGTCACCAGGCCACTACCATGCAGGTGGCGGTGCATGAACCCAACGTGCCTGTGGTGCTGTTACTGGGCGCCTACGAACCCACGGTGTGGAGCGTTGGCTGGACGGGGGGCACGCAGATTGCGGCTGTGGTTGTCACCGGCTATCACCGTCAGCAGGTAATTGGTCTTCCCGCAGACCTGCCGCTGTTGGTGAGTTCGTATGAGGACCGGGGCCCCTGCGCTCATGCCTATGTGGGCGGCGAGGGGTCGGCCAAGCTCAACCCGTTGGCACGCGAGGTGTTCGGTCGCCCGGTGGACGTGGCGTACGAGGCGCGCGATGGCAAGGCGATCATCGGCCAGATCCCGCCGGGGGCGCGGCTGGTGACCGATGCTTCGGCCAAGCCGGTGGAAGACTTCCAGTTGAAGGACACCCCACCCGCTGGGCAGGCCGGTATCGACGCGGCGATGCGCAGCGGCATCCTGCGCCCGACGACACTCTCGGACCTGCGCGCCTGGGAAGCGGCAGCGAGGCGAGACATGGGGGCGCCGGACATTCCGCGCATCGAAGGAGCCAATGCGATGAAGGGACAAAGCGTGCCTTACCGCAGCTATACGGTGGTGAAGCCGTTTGCCATTCCCGCAGGTCTGTATGGTGCTCACTCGGCCACCTTCTTCGTGGCCCCCGGCGTAGCGGCTCCGACGGGAGATCCCGGGCATTCAGAGGTTCGGTTTGTTGAGAGTGGGGCGTGTGTTGGGGCGACGTGCGGGATGCGGTAGCGAACATCCACTTGCTTGGCGGGCCTGCGGTTTTGGCACGACAGAAGTTGTTGGGATCATGGACGGGGACTCCAGATGGACATCAGTGTCATTGAAGTCGAGATTGAGACGTTTCGAGGAGCACGCCCAGCTATCCAGATTCTGACGCTCTCCTGTTCATACGCTGAACTCCTGCATCACAAGCGCTCGACGTCCGGCAACGCCGTCTCGATACTGGTATCGCAGCCGGCGAGTTTCGAGGCAGTCGCGTCCATTGCCCGAGTCCACCCTGTTTCTGCGCCCGCAGTTCTCTCAGTCCCTTCAGTCGAACAACGCGTGGAAGTGGGCGCAGCTATCGTGCTGCAGCTTCGGCGGCAGGATGGCAAATGAAAGTGTTGGGCAATAGGTTCTTCAGAGCTGGGTTGGGCGCGCTCTTTACCTTGATCCTGCTCCGACTGATATGGAGCAATCCAGTGAGCTCACCGAACATATTCTGGGCATTGAGTTTTGCCTGGCCGTTCCTGGTCGCCTCAGCCCTCGCGTACGAACAAGGCGTCAGTGTCTCCCAAGGCTCCCCGTGGAGTGCCCTGGTGGTTATTACCAGCTTGATTGTTTCCCTGCTGACCATGATCGCGCTGGGCCTTCCGATGGACGAAGTGCAGATGGATGCCTTTCTTGTCGGATTTTTTGGCTTCGTTTCGGTCGTCCTTTGCATTGGGTGGTGGCGAATGATGCGCCCGAAAAAGCCGCATGCGTCCGAAGCGAGGGCTCGCCCGTGGCTCTACCTGGCTCTTGGCGTGGTTACGGCAATAGCCGTCGCTGTGGACAAGTTCGACCTGATTCGGTGACAGGTCCCCGGGCAGTTTCCACTTCCGAACCTTGGAGACGACACAGTGGTAAGAACCTGCGAATCATCCATGCACCGCGAAGCGCTGCTGGCAAGCGATGTAGCGGCCTGCTACTACTGCTTTTCGGAGTTTCCGCCGAGCGCTGTTGAAGAATGGTGCGACGGTGAGGACCAGGGTCAGACCGCGCTGTGCCCGCGCTGCGGTGTTGATGCGGTGGTTGGGTTCAAGGGCCCCACTGATGCGACGTGGCTTCGAACCGCGCATCAGATTGGATTCGGGTAAGGAACCTTCCTTGCGCTGGCGAGATTCATTCCGGCTGATTATCTGAGCAGGGGTATATCCCACCCGCCCCACAAAGTGCACAATCGCCCCGGGACCGGGCATGACGCCGGGTACGTTCCGCGCCATGTCCGGGGGGACCGCGCGGGGCATTACAACAGGGGGATGATCATGTTGGATTCGCTTTATCCGGCGGGGCCTTCGGCCGTGCCTGCTCAGTTGACCGCACCCAGCTCCGCGTACCGACGCCATGCATGGCTTGCGGTGGCCGGCCTGCTGAGTTTCGCCGCCGCCTACTTTGCCCTGATGGGCTGGTTTGGCTGGACCGCGTTCCGTGTACTCCGCACGCTCGTGTCTGGCGAGGGTGGCAATACGCTGGTGAACATCATCGTGGGCGTGTGCGCCCTGTTCCTGGCCGCGTTCATGGCCAAGGGGCTGATCTTCCTCAAGCGTGGCCAGGCCTCCAAGGAGCTGGAGCTCAAGCCAGCCGATCAGCCCGAGCTGTTCGCGTTCCTGCACCGCCTGGCCGACGAGGCCGGCGCGCCCCGGCCCAAGCGGGTGTATCTGTCCTCGCGGGTCAACGCCGGGGTCTTCTACGACCTTTCGCTGTTCAACCTGCTGCTGCCCTCGCGCAAGAACCTGGACATCGGCCTGGCGCTGGTCAATGCGCTGAACCTGACCGAGTTCAAGGCGGTGCTGGGCCATGAGTTCGGCCACTTCGCGCAGCGCACGATGGCGGTGGGGCGCTGGGTGTACGTGGCCCACCAGATCGCCAGCCAGCTGGTGGCCCGGCGCGATGCGCTGGATACCTTCCTGGCCGGCCTTTCGCGCACGGACTTCCGCATCGCCTGGGTGGGCTGGCTGCTGTCGCTCGTGGTCTGGGCGATCCGCTCGCTGGTGGACACCGCCTTCAGTGTGGTCGCACTGTCCGAGCGTGCCCTGTCGCGCGAAATGGAGTACCAGGCCGATCTGGTGGCCGCCTCGCTGGCTGGCAGTGATGCACTGGTGCACGCGCTGCACCGGCTGGGTGCGGCGGATGAAGCCTGGGACCGGTCGGTCGCCTTCGCCTCGCGCGAGTTCGAGGCCGGTCGCGCCGTGGCCGACCTGTTCGCGGTGCAGACGCGGATGCTGGCCAACCTGCGCCGGGTGTCGCCCGACCCGCTGTATGCCGATCCACCGCAGCTGCCGGAGAGCGACCGCGAGCAGCATCGCGTGTTCCGCAGTGCGATGGTGCGGGTGCCGCAGATGTGGTCCACGCATCCGGCCAACGCCGACCGCGAGAACAATCTGAAGCGACGTTACGTGGCGGCCGCCATCGACGAACGCCCTGCCATGCTGCTGTTCCGCGATGCGGACGCGCTCCGGCACCAGATCACCCGCGACATGCTCCGCGAGACGCCGCCGGCGTTCGCCGACGGTGCGGAAACGCTGAGCCGGCTCGACGCCGAGTTCGACATCCGCGCCATGCACCAGCGCTACCAGGGAACCTACCTGCGGCGCTCGTTCGTGCGCGGTGTGGCCACGCCCGCCGAGCTGTTCCTGCGTACGCTCACGCCACTGGACAACACCGAGGTGCGCGAGCGCATCGCCGGCCTGTATGCAGCCCGGCATGGTCAGGCACTGCAGCAGCTGCGCGTGCTGGAAGAAGAGCGCGCCACGCTGGACGCTGCCCGCCTGGGTCACCTGCGTGCGTCGGGAAACCGCGTGCATTGGCGCGGCCAGGTGCTGGACGCCCGGCGCCTCGGCCCGGCCATTGCGGCCCTGGATGCGGAGATCGCGCCGCTGCGCCAGGCCGTGGTCCAGCACGACCAGGAATGCCGCAGCCTGCACCGGCTTGCCGCGCGCCGCAGCAGCGAAGGCTGGGAGGCGGTGCTGGAAGGGCAGGTTGCCCTGCTGCACTTCTGCGAGCACGTGGAAGCGGACCTGCGCGATGTGTACGGGGTCTTCGTCAACACGCTGCACGTGGTGACGGCCGACAAGCGCGTTTCCGACAAGGAGATGCGCCGACTGCTCGGCGACGCGGACCGTGTCCAACGCGCCCTGGGATTCATCTATGACCGCGCCGGTGACTGCGTCGTCGACGCGACCGTGATCGAGCACGGTGGCCAGCCCCTGGCGCAGGCGCTGGGCGAGCTGGGCCTGCTCGGCCCGTCGCAGCAGAACATCAACGACTGGGTGCAGCGCGCGGGCGGTTGGGTGGCGCATACCTGCGGCGCGCTGTCGCTGCTGCGCGCGGCGACGCTGGAAGCGCTGCTGGCGAACGAAGACGCCGTGGTCGGGCGCCTGGATTCGGGCGAGGCGGCGCCGGCCGCACCGACGCCGTCGCGGGTTCCCACGGGCTACCCGGTGCTGGTCCCCGGCCAGGAGCGCAAGCTGCAGACCAAGCTGGGCTGGTGGGATCGATTCCAGACCGCCGACGGCTGGGCGGCCAGCATCGTGCGTGCGTCGGTTGCGGCGGCCATCGTGGTGGGCGTGCTGGTGTTCGGCATGCACACCGGCACCGCGACGGTCTCGCTGTACAACGGCCTGGCCACGGCGGTGCGGGTGACCGTCGACGGCACTACGGTCGCGCTGCAGCCCCAGCAGAGCGCCACCGTGGACGTGGCACCGGGGACCGCGCACAAGGTGGTCACGCACAGCGCGGACGGGCAGCTGATCGAGTCCTTCGACAGTGAACGCATGCCTGGCCGTTCGCACTTCACGTACAACGTCGCGGGTGCCGCGCCGCTGGTGGAATGGACGGCGGTCTATGGCGGTGCTGAGGGCGGCCCCGACCGCAAGCTGGGTGCGCAGCGCTGGTCGGCCACCGACGCCGACGTCGTGCTTGAAACGCCTCCGACCTCCATATCGACCAAGCATGGGAGCGGCGGTACGCGTTCGGTGCTGACGGCCATGGGCGATCTGTCTCCGCAGCAGCAGCTGGGCTTCGTGAACAGCGATGAACAGCGCGCGGCCATGGTCATGGCCCATGCGCGCTGGGATGCACCGGGGTCGCGCCACCTGACAACCTGGCTCTCTGCAGCGGCGATGTACTCCGACAACATGCCGGGCCTCATCGCAGATCGATTGACCCGGTATCCCGAAGACGTGGCAACGCTGCGCATGGAGCAGGAGCTTGGCGACGGCCAGGCGCACGAGGCGGTGTGTGATCGCCAGCGGCAGATGTCCGAACGCAAGCCCGCATCTTCAGGGCTGGCCTACCTGGCGGTGCGCTGCATGGCCGATGGTCCGGAGCAGGACGAGGCGTTCTTCGCTGGACACCGCCGCTGGCCGCAGGAACCCTGGTTCGCGCTTGCGACCGGTTACGTGCTTGCCGCCCGCAGCGACTGGGCCGGCGCCAACGAAGTCCTGTCGAAGTCGGCGATGTCGCCACAGACGGCGGAGTTCGTGGCACCGGAGTTGGCACGCATCAAGCGCATGCTCGGCGCCAGCCAGGGCGAGATTGAGTCGCTGGCGTCCCAGTCGGCCTACCTGACCAACATGCTGGCGCTCGACAGCGGCGAAGCGACCGGCTCACCGTACGATGCCTATCTGCCGCTTGGGCGGGGCGAGTACAAGCAGGCGCTGGACCTGGCGCAGGCCGATGCCGATCTGTTGCCACGCATGGTTCGCCTCGTTGCCGCGTCCGATGGCGCGTCGGCTGACGTGGCCGAGAAGGCATTGGGTCTCCCGGCCGAGGCGGGTGCGGACACGGACTCCACCTGGAGCATGTGGGCGCTGGCGCTGCGGCACGGCCGCGATGAAGCGGCATGGCGCGAGAAGGTGCTGGCCACCGACCCGGACGAGGCGGCGCGCATGGTGGCGTTCGTCGATGCGGTACGTGCGAACGCCTCCGTACAGCAGGCCGAGGCCGTGCTTGGCCACGTCAACCCGAGCAACCGTGGCTACGCCTATACCGTTGCAGCCGTCGTGCGCGGCCAGTCGTGCCCGCAGGTATGGCGCGAAGGGGCCAAGCGCCTGCTGTTCGGTTCGGAGCGTCCGCACCTGATGTGAAGTGGTCAACGTGCGCCGGGCAGGTTGCCTGGCGCACGTCCGCGTTGGTTCAGCGGGGCAGGCCGTTCAATGTTTGTCTGCGCTATTGGAATATTATAACATTCCGGTCCATTTTCCCCGCGCAGGAGAACAGATGACCGGTACCCCGACTTCCATGCCGATGGGGATGAACGCTCCCCTCGGCCCCAAGCCGGGTGCGGGTCGCCTGCACAGCATCGACGCGCTGCGCGGCTTCGTCATGGTCCTGATGCTGCTCGACCACCTGCGCGAGACGTGGTTCCTGCATGTACCGGTGGCCGATCCCATCGATGCCACCACGGCGCTGCCGGCGATGTACTGGGCGCGCCTGGCGGTGAGTCTGTGTGCCCCCATCTTCGTGGCGCTCACGGGTATCTCTGCCTACCTGTTCAGCACGAAGCACACGCTGGCGGAAACCCGCATGTATCTGATCAAGCGCGGCCTGGTGCTGATGGCGCTTGAAGTGTTCTTCCTGTCCGAGCTGTACTGGGGCATTGCCGCGCCCACCTTCTGGCTGCAGGTCATCTGGTGCATCGGCGTGTGCATGATCGTGCTGGCGCTGCTCATCGGCCTGCCGCGCCGGCTGCTGCTGGCCGGTGGCCTGCTGATCGTGTGCGGCCACAACCTGCTTGACGGCATCCGGCTGGAACCGGGTCATCCGCTGTTCGCGCCGTGGGCGATGCTGCACCAGCGTGATGTCATCGAGCTTCCGTTCGGCTTTGTCGCCAAGACCACCTACCCGGTGTTGTCGTGGATCGGCGTGATCGTGCTCGGCTTTGCCATTGGCCCGTGGTTCTCGCCGGGTGTCGCCGCTCCCGTGCGCCGGCGTCGGCTGATCTGTCTGGGCGTGGTCATGCTGCTGGCGTTCGTCCTGGTGCGCCTGTGGAACGGTTACGGCGATACGCCGTGGTTCGTGGTGGAAGGCGACCCGATGCGCACGGTGATGAGCTTCCTGGCGCTGACCAAGTACCCGCCTTCGCTGCTGTTCCTGCTGCTCACGCTGGGCGTGGGTGCGCTGCTGCTGGCCGCCTTCGAGCTGCTGCGCGATGGCCGGATCTCGGCGGCGCTGGCGGTGTTCGGCGGCGCCCCGATGTTCTTCTACCTGCTCCACCTCAGCGTGCTGCGCCTGCTCTACCACGGTGCCCTCGCCCTCTGGGGGCCAAACCAGGGGAGCGTGTTCGGCGTCGGGAACTACGGCTGGGTGCTGGCCTGGTACGTGGCGCTGATCATTCCGCTGTACATCCCGACCGCCTGGTTCTCCCGCTTCAAGGCGGCCCGGCGTGATATCGCGTGGTTGAAGTACCTGTAAGCGGCGGGGCGCAGACGGGCACATGAATCCCGGGCGTCGGCGGAGGTAGACTGGCGGCGGCCCCCGGCGGATCCACCCATGCAGCTTGTGATCGCCATACCCTTCTGGCTTTTGCTCTGGGCAATCCTGTCCTCGCCCTTGCTGCTTGGGTTCTACCTCTTTGCACGCTACATGCGCCGTCGGGCCGTCCGCAGCACGGCAGCTGTCGTGGTGTTCTCCTTGGTTGCCACACTGCTGGTCGCTCCTGTGCCGACGCCGATTATCACGGTGTTCCTGCCGCATGCGTTCGTCCTGATCGACAGCAACTACTACCCGACCATCGCAAATGGGCCACCAACCTTGAATCGACTGTGGCCCTGGGTCATTGCGTCGATGCTCATTACATTCGGCGTTGCGCTTGCTGTCTCCTGGCGCTACCTGCGACGTCCGACGTACACCGCTGTTTCAACACGAGGCGATCTGCCATGAACGTTGCCGAATTGCGCTCCGATGAAGAGATTCTTGCCGCCCGCGATGTCATGCGTCAGCTTCGCCCGGACATTGCAGCCGGAGACTACCTCGCCACGGTGCGGCGCATGATGGAAGGCGGCTATCGCCAGGCGGCGGTGTTCGAGGACGGCGAGGTGCGCGCCGTGGGAGGTTTCCGGATCTTCGAGATGCTCTATACCGGCGGGTCGCTGATGTACGTGGATGACTTGAGTACCGACGCGCACCAGCGCTCCCGGGGCCATGGTCGTGCACTGCTGGACTGGCTCAAGGAGGAGGCCCGGGCCAGGGGATGCGTGCAGCTCCACCTGGACTCCGGGGTGCAGCGCGCGCAGGCGCACCGGTTCTATTTCCGCGAGGGGCTTACGGTGAGTTCCTTCCACTTCCGGACGGATCTCTGACAGCCGGGCAGGGCCCGGCTCTACCTCCGGGTGTACGCCGCGATGGCTGACAGCTGTCACTTGGCCCCCGGGGGGCGTAATCGGAGAATCTGCCTACACCGCGGCGCTGTACCGGCGCCCCAATCGAAGCCAAGGACGTCCCATGAACATGCTGCAGCAGTTCGCCTCGCATACCCCCATCTGGGTCTGGGCGCTTCTCATCTTCCTGCTGACCCGTGGCATCGCCGCCAGGAAGCCCGGGGCAACCTCGCTGGCCAAGCTGGCGATCGTGCCCGCGCTGTTCACCGTCTGGGGCCTGTGGTCGATCAGCCAGCGCTACGGCGCTTCATGGGTCGCCTGGGGTGAGTGGCTGGTCGGCATCATTGCAGGCATGGGCACCGGCTGGATGCTCCTGCGTCGCGCCACGCTGACCCTGAACCCGGCCACGGGCAAGCTGTGGCGCAGCGCGGACTTCACCCTGCTGCCGCTGCTGCTGATCACGTTCGCAGTGAAGTATGGCTTCGAGTCCGCACTGGCGGTGTCGCCTTCGCTGAGCGCGAACGCCACGTTCAGCGCTGCCTACCTGCTGCTGTCCGGCGGATTCACCGGTATCTTCATCGGCAAGTACTGCCGCTACCTGCGCGCGTCGCGGCAAGCCACGGATGGCCAATTGGGCGCGACCAGCTGAGGTCGTGCTTGCATCAAGCAAGTTTTTCCATGTGCGCCGGAGACCTGAAAGATGCTTAAGGAAGTAGGCGGCGTCCCCATCCAGCCCAGACACCGCGCCACCTGCCACTGCGGCGCGGTGGAACTTCAGCTTGATCTGCCCGATGGCATCGTGAGCCCGCGCCGGTGTGACTGCTCCATCTGCCGGCGCAAGGGTGCGGTGGTGGCGTCCGTGCCCCTGGCCGGGCTGCACGTCGTGAAGGGTGCAGAACAGCTGAAGCTTTACCAGTTCAACACCCACGCGGCCAAGCATTACTTCTGTGGCATCTGTGGGATCTACACGCATCACCAGCGCCGTTCAAACCCGGAGCAGTTCGGTTTCAACGTGGGTTGCCTGGAGGGCATCAATCCGTTCGCCATTGCGGACGTACCGGTTGAGGACGGCGTCAACCATCCGGCGGATAGGGCACGCACCTAGCCCGCACTCACGCCATCAACCACACCCGGATAAGCGACACCAGCTTGTCCACGTCCAGCGGCTTGGCCACATAGTCGCTGGCACCGGCCTGGATGCACTGCTGCTGGTCGTCGGGCATCGCCTTGGCGGTGAGGGCGATGATCGGCAACTTGCTGAAGCGACCGTCGTGGCGGATCTCGCGGGTGGCGGTCAGGCCATCCTTGACCGGCATCATGATGTCCATCAGCACCAGCTCGATCGGTGCGGGGCCATCGACCGCGTTGGTCAGCGTGTCGATGGCCTCCTGGCCATTGCGCGCGATGGTGACCTTGCAGCCATGCGGCTCCAGCACATTCATCAGTGCGTAGATGTTGCGCACGTCGTCTTCGACGATCAGCACGCGGCGCCCCTCCAACGCGGTATCGCGATGCTGCGCGGTGCGGATCATGCCCTGCTGCGATTCCGGCAGGTCGCTGACCACCTTGTGCAGGAACAGGGTGACTTCATCGAGCAGGCGCTCGGGTGAGCGCGCGCCCTTGATGATGATGGAACTGGAGGAACGGCCCAGGCGCATCTCTTCGGCTTGCGAGAGCACGCGGCCGGTGTAGACGATCACAGGCGGCAGTGCGTGCACGCTCTTCTCTGTGAGCAGCTCGAGCAGCTCGAAGCCGGAGGCGTCGGGCAGCGTGAGGTCGAGCACCATGCAGTCGAAGCTGTGCTGTTCGAGCGCCTGCAGGCACTCCGATGCGGAGCGCGCACCGATGGTTTCCACATCCGCTACCGCCAGCAGTTCGCGCACGGCGTCCAGCTGCACGGCGTCGTCCTCCACCACCAGCACCCGGCGCGGGCGCTGCGACAGGCGGCGCTCCAGCGAGTCGAGCACGCCGGCGAGTTCTTCGCGGGTGGCCGGCTTGCCGAGATAGCCCACCGCACCCAGCGACAGCGCCTTGTGCGAATGGTCCATCGCAGAGACCACGTGGATGGGGATGTGGCGGGTGCGCATGTCGTGCTTGAGCACGTCGAGTACCGAGAGGCCGGACTGGTCGGGCAGGCCGATGTCCAGCACGATGGCGTGCGGAAGCTCGCTGCGGGCTGCAGCGAGCGCTTCGCTCGCGGTGCGTGCTACCTGCGCCCTGAAGCCCATCTCCTGCGCCAGGTCGCTGACGATTTCGCCGAAGGCGATGTCGTCTTCGATGATCAGGATCAGCCCGCGACCGGTGCCGCTGGGCGTCGAGGTACGCATGTCCGGTGCCTTGGACGGGCGGGCAGGGGCCAACGTGGCAGGCACGGCTACCGGTGCCGCTGCAGGTGCCGTAGGACGCTCCGTGTTGGCCAAGCGGGCCGCGACCACCAGGCGGAAGCAGCTGCCCTTGCCGGGCTCGCTTTCCACGCTGATGTCGCCGCCAAGCAGGCGCGCAAGCTCCTGCGAGATCGACAGCCCGAGGCCGGTACCGCCGTAGCGCCGGCTGATGGATCCATCGGCCTGCTGGAACGCTTCGAAGATGCGCGACTGCTGTTCGGGTGCGATGCCGATGCCGCTGTCGGTTACCGCAAACGCGACCTTGCCGTCGCGCGTCGCCGAAGCGACCACGCTGACGCCGCCCACTTCGGTGAACTTCAGCGCGTTGGACAACAGGTTCTTGAGGATCTGTTCGATGCGCTGGCGATCCGACTCGATGACTGCCGGGCAGTCAGCAGTCGCCGACACGTCGAACGTCAGCCCCTTCTCGTTGGCCACCGGACCCAGCAGCGCCGAGATGTCGGTCAGCAGCTTCTCCACCCCGAAGCGCTCGGCGTGCACTTCGATGTGGCCCGCCTCGATCTTGGACAGGTCCAGGATCTCGTTGATCAGGTTGAGCAGGTCGGTGCCGGACGCGTGGATGGTCCGCGCGAACTTCACCTGTTCCGCGCTGAGGTTGCCGTCGCGGTTGTCGCCCAGCAGCTTGGAGAGAATGAGCGCGGAGTTCAGCGGCGTGCGCAGCTCGTGCGACATGTTGGCCAGGAACTCGGACTTGTACTGGCTGGCGCGCTGCACGTTGTTGGATTCGGCCACGATCGCCGCATTGGCGCGGGCGAGTTTGTCGCGCTCGTCTTCCAGCTGCTGCGACTGGTCGAACAGCTGGTTGTTGGTCTGCTCCAGCTCGGCCTGCTGCTCTTCCAGCTCGTGCTGGGACGCGCGCAGCGCGCGGCTCTGTTCTTCCAGCTCCTCGTTGGAGACGCGCAGCTCCTCGCTCTGTACCTGCAGCGTTTCGGACTGCCGCTGGGTCTTGGCCAGCAGCTCGGAGAGCTTGGCGCGGTAAGCGGCGGAGCGCAGGGCGACAGCCATGTCTCCGGAGGCGCGCTCGAGCAGCTCCACCACCTCGGCCGGCACCGCACCGAAGAAGCCCAGCTCGATGACGCCGCTTGTTTCGCCCTCGTGGACGCTGGGTGCGATCACCAGATGGCGCGGCTGGGCCTGGCCCAGGCCCGAACCGACGGTGAAGTAGCCCGGCGGCACGTCGGACACCACGATCACGCGCTTTTCGTCCACGGCGCGGCCGAGCAGACTGCCGCTGCCGCGCAGCTCGCCGCCTTCGGGCGCATCGGCCGGCGAGGCGGTGCCCACTGCACCGATCTGCCTGAAGCCGGTGCCCTCCGGTACGAACAGCATGCCGGCCTCGGCGCCGGTGAATCGGGCGAGGAAGCCCAGGCTGGTGCGCGCAAGCGTACCGCTGTCCAGGTCGCCACCGGTCGCGGTGGCCAGCTCCAGCCGGCCGCGCTGCAGCCAGGCGTCGCGTTCGCGGGCGCGGGTATGGCGGCGCAGCAGGAAGGCGATGAAGATGGTCAGTACCGTCCCCAGCACCGCGCTGGCCGTGCCCGAGCTCAGCGCCGTGTTGTACGCGGACTCCATTTCCGTCAGGCGCTGGGCCCGCTTGTCGAGCTCGATCGCGCGCATGGAGGCGAGCCGCGCACGGATGTCGTCCATGGCGGCTTTGCCGCTGTTGGAATTGACCACCGCCAAGGCCGCTTCGAACCCTTGGGTGCGGCGCAGTTCGATGGTCTCGTGCAGCTCGTCCATCTTGTCCTGGACCCGGCGCGCCAGCAGCTTGAGCCGGTCCCCTTGCGCGGGATCGTCTGCGAGCGCGCTTTCCATGGCCTCCAGCCGTGTGCTGGCCACGGCCAGCGCGGTTCGATAGGGCTCGAGGTAGCTTTCGTCCCCGGTCAGCAGGTAGCCGCGCTGGCCGGTCTCGGCGTCCTGCACCGCAGAGAGGACGTCGCCCATGGCGTTCATCGTCTCCTGCGAGCGGATGACCAGCGCGCTGCCTTCGCGGATGGTCTGGATGTTCTTGCCGGCCAGGAACCCACTGCCGAGGAAGAACAGCATGACCACCAGCAGCGGCCACAGGGTACGAAACGCAGAACCGGTGTCCCGGGTGGCGACGCGGGCTTGGGACGAGGGCATGGGCGGGCAACAGGTTGGGCGCAGCCGCGCAGGCTAGCACGCCGGCCGGCTTGCCAGCGGCGCTGCGACGGTCGGCCCGCGCATCTTCAAACCAAACAAGGGCCGCAGCCACGCCAGCCGTCGGATCACCTCGTAGAACAGGAACGCCAGCGCAAACGTCACCACCACCAGCAACGGCCCCTCCACCAGCGGCGCAAGACCCAGCGGCTTCAGGTTGTGCGCGGCCACCACGATGATGGTCTGGTGCAGGATGTACACCGGGAACACCGCTGGGACGAGATAACGCAGCGCGCGATTGTCACCGGGGTTCCAATGCCGGGCAAAGCCCAGCACCGCGACGATGGCGCACCATTGATTCACGCCCCACACCGCGCGCATGACCAGGCGTAGTGCCGGCAGCGGCTCACCGTCGGCGTAATAGGTCACGAAGTAGGCGATCAGTCCTGCCCAGCTGGCGAGCCACAGGATCAGCGCGGTCCAACGCAGGCGGGCCAGGACGTTCCAGAACGTCTCCGCTCTTGCCAGCAGGAAGCCGAGCAGGAACACCGCCCCGTACTGCGCGTGGTTGTACCAGTCGCCCGCCAGCGCGTGGGTCGATTCGAAGCGACCGGAAAGCGTTACCCGCAGCACCGCCAGCAATACGGCGGGCCAGATCAGAGCGCCGTACCCCGAGAGCATGCGCTCCAGTCCCCGTCCCATCGCCCGCAGCGCACCGGGCGCCAGGCTCCACAGCAGCCAGATCACCACCGTGTACACCCACAGGTAGGCAACGAACCACAAATGGTTCCAGGTGGGCACCCGCAGGCAGCCGTCCGCGTCGCAGAAGCCCTCGTAGCCGGAAAGGTACTGGCCCCAGAAGGTCAGGTAGCCGTGGTGGTACCCACCCGGCAGCTGCTCCACCACCTCGTAGTAGGACTGCGGCGTCACGACCACGACCATGCCGAAGATCAATGGCACCAGCAGGAACCACGAGCGGCTCCCCAGCAGCCGCAACCGGCTGCCGCCGGACCCCGCCCTGGCGTCGATCTTTCCGAACATGAAGGCGGTCGCTGCGCCGGAGACCAGGAACAGCAGCGACAGCCGCCACGGCGCAGTCAGCACCATGAAGGGCTCCAGCGCGTGGCTGGCATTCGGGCTTTTTACATGCCAGTCCCAGGTCACGTAGTACATGCCCACGTGGTACAGGACCAGCACGCCAAAGGCGCAGACGCGCACCCAGTCCAGGTCGTATCGGCGTTGCATGGGTGCTCTCCAGTTGGCAGGTAGCCCTACGCTGGGCCCAGTCGCCCGGCCCCGCCAGCGCGAAGGGCCGTCCCGCAAGGGCTGAGGGACGAGCCGCAGACCCACGGGGACGAACCGGAATGGTGTGACACCGGCCTGCGGCCTACACTTTCCCGATGACCCATCCCGATCCCATGCCCTACGAACGATATCTCCCCTGGCGGCGTTGGGTGGAGTGGGGCTTCTGGGTGTTGCTGGTGGGGACCAACCTGCTGGGCAACAGCATCACCACGGTGATCGACCTGCGCCGGCTCAACGCCGGTTTCGAGACCTGGAAGCCGGTGGTGTGGGAGGCCAGCAGCGCGGTGGTCTGGCTGCTGGTGCTCATCCCGTTCCTGGCTTGGTACACCCGCCGCTTCCCGCTGCTGTGGGACAACTGGCGCCGGCGCCTGATCCAGTACATCCCGGTGAGCATGGCCGTGTGCCTGGTACACGTAACCGCCATGGTGGCGCTGCGGATGCTGGCGTACCGTACGGTCGGCCAGGAGTACGACTTCGGCCCCTGGCCGCGCGAGCTGGCCTACGAGTACCTCAAGGACGTGCGCAGCTTCATCTCCATCGTCCTGGTGATGGAAGGCTACCGGTTCGTGATGCGACGCTGGCGGGGCGAGGTCAGCCTGTTGAGCGCGCCGGACCAGGGCCCGCCGCTGGAGCCGGTGGATCGACCGGAGCGCTTCCTGGTGCGCAAGCTGGGAAGGGAGTTCCTGATCGCCGCCAGCGACATCGAGTGGGTGCAGGCCGCCGGCAACTACGTAAACCTGCGCGTGCGCGGGCATGACTACCCGCTGCGCAGCACCCTGGCTGGCGTGGAAACGCGGCTGGACCCGCAGCGCTTCGTACGCATCCACCGCAGCTACATGGTGGCCCTGCCGCACGTGGCCTCGATCGAGCCGCTGGAAACCGGCGATGCGCGCGTGCACCTGCGCGATGGCACCACCTTGCCGTGCAGCCGGACCTACCGGCAGGAACTGCGGGACAACGCCGGCGGGATGGCCGCCTGAGGGCACTTGATTCTCCGCGCGGCAGCGGCGACGCTGCGCGGGTGGTCGGACGCATCGTTCCGGCCCCCTCTGGAGAGTGTGCGTGGGCTATTGGACGCTGGTTGAGCCGATCTGGGACACCGTATCGATCTACGACGGTGGCGATGTATTCCTCCAGCAGTACACCGCCTCGCCCGAGGCATCACGCGTCCTGTTCGCGGCGCACTGGTGCCAGTCCGAGATCAACAACGGCGGGTTCGAGCAGTTCTTTTCCAACAGCACGGGCGTGCTGGCGCCGGAAGGCGTGCAGGCGTTCCGTGCCTTGGGTATGCCAGAGACCGCAGAGCTGATCGACAAGGCGATGCAGGTCTTTGGTCCGACGTATCCTCGTGAGCGCTCCGAGCGCGAGGATGCGCTGGACAAGGTCTGGGATGATTTCGATGATGACACTGACCCGTTCAGTGACCTCGACGAGTCATTCTTCAAGCGGGTGGAAACAGAAAATGGCGGCTTCGAAAATGCGGCAGACCGTTACGCTGCGGCATTGAAGCCCTGATCAAGAACGGATATCCCACACATTGGAGGTGCACCATGAAGGTCGCAGCCGCTTTACTGTCCCTTTGTTGCGTTTCGTTCTCTTCGTCTGCGGCTGCTCCGCAAAGGGTGCAGTTCACCGGCACCCTGCAGCGGGATGCACTGCCGGCAGTCGCCGTTGACCTTCAGTTACCGTCTCGCGAAGCCGCCACGGTTCAGCTCTCCGATGGCTTTACCCTTGAGCTGACGACGCCGGGCAACCCGAGCAGTCCGGATGGCGCCCGCATCAAGTTGCTCTCGCCCGACGGCAAGGTCATGCACACGGCCAGCGTTCCAGACCCCGGCGTGGCCAGCATCTCGTTCGCTTTTCAAGTCTGTGCGGGACAGGTAACCTACATGAGTCCTGCGCCCGCGGATGTTCCTGCATGCAAAGCGTAATTTAGAATTCATACGCGGTAGAAGAACGCTTCTGATCAAGGTAATCGTCGATGCTCCACCACATCTCCATCGGCGTCCGCGATCTCGATCTATCGGCGCGCTTCTACGATGCCGCCCTGGGCGCATTGGGTTTCCGTCGCGTCTTCGAAGATGAAACGGCGGTCGGGTACGGGCTGGTCGACGACGAGGATCTGCTATGCCTGAAGCTGCGGGAGAATGCGCAGCCGCCCGGGGAAGGCTTCCACCTTGCCTTTGCAGCGCCATCGCGTGCAGCCGTGCAGGACTTCCACGTGTCCGCGCTGAACGTCGGTGGCACCTGCAACGGCGCTCCTGGCGTACGCCTCGACTATGGAGACCACTATTACGCGGCCTTCCTGATGGACCCGGACGGACACCGAATCGAGGCTGTCATCAACGGATCATGGATCTAGCGGCGGCTTAAAGCTTACCTGCGCCTTCGTAACGCGATACACCCTGCTCGATCACCTGCTTCAGCTCATCCATCACGGCAGCATCGCAGGCATCGAAGTTGAAGCACGACTTCCCCTGCATGCGTTTCTTCAGTGCAGGGCTGATGTTGTCCAGCAGCTCCGGGAAGTCGTACACCGGCATGAAATGCAGCACCTGCTTGCGCCCTGACGCCTTTACCGCACCAAAGAACTGGGCTTTTCCTTTGACGTCGGGCTTCTGGCAATTGGCGTAGAAGTGGCCGTCTTGATCGTGGACGATGAGGAGCCGTTGCCGATAGGGGAGCAGCAGGTCGCGAAGGGCAGTGAACACATCGACGGACTCTTTCATGCGCTATCCCGGTGTCGAAACGAACGGATCGGTTCCTGAAGCGTTGCTTCCACCCTCGGCGCGCGTGACAGCATTGAACAGCGCCATGAGTTGTTTGAGACGATAGGGCTTGGACAGGAAGGTGACGCCCTCCGGCAGCGGCGGCAGCTGGCTGCGGGCGTAACCCGAGGCCAGGATCACCTGCGCCTGGGGCAGGTGGCGTGCCACGGTTTCGGCCAGTTCAATTCCCGATACGCCGTTCGGCATCTCAATGTCACTGAAGACGACATCGAAATCGCCATGAAGCCTGATCAGCTCCTCGGCGCATCGGCCGTCCTCTGCCAGGACGACGTCAACGCCATGGTCCGCCAGTGCATTACCAATCAGATCGCGCAGGTCCAGCTGGTCTTCAACCAGTAGAACGCGGGGCCGCCTCAACATGCAGATTCCGATACGTCAGTTGGTGGTCTGGAAGCCAGTGTGTCCGGTGGACTGGCGCAGCTCAACGGCTTTTCCCTGAACCATACATCTTCCTCGTCAGTGGCCCGACGTCTTGGAGAGCGTGTTCATGACCACTACGCCGCCGGTAATCATCGCCATGCCGATCACGCCCCACAGGTCGATCTTCTGACCATGCAGGACCCAGGCAACCAGTGTGATGAACACGATCCCGACG
The DNA here is from genome assembly GCF_013185915.1 of Stenotrophomonas bentonitica. Taxonomy (NCBI): domain Bacteria; kingdom Pseudomonadati; phylum Pseudomonadota; class Gammaproteobacteria; order Lysobacterales; family Lysobacteraceae; genus Stenotrophomonas; species Stenotrophomonas bentonitica. The sequence continues at coordinate 85,383 of NZ_JAAZUH010000004.1, read as the reverse complement.
CCGGACCAGATGGCGTAGGCCACCCCGACTGGAACGCTCTTGAGGGTCTGCGAGAGGCAATAGAAGGACACGCCGTAGAAGAGCACGACCAGAATGGAAGGCCCCACCTTGGAGAAGCCTTCGCTGGCCTTCAATGCGCTGGTGGCGATGACCTCACTGAGGATCGCCACCGCCAGGTAGATCCATGCATTCATTCCCGCTGCCCTCTGTCTGGATCGGTCGATCTTGGCCGAAGGCATTGGAAAGGGGAATCTTGTCTGATCGGGAATACTGTGCGCAAAGCCGTCGTTACGTTTGACACTGCTGCTGCCTCCCCACCCTCCATAAGTTCCCGGAACCTGCCTTGTCGGTCTGCATGGAGCTCCGCAATGCCCTTCGCTCCCAAGCTGTTCCTGCTGCTGGCGGCGCTGCCGTTGCCAGCCCTTGCCGCCGAGCAGTGGGTCGTAGCTACCGACTGGTGGGGCAGCACCAATTACCAGACCCTGCACATGGACGTACAAGGTGAACAGGTCAGCGGCAAGCTCGACGCCGATCCGGTCACCGGGTCACTGCGTGGTGGGCGACTGCAGTTCACTGCCAGGGATTCACAGGGGCAGGCCTATCATTTCGAGGGCCAGATCGATGACGCGAAGATGCGCGGCCAGAGCGACCAGCCCGATACCAACCATCGGGACAGACGCATCACCCATGCGTTCACGGCATGAACCGCCTCCCTTGGCCAGCCCGCCCGCTGGGAGCTGGACCGTGTCAAAGGCGTTGCGCGCCCGCAGGGGGCCACGGGCGGGCTGAAGAACTTCGAGATCCCGGTGAAGCCGATGCTGGGCGGCATCGCCGTGGCACCCGGTTTTGGTTACCCGCCGTTTTCTACCGGCGACACGGTTGAGTTCGGCGGCAACATGGATTTCAACGCGGCTGTTGAGGGCAACACCGTGTACCTGCCGGTGCAGCAGCCCGGTGCACTGCTGTACCTGGGCGACGGCCACGCGTTGCAGGGCGATGGTGAGACCACGCAGTGGGCGCTGGAAACCTCGCTGGATGTGGTGGTGAAGGTGGAACTGCTGAAACAGCACTCGATCAACACCCCGCGCGTGGAGTCGCCAACCCAGATCATGACGTTGGGTCAGGGCGGCTCGAGTGACGACGCGCTGCGCTTGGCTACCTCCGGCATGCTGCAGTGGTTGCGCGGAAGCCATGGATTGAACATGGCCGAAGCCACCCAGGTATTGGGTGTCGCGGTGCAGTACCAAGTGGTGAATCTGGCTGGGCGCAGCGTTGGCGTCGCCGCCAGGATCGACAAGTCGGTTCTGAAGAACCTGTCGTCCCCAGCTTCGACGAAGCCACGGGATGCGTCTGGCATTGAGCAGGGAGACCGCGCGGGCAGGTAACGCACGCCTGCCGTCAACGCTTCATCACTTCTGCGTGGTCAACGTCTGCGCGGCGATCTCAGCCTTCGCCAACTGCTTGCCGCCGTGGTAGCCGACTACGAACACTCCAGCTGCCAGGATCAACCCGGCGAACAACAGCTTCATTGCCTTGATGCTTGTCATCGGTAGGCCATCGTGATGGGCGTTGGCGTCCGATGCTAGCGGGTTCGCGGAAGCCGCAGTATCAGGGAAATCTGACGTGCCTACAGCACCGACATCCCGCCATCCACGCGCAGCACCACGCCGTTGACGAAGCTGCCCGCGTCCGAGGCCAGGAAGAGTGCGGCGCTGGCCAGCTCCTCCGGCTCACCAAGCCGGCCCAATGGGATGGCGCTTGCGACCTGCTGTTCGAAGTCACCTCGCTGTTCCGGCGGGATGCCGAGCTTGTCCAGGATGGGGGTGTTGACCGGACCCGGGCTGAGCACGTTGACGCGGATGCGGCGTGCGCGGAACTCGACCATCCAACTGCGCGCGAAGGCTTCGATGGCGGCCTTCGAACCCGCGTACACGGCGTGGCCGTCCAGCACCTTCTGGCTGGCGATCGAGCTGGTGATGATGATGGCGCCGCCGTCACGCATGATCGGCGCAATGTTCTGCACGCCGAAAAACACGCCGCGCGCATTGGCGCTGAACTGGGCATCGAATTCGTCCGGGCTGACCTGGGCCGAGTCGTTGATGGTATTCAGGCCGGCGTTGGCCATGTAGATGTCCAGGCCGCCAAAGCGTTGCTTCAGCTCCGCCGCCACTGCGTCGTGGTGGGCGATGTCCGCGACGTCTCCAACAAGGCCCGTGGCCGCGCTGCCGATGGAGGCCACTGCGGCGTCAACGACGTCTTTTCGCCGCCCGGTGATGATGACCTGGGCGCCCTGTGCTGCGAAGAGCTTCGCGGTCGCCAGTCCAATGCCGCTGCTGCCGCCGGTGATCAGGGCGGTTTTGCCATGGAGGGTCTGCATGGTGTTTCCGGAACGTGGGGGTTCGGAGCACGATAGGCAGGCGCGTGGACGCACGGTAGACGGTGGACGGGAAACGGCGTGTTGAGCGCGGTGAACCAATCAGAGGATCACGACCTGTGCACCCTGCCTGCGCGCGGATGGGCGCAACGGGGCGCTCGACCAGACCTCAGCGATGCGCCGCACGGCTTCGATCAGGTCCGCCTCCGGCCGCACGAAGGGGATGCGCAGCCATTGGTCGCCGCCACCTTCCACGCTGAACATCGGGCCGGGCGGGATGTGTACGCCGGCAGCTTCCAGGCGGGTCGCGAACTGGGTGGCACTGGTGCCGGCAGGCAGCTGCAGCCACAGCGTCATGCCGCCCTGCGGAAGACGGAAGCGCCACTCCGGCAGGTGTTCGATGATGGCGTTGGCCAGCGCGTCGCGGCGCTCGCGCAGCTGGGTGCGGCGGGCGGCCATCAACGCTCCGTCCTGCAGCAGTTCGGTCACCACCAGCTGGTCGAACAGGGCGGTGCCCAGGTCCAACTGCAGCCGTGCCTTGATGAGCTTGTCCATCATTCCCTGCGGCGCGCGGATCCAGCCCACGCGCAGACCGCTCCAGTACAGCTTGGACACACTGCCCAGGGTGATCGTCTCCGGGGCATGCGCGGCGAACGGCAGCGGCATTGACGCGTCTGTGAGCGACAGTGCCTGCAACGACTCGTCGACGATGGGGACGGTGCGCGTGGCCTTCAGTTCGGCGGCATAGCGTGCGCGCTGGTCGTCGCGCATCAGGAAGCCGGTGGGATTCTGGAAGTCGGGAATGAGGTACGCCAGATGCGGCCGGGTCTGGGTAAGGGTGGCGGCGACGCCGTCCAGGTCCCAGCCTTCTTCGCCCAGCGCGTCGCCCATGGGAGAGGCCACCAGCCGCGCGCCGCCCAGCCGAAGCGCTTCGATGACGTTGGGGTAGACCGGCGATTCGATCATCACCCGGTCGCCGGGACGCGACAGCGCCCGCGCCACCACGGCGGTGGCGGCCAATGCGCCTGAGCACACCATGATCTGGCCGGGATCGGTAGGCAGCCCGCGTTGGGCGAACTGCTGGGCGATCAGGGCACGCAGCGCGGGCAGGCCGGTGGGACGGTAGCCATCGCTGCCCAGGTATCCGGGCAATCGCTCCATGGCGCGCTCATAGGCAGCGCCTATGCCAGGTATGGCCGTGGTGGACGCGCAGGTGAGGTCGATGCTGCCCTCCGGGTCGTGCGGATTGGCCACCGAACGCAGTGCGTGGTCGTGCGCGCGACGGCGTTCGGCGGGCACTGCGGCGAACGTGCCGGCGCCGTGGCGGGTGCTGGCGAAACCGGCAGCCACAAGGTCGGCATAGGCGCGCGTGACTGTGTTGCGGGACACCCCGAGCTGCACGGAGACCGCGCGCTCGCTCGGCAGGCGGGTGTCGAGCGGAATGCGCCCGTCGCCGATGAGTTCCTGCAGGACCTGGCGCAGGCCGCGATATGCCGGCTTGCGCGGGAACTGGCCAACCAGGGTGGCCAGGTGCTGGGGAGTCAGGGCGCGATTCATGGGGCCACTATGGCTGAACTGGCTCTACGTGGAAGTGCCACTTGTCGAGATACTGGCCCCATGAACCTGAACACCTCTCCGCTTGGACTGGCCAATCTCGGCCCTCTCGCCCAGCTCCGTGCGGGCCGACTGCCCGAACGCCTGGTACGGCTGCTGGTCGGGCTGTATCTGTACGGCATTTCCAACGCGCTGCTGATGCGCAGCACGCTCGGCGGCTCTCCGTGGGTGGTGTTCCACGAGGGCGCCGCGCGGCACCTGCCGCTGTCGCTGGGCACGATCATGGTGCTGGTGGCGCTGGTGGTGCTGCTGCTGTGGATACCGCTGCGGCAGATGCCCGGGCTGGGCACGCTGGCCAACACCCTGCTGCTGGGGCCGTTCACCGACATCAACCTGCAGTTTTTCGACGCGCCTGAGGCCCTGGGGCTGCGCTGGCTCTACCTGCTCACCGGCGTAGTGGTCTGCGCGATCGCCACAGCGCTGTACGTCGGCGCGCAACTGGGCACCGGCCCGCGCGATGGCCTGATGACCGGCTTTGCCCGGCGTGCGGGGTGGTCCATCCAGCGGGTCCGCACCTGCATCGAGCTGGTGGTGCTGGCGCTAGGTTTCGCCCTGGGTGGCATTGCCGGTGTGGGGACGGTGGTGTTCGCACTGTGCGTGGGGCCGATCACACAGTTCTTCATGCGTTACCTGGTGCTGCGGCTGGATGTGGCGCCGGCGCCGGCGCAGTGATGTCAACGGGCGGCGCGTTGCACGAGCAGCCCGCCGAGCTCATCTGTCAGCGCACCTGCCAGTTGCTCCGGCTCGCGGATGGTTACTGCACCCGCGTAGTACCTGCCAACGTCATGGCCCATGCCTATCGCCACCAGCTCTACGGGCGAGCGCTTTTCGATCATGTCGATCACCGCGCGCAGGTGGCGCTCAAGGTAGTCACGTGGATTGGCTGAAAGGGTGGCGTCATCGGCGGGCGCGCCGTCGGATACGACGATGAGAAGTCTGCGTTGCTCGGGTCGGGCGAGCAGGCGCTGGTGTGCCCATAGCAGGGCCTCACCGTCGATGTTCTCCTTCAGGAGATCGCTGCAGAGCATCAGGCCGAGGCTGCTTCTGGCGCGACGCAGCGGCTGCCGCGCGGATTTGTAGATGATGTGGCGGGTCTGGTTGAGGCGACCGGGTGCGGCGGGCCTGCCTGCCTTCAACCACGTCTCGCGTGGCTGTCCACCGTTCCATGCGCCTGTGGTGAAGCCGAGGATCTCAACGCTGACACCACAGCGCTCCAGCGTGGCGGCAAGGATGTCGCAACAGACCGCAGCCACGGCGATGGGGCGACCGTGCATGGAGCCGGAGTTGTCGATCAGCAGGGTGACCGCCGTGTCCCGGAAGCGACTCTCGCGCTCCTGCTTGAACGACAGCGGCTGCGTCGGGTCGATGATGATGCGCGCAACCCGGGCGGTGTCCAGCTCGCCTTCTTCGAGGTCGAACGCCCAGTCGCGCTGCTGGCGTGCCATCAGATGCCGCTGGAGTCGCGCCGCCAGCCGCCCTACGGTGACGCGGTGCACGGCGCGATGCCGGTCCAGCACACCGCGCAGCCGCTGCAGCTCCTGCGGAGTGCGAAGGTCCCACGCGTTTGCAGTCTGATCGAATTCGGTGGTGAAGACGCGATAGCCGGTCTCAGCGGCCACCGCTCCGCTCGCCGCGCGTAGTCGTGCCGGATTCAATGGCTGTCCATCCCGCCTGTCCGGGGGTGAAGGCGCATCTGCAACGGCGGGCTCGTCCAAGCCGGTCGCCTCTTCGACGTGCTCACGCTGTTCATCACGTGCCACGTTGTTCTGGCCAGCGTTACCCGTGCACGTGGTGCCCGCGTTGTTCAAAGGTGCGCGATCCATGTGCGCTTCCAGCAACACATCGACCGTCAGTGCATCCAGATGCCTGGTGACAACACGTGCGAAGCTGGACTGCTCGTACATAACGTATGGAAGTTCCTGCAGCATATTTTCGAACTGGTCGTGCACCCACGCACCATGCTTCGCGAGTGCCGCCGCTCCACTCACTGGCGACGGCTCACTGGTCAGCCGCGTTCGAAGGATCAGCGCAAGCGCCGTCGTTGCGTCCGCCTCGCGCTCGTCCAGCGCGTTCTCCAATGCAGCAGCCAGGTTTCGCGCTACGCCGCGCATGCGAACGGCTCCCACGGCTTCAATGCGAACGTTCTCCAACGCGTCGTACAGCGCACGCGCCTGTGGGTTCTTCGGTGCCATGTCCTCATGGATGCGCGCGTCATGGTGAGCCCGGCGCAGCGCACGCGCATCGCTGATGCCTCGGGTGACGGCAAGCCGGGTCAGCGCGACACTGCTTCGCGGAGCGGCCTGTTCAACGATGCGGTCACCTGCAAGGGCGCGTGAGCATGCGTCCAGGGCCAGCCGGACCGCATCCTGTGCCGGCCCATGCTTCGCGTTCATGTCAACGCAACTGCACGTTGGCTATCGACTCCGGCAACTCCTCGCCGAAGACGCGTTGATAGAACTCCGCCACGATGCCGCGTTCCAGTTCGTCGCACTTGTTGAGGAAGGTGATCCGGAAGGCAAACGCGATGTCGCCGAAGATCTCCGCGTTCTCGGCCCAGGTAATGACCGTGCGCGGGCTCATCACCGTGGCGATGTCGCCGTTGGTGAATGCGGCGCGGGTCAGATTCGCAACCTGCACCATCCGCACCACCGTCTCGCGCCCCGCATCGTTGCGGTAGTGCCTGGCCTTGGCCAGCACGATCGCCACTTCATCGTCCTGCGCCAGGTAGTTGAGCGCGGCCACGATCGACCAGCGGTCCATCTGCGCCTGGTTGATCTGCTGCGTGCCGTGGTACAGGCCGGTACTGTCGCCAAGCCCTACCGTGTTGGCGGTAGCGAACAGGCGAAATGCGGGGTGCGGCAACAGCACGCGCGCCTGGTCGAGCAGGGTAAGCCGGCTGGAGGACTCCAGCACGCGCTGGATGACGAACATCACGTCCGGCCGACCGGCGTCGTACTCATCGAGTACCAGCGCCACGTTGTTCTGGTAGGCCCACGGCAGGATGCCATCGCGGAACTCGGTGACCTGCCTGCCGTCCCGGATCACGATGGCGTCCTTGCCGATCAGATCGATGCGGCTGACATGGCTGTCCAGGTTGATGCGCACGCACGGCCAGTTCAGCCGCGCCGCAACCTGCTCGATATGGGTGGACTTGCCGGTGCCGTGGTAGCCCGAGACCATCACCCGGCGCCGGTGGGCGAAGCCGGCGAGAATGGCCAGCGTGGTCTCGCGATGGAATACGTAGTCCGGATCGATCTCTGGTACGTGCGCGCCTGCTTCTGCATAGGCGGGTACGCGCATGCCGCTGTCGAAGCCGAACAGCTGCGCCACCTCGACCGTGGAATCGGGCAACGCGGTCGCATCGCCCGACGTCACCGCGTCAGGCGCGGAGCCCGCCGTTTTCCATGATGAAGTCGACAATTTCATCCAGCCCTTTTCCTCTGGAAAGGTCCGTGAAGCCGAACGGACGGGTGCCGCGCATTTTCAGCGCGTCGCGCTGCATCACCTCGAGATCAACATCCACGTACGGCGCGAGGTCGCTCTTGTTGATGACCAGGAAGTCAGACTTGGTGATGCCTGGCCCGCCCTTGCGCGGAATTTCCTCGCCCTGGCAGACCGAGATCACGTAGAGGGTAAGGTCGGCCAGGTCCGGTGAGAATGTAGCGGCCAGATTGTCGCCACCGGATTCGATGAACACCACGTCCAGGTCAGGGAAGGCGCGGTTCATCTCGGCAATCGCCTGCAGGTTGATCGACGCGTCTTCGCGGATGGCGGTGTGCGGGCAGCCCCCGGTTTCCACCGCCATGATCCGGTCTTCGGACAATGCCTGCCGACGCGCGAGGATCATCGCGTCTTCCTTGGTGTAGATGTCGTTGGTGATCACCGCGATGGAGAGGCGATCACGCAGCGCCTTGCACAGCTTCTCGGTCAGCGTGGTCTTGCCGGAGCCGACCGGCCCGCCGATACCGATGCGCAGGGGACCATGTTGTGAGCTCATGGCGTATGTCCGTGCGAATGCGAATGCTGGTGGCTGTAGGCACCGCGCACGGGACTGAACGGTTCATTGACTTCGCGCACCTTCGCACCAAGGCCTTCCAGCATGGCGGTGATGACGTGGTCGCGCGCGATCAGGATGCGGTCGGGATAGATGGCGGCGGCGAGGTGCCGGTTGCCGATGTGCCACGCCAGTTCGGTGAGGTGCAGCGGGTTCTTCGCGGTGACTTCCAGCAGTTCTTCTTCTGCTGCATGAATGTGGACCACGGTGCCGTCTTCCAGCAGCAGCTGCGCGCCGGATGCGAGCACCACCGGTTCAGGCAGGTCCAGCAGTATCTTCTCGCCGCTCGGCAGTGAGAGCGCGCGCCGGCGCACATGCCGTTCGTCGTAACTCAGCACCAGCGTGCCCAGTGAAACGCGGGGCAACCAGCCGGGTTCGATGGAACCGTCTTCTACCGCGATGGCCTTAAGCATCTTTCACTCCGGCTGAACATGACGGGTGTCCAATGAATCTACTCTAGCGCAGTTGGTTCGAATGCGTCGTTGGCCTGCAAGTCACAGGGAGTCCTTGATGGCTGCGAACGATTGGCGTGGCAAGCTTGAGCTGTGGTTCGAGCACCAGGAAGGCAAGACCCGCCTCATGCGACGCCAGCATGTTGGGCCACTGGCTGTGCAGCGCGCGTTCTATCCAGAAACCGACGGATCCGCACATGTGTACATACTGCACCCACCCGGTGGCATTGCCGGTGGCGACCAGCTGGTGATCGACTGCCACCTGGCCGAGCAGGCGCGGACGGTGCTCACTACACCGGGCGCAACCAAGTTCTACCGCAGCGAAGAACGGACCAGCATGCAGCAGGTTCGCATCGACGTCGCCGCTGGAGCGGTCTGTGAGTACCTTCCCCAGGAGACCATCGTGTTCGCCGGTGCCACCGCCTCCATGAAGACCCAGGCCGTGCTCGCGGCTGATGCCGTGTATATCGGCTGGGACTTCGTAAGTTTCGGACGGCCAGCTGCGGGCGAACGTTTCGGCGCAGGCACGTTCCGGCAGTGCGTGGAGATCGTGCGCGACGGCGAACCGATCTGGTTCGAACGCTTCTGCGTGTCAGGGCCGGAGGCGGTGAAAGACCAGCCCTTCGTGCTGGCAGGCCAACCGATCATGGGCACGCTGGTGTACGCCGGACCGTCCATTGAAGACGCGGCCGCGCGTGTCCGCGACACACTCGGCGAGGACGCGCAGCATGTGTTCTCGGTGAGCGCGCTGGAGCGCGTGGTGGTCTGCCGTTATCTGGGCGACCACATGTCGCAGGCCAAGTCGCTGTTCCGCAGGGCGTGGCACGTGCTGCGCGAGGGCGGTATCGGCAAGGGCGGCGTCGCACCGCGCATCTGGGCGACCTGAGACAACCAACGAGAGCAGAGCCATGGACCTGTTGCCACGTGAAAAAGACAAGCTGCTGCTGTTCACTGCGGCGTTGGTCGCCGAACGACGCAAGGCGCGGGGCGTGAAGCTCAACTACCCCGAAGCGGTGGCATTGATTTCCGCAGCGGTGGTGGAGGGCGCGCGTGACGGCAGGACCGTAGCCGACCTGATGTCGTATGGCGCCACGCTGCTGACCCGCAGCGATGTGATGGAAGGCGTGGCGGAGATGATCCACGACATCCAGGTGGAAGCCACGTTCCCGGACGGCACCAAGCTGGTCACCGTCCACAATCCGATCCCGTGAGGTGCCTGCCATGATTCCCGGAGAGTATTTCATCGAAGAAGGATCGATCGAGCTCAACCAGGGACGCGAACGCCGCAGCCTGCAGGTGAGCAATTCCGGCGACCGTCCCATCCAGGTCGGCTCGCATTACCACTTCTTCGAAACCAACACGGCACTGCTGTTCGATCGCGACCAGGCCCGCGGCTTCCGTCTGAACATCCCTGCCGGCACCGCAGTACGTTTCGAGCCGGGCCAGGACCGCACGGTGGAGCTTGTGGCGCTCGCTGGAGCGCGCGAGGTCTATGGGTTCAACGGCTTGATCATGGGCAAACTGTAGGGGCAGGCATATGGTTACCATCACCCGCGACGCCTATGCGAATCTTTATGGCCCGACCAAGGGCGACCGTGTACGGCTGGCCGACACCGAGCTGATCATCGAGATCGAGGAAGACCGCACCATCTACGGTGAAGAGGTCATCTTCGGCGGTGGCAAGGTCATCCGCGACGGCATGGGCCAGGGCCAACGCCTGGCCAGCGAGGTGGCCGACGTGGTCATTACCAGTGTGATCATTCTCGACCACTGGGGCATCATCAAGGCCGACATCGGGATCAAGGACGGGCGCATTTCCGGCATCGGCAAGGCCGGCAATCCGGACATCCAGCCCGGCGTGGACATCGTGATCGGCCCCGGTACGGACGTCATCGCCGGCGAAGGCAACATCGTCACCGCCGGTGGCATCGACACGCATATCCACTTCATCTGCCCGCAGCAGGCCGACGAGGCACTGGCCAGCGGCACCACCACGCTGGTCGGCGGCGGCACCGGCCCCACCGTGGGCACCCTGGCTACCACGGTGACGCCCGGACCGTGGGCGATCCACCGCATGCTGGAGGCCGCCGATGTGCTGCCGCTCAACATCGGCCTGCTGGGCAAGGGCAATGCGAGCCAGCCCGAGCCGCTGCGCGAGCAGATCCGCGCGGGCGTGATCGGGCTGAAGCTGCATGAAGACTGGGGCACCACCCCGGCGACCATCGACAACTGCCTGACTGTGGCCGACGAGGAAGACATCCAGGTCGCGATCCACACCGACACGCTCAACGAGAGCGGCTTCGTGCGCGACAGCTTCGCCGCCATGAAGGGCCGCACCATTCACAGCTTCCATACCGAAGGCGCCGGCGGTGGCCATGCGCCGGACATCATCACTGCCGCCGGGGAAGAGAACATCCTGCCCTCGTCCACCAATCCGACCCGGCCGTACACGATCAATACCGTGGACGAGCACCTGGACATGCTGATGGTGTGCCATCACCTCAGTTCGCAGGTGCCCGAGGACGTCGCCTTTGCCGAGTCGCGGATCCGCCGCGAGACCATCGCCGCCGAAGACATCCTGCACGACATGGGTGTGTTCTCGATGATGTCCTCGGACTCGCAGGCGATGGGACGCATCGGCGAAACCACGCTGCGCTGCTGGCAGACCGCGCACAAGATGAAGGTGCAGCGCGGGCCGTTGCCCGAAGACAACGCGCGCAACGACAACTTCCGGGTCAAGCGCTACGTGGCCAAGTACACGATCAACCCGGCGATCACCCACGGCCTGGCGCACGAGGTGGGCTCGATCGAGGTCGGCAAGCGCGCCGACCTCGCGCTGTGGAAGACCGACTTCTTCGGGGTGAAACCCAAGGCCGTGCTGATTGGCGGCATGATCGCGGTGGCGCCGATGGGCGACCCGAACGCGTCCATTTCCACGCCGCAGCCGGTGCATTACCGGCCCATGTACGCGGGCATGGGCCGTGCGGGTGCCTCCACCGGGGTCACGTTCGTTTCCCGCAGCGCGCTGGCCGATGGCATCGGCGAGAAGCTCAAGCTCAACAAGCACCTGGTAGCGGTCAAGGGGATCCGCTCGCTGCGCAAGAAGGACATGATCCACAACGGGCTCACCCCCAAGCTGGAGGTCGACCCGCAGAACTACCAGGTCCGCGTGGACGGCGAGCTGATCACCTGCGAGCCCGTGGATGTGTTGCCCATGGCCCAGCGCTACTTCCTGTTCTAGGCCAGCGCGATGAACGTGGCCAGCTGGACACTGCGCGGGATCGGCCAGGTCGTCTTCCAGAACAACCCCTGGAGCGGCCTGGTCATCCTGCTGGGCATCGCGTTCAACTCCTGGATCTACGCCGCCATCTGCGTGGTCGGCGTGCTGGCCAGCACGTTGACGGCGGTCGTCCTCAAGGCCGACCGCGGGCTGGTCCGCGATGGGCTGTTCGGCTTCAACGGCGCGCTGGTGGCACTCGCGCTGATTGCGTTCACCAGTGAAGACTTCCAGACCGGCGCGGTCCCGTCCGTTGCGATGTTCGTCTACCTGGTCTGTGGCGCGGCCATGAGCACCCTGGCCTTCGCCAGCCTGGCCGCGCTGCTGGGCCCGCACAAGGTGGCGCCGCTGACGATGCCGTTTGTGCTGATCGGCTGGTTGTTCCTGTTCGCCATCCTGAAGTTCGACGCCATCGAGGCCGGTCCCATGGCCAAGCCGGTGTCGCCGGATCAGTTCTCATACGTCGCGCCGTATGTGCTGCCCACCTGGTACATGGGCATCGGCGCGTCGGTCGGCCAGATCTTCTTCCAGGACAACTGGATCACCGGCTACATCATCCTGCTGGGCATCGCCCTGCATTCGCGCATTGCGGCGGGGATGTGCCTGCTGGGTGCGATCACGGGTACGGTGGTCGCCGCCCTGTTCGGCGGCCCGGAAGGGGCGATCCGCGATGGCCTGTTCGGCTACAACGCGGCGCTGACCGCGATGGCACTGGGGGGCATCTTCCTGGTGCTGACCTGGCGCAGCTTCTGCTACGCGCTGTTCGGCGCAGCGGTGTCGGCGTGGTTGTGGGCGTCGGTGGCGATCTTCCTCAAGCCGATCGGCATGCCGGTGCTGACCTCGTCGTTCGTGATCGTGACCTGGTTGATGCTGATCGGGCAGTACGCCTTCAAGGCGCTGGTCCCGGTGCCGCCGGCCGAGTCGACCACGCCGGAAGACAACCGGCGGCGCCACGTTGCGCAATCCCCGCCCTGATCAGGAGCGGAACAGCCGGCTGTACTGGGTTTCGTGCCACGCGCTCATCATCGCCAGCGCCGGTGAGACGTTGCCGACATCATCGTCACTCACCGTCATCGCGCGTCCAGCGGCGCGCTCGATGACCGGCATCGAGGCGATCAGGATGCGTTGGCCGGAGGTGTGCCCCAACGGCACCAGGCGCATCGCGGCGGCGACCTGGGCTTCCACGACGCTCCACATCAGCCCGCGCAGCGCCGTGGGTGGCGCTACGTCCCAGTGGGCGCAGGCCAATGCAAAGGACGCGGGATAGGTGAGTCGCACGCGGGCATGGTCACTGGCCCGCTGCACGCCGAGGTCGATGAGCAGGCGCAGCAGCGATTCGCTCATGCGCCGGTCTTCCAGTTCCAGCTCCCTGCTTTCGCGTCCTGCGGCCAGCCAGGCGTTGGCTGACAGGAACGCTGCGCCGTCGTCCTGCTCCAGGGCATGGGCCATGCGCGAGAACAGGGCGCCGTCGAGCAGCGCGTAGCTGTGCTCAAGCACTCCCAGGATCCAGCAGGTGGCCGTGCGCTCATCGTGCACCACGCCAGCATGCACGGCCGGCTCCAGGCCCCTGGAGTACGAGAAGCTGCCAACCGGCTGGCTGGGGCTTATCAGCCGCAGCAGGTGCAGGGGCAGTGCAGATGAAGGATCGAAGCAGTCCACGGTCTGGAATCCACTTCAGCCCACCATCATCAGCAGACCCCAGGCGGCGATGGCGCCTCCCGCCACGCGAAGCGAGAGACGCCCGGCCTTGGCGTTCATCAGCCGCCCGGCGCCCACGCCGAGGCCCAGTCCAACCGCATGCAGCACCACGGTCGCGAGCACGAATCCGGCGCCGTAGGTGAGCATGTGCGCGCCGCCGATTTCCGCGCCGTGCGCATAGCCATGGAAGAACCCGAAGAAGCCGGCAACTGCAGCGCCAAACAAGGGCGATACCGGCAGCGCAAAAGCGATGGCCAGCCCGAGCACCGCCACCGACGCCAGGATCACCGGCTCCACCAGCGGCAGCGACAGTCCGCCCAGCGCAGCCAGGAAGCCCAGCACCATCACCCCCACGAACGCGGCAGGCACCGCGATCAGTCCGCGCCGGCCCAGGGTACTCGCCCACAGACCCACCGCGACCATGGCCAGGATGTGGTCCACCCCCAGGAAGGGATGCGCCAGGCCTGCGGCGAAGTCGGTGTGCGCGTGGTCGGTCGCGCTGACGTGCCCCAATGCAGGGAAGGCCAGCAGGAGCGATGTGGCCGCGAGGAACTTCACCAACGTTTTCATGGCTGACTCTCCAGATACGGAAGCGATGTTGTGTTCAGAAGGAACCGAATGTGGCACCGAGGAAGAAGATCGCCACCAGCGAGATCAGCACGCCGACGATCACCGTCATGAACATGTCGAAGTAGCTGTTGGCATGGGTCTGCTTGCTGATCTGAAGCAGCAGCAGGACCGTGCCGTTGTGCGGCAGCGCATCCAGGGTGCCGGCGCTGACCACGGTAAGTCGGTGCATCAATGCCGGGTCGATGCCGTACTCGGCGGCCATCCGCATGTATTCGCTGCCCAGCGCGTTCAGCGCGATGGCCATGCCGCCCGATGCCGTGCCGGTCAGCGCGGCCAGTGAGTTCATCGCGACTACCAGTGAAACCAGTGGGCCGCCCGGGATCTGCAGCACCGCATCGCGCACCACTTCGAAGGTAGGCATGGCCGCGACCACCGCGCCGAAGCCGACCAGGCTGGCGATGGTGAGGATCGGCAGTGCGGAGGAGTTGGCGCCGGCATCCAGGCTTTCACGCAGCGACTGCAGGCGTTTGAAGTTGAGCACCACGGCGGTGAGGTTGGCGGTGGCCAGCGCGATCAGCACCGACCAGACACCGATGGATGCGTTGACGTCGATCCCCCACGGCGCGCTTTCCAATGCGGAAAAGTCCACGCGCGGCAGCACGATCAGCGCCATCAGGAAGTTGACCACGATGACCACGACCAGTGGCATGACAGCGACGATGAAGGAGGGGTAGTCCTCGGTGCGCTTGCCGTGCTCGAGTTCGGCCGGGTCGAAGTCGCCGGAGTTGGTGGCCTGCTCGCGGGTCTTTTCAGGAATGACGATCTTTCCATCGTCTTCGGTATACGACTCGCCCGCCGTGCGCGCCTTGGCTTCGGCGCGGTGCAGCCACCACATGCCGAACGCCATGGTGATGATCGAGGCGACGATGCCCAGTCCCGGCGCGGCGAAGGTGGTGGTGCCGAAGTACGGCATCGGAATGGCGTTGTTGGTGGACGGGCTGCCCGGCATCGCCGACATGGTGAAGGTGAAGGCGCCCAGGCCGATGGCCGCAGGCATCAGCCGCGACGGAATGTTGGCGGCCTTGAACATCTCGCGGGTCATCGGCACCAGCACGAAGAACGCCACGAAGACGCTGACGCCACCGTAGGTGACCACCGCAGAGGCCAGCACCACGGCCAGCATGGTGCGCTTCACCCCGAGCTGTTTCGTCAGGTACTTCGCAATGGAGGTGATGGACCCGGTGTCGTCCATCAGCTTGCCGAAGATGCCGCCGAGCAGGAACAGCGGGAACCAGCGTATGACGAAGCTGCCCGCACCGGACATGAAAGTGGTGGTCCAATTGGCCAGCACCACCTCGCCGGACAGGATGGCGGTCAGCAATGCCGCCGCGGGCGCCAGCAGCAGCACGCTCCAGCCCCGGTAAGCCAGCCACATCAACAGCGCCAGTGAAATCAGAATCGCGAGCAGACCCATACATGCACTCCCAAGGACGCACCCGCAGAGGCTGGATATGCAAAGGATAACGCCGCTCGGCCGGTGCATCCGGGCGCCCAGTAGATTTACTGGTCGGCGCACGGAGCTTTCACGCCCACGGTTCCAGACTGCGGTGAGCCGATGGCGGCCGCACTGGAGAAGCGTCATGCGTAGCTATGTGATCGTGCTGGCAGCCGTTGCCGTGGCGGGCCTGGCAGGGTGTTCCCAGCAGAGCCAGAAGGTGCACGAAAGCCAGGTGGGAATGGCGAACCCCGCTTCGGTGCACTGTGAGAAGGTGGGCGGCAAGGTGGAGATCGAGAAGGACGCGCAGGGAAACCAGAAGGGCATCTGCCACCTGCCGGACGGCACCCGTGTGGACGAGTGGGAGCTGTTCCGTCGCGACCAGGCGCAGAAGCCTGGCTAGTGTGGCTAGAACAATGAACCCTGTGGCGAGTCTTCGCGCGGCGGAAGCGGTCGCACGAACCTGGTGCAGTCCAGCTTCGGCCAGTGGCTGTTCTGCGCATCGAAGCCGAGCCGCCGGCGCGCCAGTTTGAAGCGGTGCGAGAGCAGATCGGCGTAGACGCCTTCGCCGCGCATGCGGGTGCCGAACTCGCTGTTGTAATCCTTACCGCCGCGCAACTGGTTGATGGTGCTCATCACGTGCGCGGCGCGGTCGGGGTGATGGGTGTCGAGCCAGTCGCGGAACAGCGGGGCGACTTCCAGTGGCAGGCGCAGCAGCACGTAGCCGGCGGTGCTGGCGCCGGCGTCGCGCGCCGCTTCCAGTACCGCTTCCAGTTCGGCGTCGTTGATCCAGGGAATGACCGGGGCCACCATCACGCCGACAGGAATGCCGGCGTCATGCAGGCGGCGCATGGCGCGCAGGCGTGCGTGCGGTGCGGAGGCGCGGGGTTCGAGCCGTGCCGAAAGATGCGGGTCGAGCGAGGTGACCGAGAAGTGCACGCTGACCAGGTTCTTTTCCGCCAGCGGCGCGAGCAGGTCGATGTCGCGCTCCACCAGGGCGTTCTTGGTGATCAGCGAGAACGGGTGCTGGGTTTCCAGCATCACTTCGATGAGCTGTCGGGTCAGCTTGAGTTTGCGTTCGATCGGCTGGTAGGCGTCGGTGTTGATGCCCAGCGCAATGGGTTGCGGCGTGTAGGCCGGGCGCGAGAGTTCCCTGCGCAGCAGCTGCGGCGCGTTGGTCTTGGCGAACAGCTTGGTTTCGAAGTCCAGGCCCGGGGACAGGTTGAGGAACGCGTGCGAGGGCCGGGCGAAGCAGTAGGAGCAGCCGTGCTCGCAACCGCGGTAGGGATTGACCGATTGGCTGAAGCCCACGTCGGGGGACTTGTTGCGGCTGATGATGCTGCGCGCGGTTTCGGCGCGGACTTCAGTACGCAGGCGCGGGGCGGCGAATTCTTCGCGGGTGTCCGGTTCCCAGCCGTCGTCCATGGCTTCGCTGACGGTGACCTCGAAACGGCCTGCCAGGTGCGTGGTGGAGCCGCGGCCTTTGATTGCGATACCCATGTGGTTACAGGGTAGGGCTGGGGCGTCTCATTGACTGAGACGTCTGGGCGGCGGAAGCGGGCGGGAATCGGGTGTTCAAGGGTTAGTAGTATTACTAACCACAGCCGCGTTTGGAAGGGGAAGCGTTGTGGCGGTTGGGTTCTGGATGAACCGGTTGGGGTTTCTCCCCATGGTTATCCACAGGGAAACGTTTCCTGGTTTCGGGAGGGTTTCCGTGGGACACGCATGGCGTGTCGCTACGCGGTTTGCGCGGTCGTCATGGGCGCCGATATGCGGCATGGCCCGACCGCGTAGTGACACGCCATGCGTGTCAAAGCCATCTCAAACCAGCGCGAGATACCGCTTGACCGTAGCGTCCAGCCCGGCGTAAAGCGCCTCCCCGATCAGTGCGTGCCCGATCGAAACCTCCAGCACGTCGGGGACCGCCTGCAGGAAGTCCCGCAGGTTGTCCTGCGAAAGATCGTGCCCCGCATTCACCCCCAACCCCGCCGCCTGCGCCGTGCGCGCGGCCTCGGCGAACAGCGCCAGCATCACCGCGGCATCGCCCGCCGCGTGGGCTTCGGCGTACGGGCCGGTGTAGAGCTCGATACGGTCGGCACCGATCACGGCCGCCTGTGCAATGTCCGGGTTACCAGCGTCGACAAACAGGCTGACCCGGCACCCATACGACTTCAGTTCGGCAATCAGCGGGCGCAGCCGCTCGGCGTCGCGACCGAAGTCGAAGCCGTGGTCGGAGGTGAGCTGGCCGTCTCCGTCCGGCACCAGGGTGGCCTGCGCCGGCCGGGTCTGCTCGCACAGCGGGAGCAGGCCGGGATAGCCCGGGCGCGGCGGGGCGAACGGGTTGCCTTCGATGTTGAATTCCACGCCACGGGCGCGGGTCAGTGCGGACAACGCGATCACGTCCTCGGCATGGATGTGCCGGCGGTCCGGCCGCGGGTGCACGGTAATGCCATGCGCACCGGCGTCCAGGCAGGCGGTCGCCGCCTGCACCACATCCGGGTCGTGGCCGCCCCGCGAGTTGCGCAGGACGGCGATCTTGTTCACGTTGACGCTGAGCTGGGTCATGGGCTCGGGGGCAGGTCGTTCGGGTCGCGTTCGGCGTCGCGGCGGGCCTGCGCCTGCTCGCGCAACCGGCGCAGTTCGGTGGGGTCGATGGCGTTGTAGATCTCGCTGCCGGTGTCGCGCTGGCTGCCGCCGAAGGTGGCGACATAGCGGCCACGGACCCAGGCCAACAGGAACAGCAGGGCGCCGAACAGTGAAAGCATCATCAGCCCGGTCGAGGGCGTTTTGACGGCGAAGGCGAAGCAGCCGATCGCCAGCAGCATGAACAGCCAATACATTGTCATTCTCCCCGGTTGACCGCGCCAGTGTAGCGCCGCTGCCGGGCCCGGTTCCACGTGGCGGTGCCTACAGCAGCGGCGAGGCGAGGCGGGCGAAGGCCTCGGGAACCCGGTGCAGCCACAGCGAGCGGCGGCGGTCGTTGCGGACCGGGCTGGAAGCGGCGAACTCTGCAATGAGGATCTTCTCCAGCTCGGCCACGCAGGCCTCGTTGCTGATCATCATCGAAAGCTCGAAGTTGAGCCGGAAGCTGCGGTGGTCGAAGTTGGCACTGCCGGCGATGCACACGTCGTGGTCGGCAATGAAGGCCTTGGTGTGCAGCATGCGCGGGCCATACTCGTAGATCTTCACCCCGGCCTGCAGCAGCTCGTCGAAGTAGGAGCGCGCCGCCTGGGTGACGAACCAGGAGTCGCTCATTTTCGGCACCAGCAGGCGCACGTCCAGGCCACCGAGCGCGGCCGAGGTCAGCGCCATGCGCGCGGCTTCGCCCGGGACGAAGTACGGGGTCACCAGCCACACCCGTTCGCGCGCTTCGTGGATGGCTGCAACCTGCAGGCGATGGATGGTTTCCCATGAAGAGTCCGGCCCGGATACCAGCACCTGCGTGGTGATGGCACCGTCCTTGCGCGCCGGCATGTCGTTGGGCCACAGCTGCGCGATGTTGAAACGTTCCTTGGGCTCGCCGGTGGCGTAGATCCAGTCTTCGACGAACACCAGCTGCAGGCTGCGCACCACGTGCCCGGCCAGGCGCATGTGCAGGTCGCGGTAGGCATTCGGGTTGCGGCTTTCGTCTTCCTCATCGGTGATGTTGATGCCACCGGTGAACGCAACGCGGCCGTCGATCACCACCAGCTTGCGGTGCGTGCGCATGTTCATCCACGGCCGCTTGAACGGCTTGAGCAATTGCCGCGGATGGAACCAGGCCACTTCCGCGCCCGCATCGAGCAGCGGTTTGAGGAAACGCTTGCGGATCGACGACGAGCCGACCGCATCCAGCAGCAGGCGCACGCGCACACCGGCGCGGGCGCGTTCGACCAGTGCATCACGCAGCGCGGTGCCGGCGTGGTCGGGGTTGAAGATGTAGTACTCCACATGCAGGTGGTCGCGTGCCTGTGCCACCGCCTTCAACAGGGCGGCATAGGTCTGCGCGCCGTCGACCAGCCATTCCACTTCGGTAGCCGAACTCGGCGCCAGCCCGGTGGTGGCCTGGCCGATCTTGGCCAGCTCGGTGCAGTCGGCATCGGGTGGGCACACGCTGTTGTAGTGCTCCATGCCCGAGCGCGCACGGCCGCGCCGCAGGCGCTGGCGCTTCACCTTCTGCGGGCCCAGCAGGTAATAGATGAAGAGCCCGAGGTAGGGCAGGGCCGCCAGCGACAGGATCCAGCTGAGCGTGGCGACCGGCTCGCGCTTCTGCAGCATGATCCAGCCGATCAGCCACAGCAGGTACAGCACATAGGCGGCAATCATCAGCGGACGCAGGTGCGGAATCGCATCCATCCAGTGGAGCCAGTCGGCAAGAGCGGGGTAGGTGGCAAGCATGCGCGGATCATAGCCGGACGCGGGTGTCCGGTGCGCGCACAAAAAAAGCGCCCCTGTTTCCAGGGGCGCTTTCCAGTCGCGTCATGACTTGGTGTTGCGTATTACTGCTGCTGCTGGAACCCGATCTTCTTCATCTGAGCATTCTTCGCGGCAGCCAAAACCTTGGCCATCACGTCGTACTCGGAGTCCGGGCTGGCGTCGATGCGCAGCTCGGGCTGGTTGGTCGGGTCACGCTGCACTTCCTGCTCCATGCGCTGCTGGAGTTCGCCCACTGCAACCGGGCTGTTGTTCCAGAACACCTGGTTGCTGGCGTCCACCCGCAGCTCGATCGGCGGCGGCGGTTCGACCAGCTGCGGCGGTGGGTTGAGCACGCGCTGCGGCAGGTCCACGGCGATCGGGTACGTCATGATCGGCGCGGTAACGATGAAGATGATCAACAGCACCAGCATCACGTCCACGAGGGGCGTAACGTTGATGTCGGCCATTGGGCCCTTGCCACCACCAGAACTGAATGCCATGGCTTACTGCCCCTTCTCTTTGGTGGCAACGAAGCCAACGTCGAGCATGCCCTGCTCCTGCGCGATCTTGGTCATCTCGTTGATGACACGCATCTTGGTGGTGCGGTCACCACGCAGATTGAGCGGGGGCTGGGGGGTCTGCTGGGCGGCGGTCGCCAGGCGCGACTCGAGAGTCTGCTTGTCGATTTCTTCGTCGTTCCAGAAGATGGAGCCGTCTTCCTTGACTGCCAGGGTGATCGGACCCTTGCGGTCGGCCGCATCTTCCGGATTCTGCACCAGGTTGGCCTCGGGCAGTTCGACCTTGACCTTGTGGGACATCAGGGGCGCCGTGATGATGAAAATGATCAGCAGCACCAGCATCACGTCCACGAGGGGCGTAACGTTGATGTCGGCCATGGGGCCGCCGCTGTTACCACTACTGAAAGCCATAACGGGCTCCGTCTAGATCGTGTTGACTACGTTCTCGCTGGGTACAGCGCGTCGCAATTAGCGGACGCGCGAACCGGTGGCGAAGAAGTCGTGCAGGTCGTGAGCGAACGTATCGAACTTGCTGATCGTGGCGCTGTTGATCTTGCTGAAGAAGTTGAAGGCGAACACGGCCGGGATTGCCACGAACAGACCGATGGCGGTCATGATCAGGGCTTCACCCACCGGGCCGGCAACGGCGTCGATCGAGGCGGAACCGGTTGCACCGATCTTGATCAGCGCGCCGTAGATGCCCCACACGGTACCGAGCAGACCGACGAACGGAGCGGTTGCGCCGACGGTGGCCAGCAGGGTCATGCCCGACTGCAGGTTGTTGCTTTCGCGGGTCACGGCCTGACGCAGGGCGCGGTCGACGAACTCCGAACGGCTCAGGTTTTCACCCAGGCCACCGGTGGCGCCGCCTTCGGCACGCTGGTGGTGGGCAGCAGCCTGCGCAGCGTCCAGGGCGATCTTCGAGAACGGCTCGGAAGCCGGCTGCTCTTCCATCGCACGGATGGCGTCCTGGGCGTTCGGGGTATCCCAGAACAGGCTCACGACCTTGTCAGCAGCGCTCTTCAGACGGGTAGCGCGGAAGATGTTGATGACGGTCCAGTACCAGGACATGGCCGACATGATCACCAGGGTCAGAAGCACGACCCAGGAGACGGCGAAGTCGCCCGGCTTGGAGGTCATTTCGTGGATCAGATGCTCGAAGCCCATCTGCGAGAGGGCATTCGACGGGTTGCCCCCGGCAGCAGCGGCGATGAAGAGTTCCTGCAGCATGACGCTTACCTTTGTTGTGTGTGGTGATGAATGTTGTAGCTAGGTTCAAGTGAGGGGT
Source organism: Stenotrophomonas bentonitica (assembly GCF_013185915.1). Lineage (NCBI taxonomy): Bacteria > Pseudomonadati > Pseudomonadota > Gammaproteobacteria > Lysobacterales > Lysobacteraceae > Stenotrophomonas > Stenotrophomonas bentonitica. Next base: position 63,648 of record NZ_JAAZUH010000004.1, on the reverse strand, counting down.
GGGTGGCCCAGGCCACCCGACCCATCAATTCAGCGCAAAGTTGACCGGGACGCGGACGCGACCTGCAGCTTTCTTCCCGCCCGATTCGGCAGCGTTAAAGCGCCATTTACGGGCGGCTTCCATCGCGGCACGGTCCAGATCGCGGTTACGGCTGGACTTTTCGACCGTCACATTGGTGACGTTGCCGGCGGCATCGACATCAATGATCAGGATGACTTCACCCTGGATACCTGCGCGGAATGCAGCCGGCGGGTAACGCGGGGGATTCATGGCCTTCGACGAGATATCGACGCTGGCCTCGATGGAGCTCGGCGGCTGCGGCGGACTCGGCGGACTCGGCGGCGTGACGATGTCGTTCGGACGCGGTTCCGGCACGTCGATCACCGGCGCCTGCGGCGGCGGCGGCACCGGCGAGGGCTTCGGCGGCGACAGGTTCTTCACCGGCGGCGGCGGCTGTTCGGTCGGCGGCGGCGGCGGCGGCGGCGGTGGGGGCGGCGGCGGAGCGTCGACCAGGGTCACCATGATGTTGCGTTCCTTTTCCGCGACGGCCTTGGGGGCCACGGCAGGAATGAGGAGCAGCATCAGGGCGGCGAGATGCAATGCGATTACAAAGGCGATACCCACGATGCGCGGCCAGCTGAGGCCGGTGTCATCGCGTTGTTCGTACCTGTGAACGACTAGTTGTTCCGTCATGCGCCAAGAGCTCATTAGTGGGGCCGGGTACCCGGGGCAGGTAACCCATGATCAGCGGTGCATGACACCGCAGGAACCTCCAAGCTTATACCAATCCTGAGCGCCTGCGCATCACCTGCGCAGGCGTTCAGGCGTTATTCCTACTTACTTCAGGTTGATGATTTTCTTGGCATCTGCCTGATTCTTCACACCTTTGGCCAGCGCCTGCTGTGCAGCCTGCTTGGCTTCCGGAACGCGACCTTCTGAGTGCAAGACGCGTGCCAGATTCAGGTAGGTCTCACCGTCCTTGGAAAGCGGGGCGGCCTTCTGCCACGCGTCGATCGCCTTTTCCACCTGCGGCGGGTCCATGTAGTAGTTGGCCTGGGCCAGGGCCAGGTAAACCTGGTAATCCGGCTTCAGCACACCCTTGGCCAGGCCGTCATCGATGACCTGGATGACCTTCTTTTCCTGGTTCTCGGTGTTGGCGTAGATGGAGTAGGCCTGCTTGTACTCACGTTCTTCAGTGAGCTGACCGGCCGCCAGCAGCTTGTCCATGACCGCAGCGGCCTGGGCCATCTGGTCGGCCTGCAGGTACATGCTGGCCAGGTTCATCTGGGCCTTCTTGTCGTTCGGGTTCTTGGCCGCCAGGGCTTCGGCTTCCTTGACCGCTTCACCGGTCTGGCCGGCTTCGGCCATGGCGCCCATCAGCAGCTGGTTCCAGTTGTCCTTCGGCGTGGTGCTGGCAGCGATGGCCGCCTTGATCACCGGGATGGCTTCCTGATAGCGCTCGAGCTGGTACAGGGCCTGGCCCTTGATGATCAGCTCTTCCGGCTTGTTGGACTTGGATTCGGCGAAGTACTTGTCCAGGGTGGCCAGGCCTTCGGCGGTCTTGTCGTCCTGGATCTGCAGCTGGCCCAGCATCAGCATCGACTGGAAGTGGCCGTTGTTGTCCAGGCCGTTGAATTCCAGCACCTGCTTCAGGTAGCCGATGGCAGCCGCACTGTCGTCGGACTGATAGGCCGCCTGCGAGGCAAGCTGGGCAGCCAGGGACTTGTCGTAGGTATTGGCAGCACTGTTGGCCAGGATTTCATTGGCCGCGGCCAGGGTCTCCGGGAACTTCTGATCGTTGTAGCTGTCGATCAGCTTCTGCAGCTGCTTGCCCAGCTTCGGCGAGGCCTTGACGCTCGGCTCTTCGCGGGTGGCGTTCGGGTACAGGACTTCGGCCTTGGCCTGGTCCTTCTTGCCACCCCGACGATCGGCGCTGCGGTCGGTGCCGCGGGACTGCGCGATGGCGTCAGTGACCACGACGCCACCGAGGGCGGTCGCGATGAGTACGGTAAGCACGGCTTGCTTTGGGTTGCGGAGAATCATCTTTCACCTCGGTCAAACCGCCGTGGCGGCATCAAAACGGACTGTCAGAAAAATCTGAGCCGCCAAACGTATCAGAAACTGGTGGCGTGAGAAATCGTTTCCGATGCTGCGGCACAGCATCCTTTAGTCGAATCACCCGCACTTGGGGCGCCGTCCGGCGGCCTGCGCCCGCTGGAATACGCCGCTCAGTGCCGGTGCGTCGCGCTGGAGTTCGCGGATCCGGTTGGCCGGGTCGGGGTGGGTGGACAACCACTGCGGGGAACGACCGCCGCTGGCCGCCATCATGTTCTGCCACAGGTTGACCGCCTGCGCCGGGTCGAAGCCCGCCTCGGCCATCAGCCGCTGGCCGACCACGTCAGCCTCGCTTTCCTGGGTGCGTGAGCCGGGCAGCAGGAACGCCGCTTGTGCGCCTGCGCCACCGAGCTGGTTGACGGTGCTGGCGGCGCCGTCGCCGTAGGCCGCGCCGGCCAGCGCGCCAAGCACGGCAAGGCCGGTCTGCGCGCCCATCTGGCGGGTCAGGCGTTCTTCGTGGTGGCGCGAGATGACATGGCCGATCTCGTGCCCGATCACGGCTGCGAGCTGGTCCTGGTTCTTGGCCACGGTGAAGATGCCGGTGTTGACCCCGACCTTGCCGCCGGGCAGCGCAAACGCGTTTGGCTCGGCATCTACGAAGACGGCGGTTTCCCACCGTACGCCCTGGTACTGAGGGGGCAACTGCGCAACCAGCGCATTGACCACGCACTGCACATAGCCGTTCTGGCGGCCGTCGGTGCTGATTTTCTCTTTCTGCTTGGTTTCGGCGAACGCCTTGGCACCGAGCTGGTCCAGGTCGGCCTGGGAAACGCCGCCCACCATCTGCCTGCGCCCTGTAGGCGAGGTGGTAGTGGCGCAGCCGGTGGCCAGCAGGGTAATGACCAGTCCAAGCAGCAACGGTTTCAAGGCGGAACTCCCGTGTTCATGTCAGCAGTGTCGCTGACCGTACGTAAGGTTTCGTCAAGCCGGTGTCATGTCAGTGGATGCCCAGGAAAACCAACGCGGCCAAGGCGATGGCGTTGTTCAGCGCATGCGCGGCAATCGGCGCCCACAACGTGCCGGTGCGCTGGTACAGCCAGGCAAACGCAGCCCCCATGCCGCCGTACACCAGCCACAGCTGGGCGATTTCCCACGGGCCGTTGGCGCTGGTGCCGGGCACTTCATGGACCAATGCGAAGGCCAGGCTGCTGAGCAGCATGCCCAACCACGGCCGACCGGCCTTCCACAGGCGACCGAATAGCACGCGGCGGAACAGCAGCTCTTCGTAGGCCGGCGCCAGCACGATCGCAAACAGGGCCAGGAACCAGGGGAATCGGGCCAGCGCCTGTTCCATCAGGGCCAGGTTGGTGGGCACCGGTTCGATGCCGGCCTGCCGGGCCAGCCACGCAATGCCGTTGCTGCCGATCACCACGCACGTGGCCACCAGCAGGGTCCAGCCCCAGGTCGAGGGACGGCGCGCAGCTTCGAACGAGGCACTGCGTTCGGCGGCATCGGCGCGCCGGCGCAGGAAGTACAGGAACACCGCCGCACCACCGGTGGCGAACAGGGCCATCAGGATCTGTGCGAGTGCGCCGGGCTGGCCCACGTGCTGGGCGAGTGCTTCCGCCGGCTGCGCGCCGGTGTCGCGCACCACGATGATCGCGCGGTACATGCCCCACAGCAGGCCGCTGGCCATGCTCAACCCGAGCAGGGCGAGCGTGCCGATACCGAGATCGATCAGGAACCCCGCGATCGGGGAACCGGGCTTCCGTTGAGGCGCCTTGGGAACGGCGGGGGGCAGCGGAGGCGTCGTGGACGCCGGGGCGGTAGCGGACATCGGGTTCCTGGCAGCAAGAGGCGGCAGCCGGGCCGGTTGCAGGTCGCAACCGGCCGGCCCTGGCCCGATTGTGTCAGATATCCAGATTGGCGACCCGCAGGGCGTTGTCTTCGATGAAGTCGCGGCGCGGCTCCACCACATCGCCCATCAGGGTGCTGAATATCTGGTCGGCGGCCACGGCATCTTCGATGCGTACCTGCAGCAGGCGACGCGTATCCGGATTCACCGTGGTGTCCCACAGCTGTTCCGGATTCATTTCGCCCAGGCCCTTGAAGCGCTGGATCTGGCGACCCTTCTTGGCTTCGTCCAGCAGCCAGTTGCGCGCGTCGGCGAAACCGCTGATCTCCGACGACTTGGCGCCGCGCACGATCTTCGCACCGCTGCGGATCAGGCCGTGCAGCAGCAGCGACGACTGGTGCAGGGCACGCAGTTCGCCGGTCTCGAACGCGGCCAGCGGCAGCACCTGGATCAGCACCTCGCCCATGTGGCGACGGGTGACCAGCACGGCGGCGGGGCGCTCTTCGGTGGGTTCCTGCAGTTCCAGGCTGAAGCGCGGCGAGCCCAGGCTGCCCTGGTTGAGACGCGCAGCCAATGCGGAAAGGCCTTCGCCTTCGCCGGCCTTGCGCAGGTGCTCCAGGTCCATCGGGGTGAAGTCGACCAGGGCTTCGAGCAGCTGGCGGTCGTAGCGATGGGCGTTGCGGCCGATCGCTTCCTGCGCCGAGGCGTAGGCCAGCAGCAGCTTCTCCAACGCCACGCCTTCGATGGCCGGCTCGTTCTCGGCCGGAATCAGCGAGGCGTTTTCCACCGCATTGCTGGCCAGGTAGGCGTCCAGCGCGGGGTCGTCCTTCAGGTACAGCTCCTGCTTGCCCTGCTTGATCTTGTACAGCGGCGGCAGGCCGATGTAGACGTGACCACGCTCGATCAGCTCCGGCATCTGCCGGTAGAAGAAGGTCAACAGCAGCGTACGGATGTGCGCGCCGTCGACGTCGGCGTCGGTCATGATGATGATGCGGTGGTAACGCAGCTTGTCCGGGTTGTACTCGTCACGCCCGATGCCGGTGCCCAGCGCGGTGATCAGGGTACCGACCTGGTCGGAGGCGAGCATGCGGTCGAAGCGTGCGCGTTCCACGTTGAGGATCTTGCCGCGCAACGGCAGTACCGCCTGGTTCTTGCGGTTGCGGCCCTGCTTGGCCGAACCACCTGCGGAGTCACCCTCGACGATGAACAGTTCGGACAGCGCCGGGTCCTTTTCCTGGCAGTCGGCCAGCTTGCCGGGCAGGCCGGCGATGTCCAGCGCGCCCTTGCGACGGGTCAGGTCGCGCGCCTTGCGGGCGGCTTCGCGTGCACGGGCGGCGTCGACGATCTTGCCGGCGATGGCCTTGGCTTCGTTCGGGTTTTCCTGCAGGAACTCTTCCAGACGGGTACCGAACGCGCTTTCCACGGCAGGACGCACGTCCGAGCTGACCAGCTTTTCCTTGGTCTGGCTGGAGAAGCTGGGGTCGGGCACCTTCACCGACAGCACCGCGATCATGCCTTCGCGCATGTCATCGCCGGTCAGGTTGATCTTGGCCTGCTTGGCGATGCCGTTCTGCTCGATGTAGTTGTTGAGCACGCGGGTCAGCGCGCCGCGGAAGCCGGCAAGGTGGGTACCGCCGTCCTTCTGCGGGATGTTGTTGGTGAAGCAGTACATCGTTTCCTGGTAGGAATCGGTCCACTGCAGCGCCACGTCCACGGTGATGCCATTGGATTCGCCAACCACCGAGATCACGTTCGGATGCAGCGGGGTCTTCAGCTGGGCCAGATGCTCGACGAAGCTGCGGATGCCGCCTTCGTAGTGGAAGTCGTCGCGACGGCCATCGCCGCGCTCGTCGACCAGCACGATCTTGACCCCGGAGTTCAGGAACGAGAGTTCGCGCAGGCGACGCGCCAGGATCTCGTAGTGGAACTCGACGTTGTCGTGGAACGCGGTGACCGACGGCCAGAAGCGCAGGGTGGTGCCGCGCTTGCTGCTGGCTTCGACCTGCGCAAGCGGGCTGACCGCTGCGCCATCGGCGTATTCCTGGTGGTAGTGGAAGCCGCCCTGGAAGATGTCCAGGGTGAGCTTCTGCGACAGCGCATTCACCACGCTGACGCCCACGCCGTGCAGGCCGCCGGACACCTTGTAGCTGTTGTCGTCGAACTTGCCGCCGGCGTGCAGCACGGTCATGACCACTTCGGCAGCAGAGACTTCGCGACCGAGCTTCTGGCTCATCTGCGCGTGCTTGCCGGTGGGAATGCCGCGGCCGTTGTCCGACACCGAGACCGAGCCGTCGGCGTGGATCGTCACGGCCACGTGGTCGGCATGGCCGGCCAGCGCTTCGTCGATCGAGTTGTCGACGACTTCGAACACCATGTGGTGCAGACCGGTGCCGTCATGGACGTCGCCGATGTACATGCCGGGGCGCTTGCGGACCGCCTCCAGGCCTTCCAGTGCGGTGATGCTGTTGGCGTCGTAATTGCCGGTAGGTGCCGGAGTGTTCTGTTCTTCAGTCATCGCGCTTGCCATAGGCTCCGCAGGTCGGGCCACCGCCTTGGGGCAGGGCGCCGATGGGTTTAGGGGTTGCAACAGCAATTATACCAGCCGGGCGCTTCCGCCCCTGCCCGCACTATGGCACAGGCTGAACCTGCCCATGTTCCACGTGGAACCGGGTGATGTCGGCGCGGCCTTCGAGTGCTGCCGGTGTTTCGGTGGCGGTGATGAAGATCTGCGCCGGGCCGGTCCGCAGACGGTCCAGCACCCGGGCCTGGTGGGTGCGGTCGAGCTCGGAGGCGATGTCGTCGAGCGCGATCACCGGCCATTCGCCGCGCTGCTCGGCGTAGTCCTCGGCCTGGGCCAGCAGGCAGGTGAGGGCGGTGAGCTTGGCCTGCCCACGTGAGAGCGCGTCCCGGCCCGGAATGCTCGCGAAACCCACGCTCCAGTCTGCGCGGTGCGGACCGACCGAGGTGTAACCCGCCAGGCGATCGCGGTCCCGGGCCAGCAGCAGGGCGTCGGACAGGGACAGGTCCTGCTTGCGCCAGCCGGGGCTGAGGCTGAGCGACTGGATGCCCAGGTTCGGCGCCAGGTCCTGCGCCAGGCTGATCGCACGGTCCTGCAGTCTGTCCAGATAGTGCTGACGGCGGCTGGTGAGGGGTTCGCCCGCCTCGGCCAGCTCGTGGTCCCAGGCATCCAGCGCGTGCGGGTGCCCGCCCTGCTTGAGCAGGGCGTTGCGCTGTTTGAGCGCGCGCGAATAACGCCGCCACAGTGCCAGGAAGTCTGGTTCCACGTGGAACAGTCCCCAATCGAGGAAGCGGCGACGTGGTTCACCGCCACCACTCACCAGTGCGTGGCTCCCAGGTTCGAAGGTCACTACTGCCAGCGCCGCGCACAGATTTCCCAGCTGGGCGACGTCTTCGCCATCCAGCCGGCCTTTCCAGTCCTGGCCGCTATGCCGCAGGCCCGCCTTGCGCCGTGTGGGCGAATCGGCGCCAGCGCGCTGTTCGTCCCACTCGACGAAGACATCCAGCGCCTCCAACCCTTGTCGCACCAGGCCATCGCGCACCCGCCCACGGAAACTCCGCCCATAGGCCATCACATGCAGGGCTTCCAGCACGCTGGTCTTGCCGGCGCCGTTGTCGCCCGTAATCAGGTTGATGCCAGGTTGTGGAGCAAGTTCCACGCTGTCGAAGCGACGAACGTTGTGGAGGGAAAGACGGCGGATATGCATCCCGCCATTGTAGAGGCACGCCATGCGTGTCTGCTTTTCCGACCGGATCGAAACCAACCGGTAGAGCCACGCCCTGCGTGGCTGCTCTTCACCGGGCATGCATGGCGTTTCCCAACCCGGAATTCCTTCAAATCTGGAGGACGGGCAGGGCCTCTGCCTTGCAGATTTCAAAGAATTTGAGGCTTTGCGAAGCGGCTGTGGAAGGACATCGGTTGATCCCAGGACCAAATTCTTTGAAATCTGCGAGCAATGCCCCGGCAAGGTTCCACAGATCGTGAAACATCCAGCGCAATGCGGTTCGACTTACCCACACGCAGTCTGTATGACTTATGCACAAGCGCTGGGCAGGTTGTGGATAAAAATCCCGCCAAATCCACCGCTGAAACATATCCACAGGCTGACCCCCACCTTCAGGGGCCTTTTTACAGGGGGTTTCAGGCCTATATTTCTCTTTAAATTCAATAAGATAAGGTAGTTTTCAACCAGATCTGGCCCTACCATCACCACCTAGCTTTAGATTTATATACAGTTTTTAAAGCATAGAGCTGTGATCCGGGGGCACCCGGTAGGGACACGCCATGCGTGTCTGCGTTCAGGCCGGCGACCTGGACACGTGGTGGAGAACAGCCACGCAGGGCGTGGCTCTACCGGGCGGTTTCGAATCGGTTGAAGAGCCAGAAACGCATGGCGTGTCTCTACGGGCTGGTCGGGTACCTCGGACACGCGGGGTGCTCCTACCCAATGATCCACGTGGAACGTCCAGGCAAAAAGAAACCCGGCGCATGGCCGGGTTCTTTTCATCGCTGTTCCACGTGGAACAGGTCAGAGGCGCAGCGGCATCACCACGTGACGCGACTTCTCGCTGCTGGCTTCACGAACCAGAGCCGAGGAGTTCGAATCGCGCAGCTGGATGACCACATGCTCGTCGCGCAGGGCCGAGAGCGCGTCAAGCAGGTAGTTCACGTTGAAGCCGATGGCGAGGTCGCTGACGGTGGTGTCCGCTTCGATCTCTTCCTGGGCTTCTTCCTGCTCCGGGTTGTGCGCGCTGATCTTGAGGTTGCCCGGCGACACTTCCACGCGGATACCGCGGTACTTCTCGTTGGACAGGATCGCGGCGCGCTGCAGCGAGGCACGCAGGGCTTCGCGATCCACCTTCACTTCGCGGTCGGCGCCGATCGGGATCACGGCCTCGTAATCCGGGAAACGGCCATCGATCAGCTTGGAGGTGAAGGTCACATCGTCGCGCTTGACCCGGACGTGGCTGCGGCCAACTTCCAGCTCGATCTCGCGATCGCCGCTTTCCAGCAGGCGCTGCAGCTCGGTCACGCCCTTGCGCGGCACGATGATCTGACGCTTGGCGCCACTGGCCTTTTCCAGGTCGGTTTCGCACAGCGCCAGGCGATGGCCGTCGGTGGCCACGGTGCGCAGGGCATCACCGCGCAGGTCGAACAGCAGACCGTTGAGGTAGTAGCGGACGTCCTGCTGGGCCATAGCAAACGCGGTGCGCTCGATCAGCTCCTTCAGGGTCGCTTCGCCAATGGCTACGCGCTCGGTGGCTTCCACTTCGTCCACCGACGGGAAGTCGTTGGCCGGCAGGGTGGCCAGGGTGAAACGGCTGCGCCCGGCCTGGACGGTGATCTTGTCGCCGCTCTGCGAGACGGTGATCCGGCTGCCATCGGGCAGGGCGCGGATGATCTCGAACAGCTTGCGTGCCGGGATGGTGGTTTCGCCGTCCTGGGCATCTTCCACCGCGATCCGCGACACCATCTCCACTTCCAGGTCGGTACCGGTCAGCGAAAGCTGGCCGTTCTGGACCTGGACCAGGAAATTAGCCAGAACCGGCAAGGTCTGGCGGCGTTCGACCACGTTGACGACTTGTGCCAACGGCTTGAGAAAGGCTTCGCGCTGCAGTGTGAAACGCATGTGGTTCCGTGCCCCTATGCTTTAAAAAAATGTGGAATAAATCAAAAGCTTGGTGGTGATGGTAGTGCCAGAATCGCTGGAAAACATAGCTAAGTCTTTGTAAATAAAGAGCTTTATAGCCTTCAAACCCTCTGCACTACTGCCCCCCAAGGGGTGGGGAAAGCTGTGGATAAAAATCGGCCCGACTCAAACGGCGTTTTTATCCACAACCTGTCCCTCGCTTACACCCGGATTTTGCACCGTTTTATGCGATGACGCTTGGGTGGCGTGCGTGCATCATTCGCTCAACTTCCGGATCAGCTTGTCCCAGTCTTCCCGCAACTTGCCGTCGGTCTCCATCAACGTCCGGATCTGCCGGCACGCATGCAGCACCGTGGTGTGGTCGCGACCGGCAAAGGCATCGCCGATCTCAGGCAGGCTGTGCTCGGTCAGTTCCTTGGTCAGGGCCATGGCGACCTGTCGCGGACGGGCCAGTGAGCGGGTCCGACGCTTGGACAGCAGATCCTTGATCTGCAGCCCGTAGTAGTCGGCCACGGTCTTCTGGATGTTGGGAATGCTGATCGCCTGCTGCTGGGCGCGAAGCAGGTCGCGCAGGGTTTCCTGGGCGAAGTCGGTGGTGATCGCGCGGCCGGTGAAATTGGCGCGGGCGGTCAGGGTATTCAGCGCGCCCTCGAGGTCGCGCACGTTGGAGCGCATCTTCTTGGCAATCAGAAACGCCACATCGTCGGGAATCTCCGCACCGCGCTCGCGGGCCTTGGCCAGCACGATCGCCGCGCGCGTCTCGAAGTCCGGTGGCTCGATCGCGACCGACAGGCCCCAGGCAAGCCGCGACTTCAGGCGCGCTTCCAGGCCTTCCACTTCGCGCGGGTACCGGTCGCAGGTCAGGATGATCTGCTGCTTGCCGTCGAACAGGGCGTTGAAGGTGTGGAAGAACTCTTCCTGGGTGCGGTCCTTGCCGGCGAAGAACTGGATGTCGTCGATCAGCAGCGCGTCGACCTGCTGGAACTGGCGCTTGAACTGATCCATGGTCTTTTCCTGCAAGGCCCGGATCATGGCGCTGAAGAACTGTTCGGAGCGCAGGTAAAGCACCTTGGCAGCCGGATTGGCCTGGCGCATGGCGTTGCCGGCGGCGAACATCAGGTGGGTCTTGCCCAGGCCCGTGCCCCCGTACAGCAGCAGCGGGTTGTGCGCGCGGTCGCCGGGCTTCTGCGCCGCCTGGAACGCCGCAGCCAGGCCCAGCTGGTTGCTGCGGCCTTCCACGAAGTTGGCGAAGGTGTAGTGCGAATCCAGGTTGCCGGCGAACGGCACCAGCGGCTCGGCCGGCGCGGCAGGCGCGGAAACGGCCGAAATCGGCGCGATCTGCGCCTCCACGGCGCGCGGACGCGAGCCGATATCAAGAAAAACGTCGCCCGAACCGGAGAAATGCAGCATCAGTTCCTTGATCCGGGGCAGGTACAGCGCCCGGACCTGGTCCACGATGAAGGCATTGGGGGCATACAGCACCAAGCTGTCCACGCGCAGATCGGCCTGCAGCGGCTTCAACCAGGTGTGAACATCTTCGGGCGGGAACTCCGCCTCAAGGCGTTCGAGGCAACGTGACCAGGCATCCATCGGCAATAATCGTCTGGGGCCGGCGCATGCGCGTGGAAAACCGCAGCAGCGCAGGCCGGAAGGGGAAAGAATGGATGGCGCAGACTACCACCGACGCCCGGGTCCGGGAATGCTTGTCCCGAAGTTATTCACAAAATGATCCACAGCTATTGCACAGGCCGATGAAATCCCGTAGTGACACAGGCTTGACGCGGCCATATGCAGCCCTATAGACTTTCCGGCTCTTTCCGTCCCCTTCATAGAGGCCCCGCATGGCCACCAAGCGCACTTTCCAACCCAGCAACCTCAAGCGTAAGCGCGACCATGGCTTCCGTGCCCGTATGAAGACCGCTGACGGCCGCAAGATCCTGTCGCGTCGCCGCGCCAAGGGCCGTAAAGTCCTGAGCGCTTGATTGCGATGCCGCTTCCCGCGGCAGACGCAATCCTGACTGTGAGCAGTTCCGACCCGCGCAAGCGATTCCCTCGCTCGGCGCGGGTTCGTACGCGTGCCGAATATACAACGGTCTTCGACGGCGCCCGCCGTGTGTCCGAACCGCTGATGACCCTGCACTGGCTGAAGAGCGACACGCCAGCCAGGCTGGGTCTTGCCGTTTCGCGCAAAGTCGATCCCCGAGCCGTGGGTCGCAACCGCATCAAGCGTGTGCTGCGCGAGGCCACACGCCACCTGCGACCGTGGATGACTGCCGGCGACTACGTCGTGGTAGCCCGCAGCGCGGCCCGCACCGCAAGCAATACCGAGATCCGCCAGGCCTTCGAGCGCCTGTTGCGCCGGCTGGGCGCATTGCCCATGCCCGCTGCGGACGGCACAATGCCGCCGCTACCCCCTTCCCAGTCCGAGCCGGCACCTGGTGCCAGCCCCGTCGAGCCTGCACGCTGATGAACCAGACCCGCGTTTTCCTGATTGTTGCCTGGCTGATGGTGGCCATCCTGTTGTGGACGGAGTGGGGGCGCGACAAGACCGCGCCGGCCCCGACCGCACCGGTTGCCGCCCAGACCCAGGGCACCGTGCCGGGTGCTGCGGGCACCGTGCCCAGCGCCAACGTGCCGCAGGCGCCGGGCAGCGCCCCGGCCGTGCAGGCCACCGCGGCCGCTGCCGGCGCCCCGCGCGTGACCGTCACCACCGACGTGCTGCGCCTGGTGCTCGATGGCGGCAACGTGCTCGACGCCGAGCTGCTGCAGTTCCCGCAGACCAAGGCCGAAGGCAGCCCGCCGGTCCGCCTGCTGACCGAAGACCCGGCCCACCCGTACCGCGCGGTGACCGGCTGGACCAGCCAGGACAAGAGCATGCCGGTGCCGGAAGCCAGCGGCTTCACCCTGGTCGGCGATGCGAAGGACTTCGTGCTGGCCAAGGGCCAGAACGAGCTGCAGATCCCGTTCGTGTGGAACGGCCCGAACGGCGTGACCATCCGCCGTACCTTCACCGTCAACCGCAACGAGTACGCGGTGAAGGTCAAGGACGAGGTCGTCAATGCCGGTACCACCCCGTGGAGCGGCTACGTGTACCGCACCCTGGACCGTACCCCGACCATCCTCTCGCGCAGCATGACCAATCCGGACTCGTTCAGCTTCAACGGCGCGACCTGGTTCGACAACGACGGCAAGTACCAGCGTCGTGCGTTCAAGGACTTCCTGGAAGACGGCCCGCTGAACCAGCAGGTCACCGGTGGCTGGGTGGCGATGCTTCAGCACCACTTCTTCACCGCGTGGGTGCCGCAGAAGGACCAGGCCGCGAACTACCAGCTGTCCCAGCATGACGGCCGCGACCAGATCCAGGCTACCGGCCCGGCGTTCACCGTGGCCCCGGGCAGCACGGCCAGCACCGAGGCGCGCCTGTGGGTGGGTCCGAAGCTGGTCAACCAGATCGCCAAGGAAGACGTGCCGGGCCTGGACCGCGTCGTCGACTACAGCCGCTTCTCGATCATGGCCGTGATCGGCCAGGGCCTGTTCTGGGTACTGAACCAGGTCCACAAGGTCGTCAACAACTGGGGCTGGGCCATCGTGGGCCTGGTGGTGCTGCTGAAGCTGGTGCTTTACCCGCTGTCGGCGGTGCAGTACAAGAGCGGCGCGAAGATGCGTCGCTTCCAGCCGCGCATCGCGCAGCTCAAGGAGCGCTATGGCGATGACCGCCAGAAGTTCCAGACCGCAATGATGGAGCTGTACAAGAAGGAAAAGATCAATCCGATGGGCGGCTGCCTGCCGATCCTCATCCAGATGCCGATCTTCTTCGCGCTGTACTGGGTGCTGGTGGAATCGGTGGAACTGCGCCAGGCGCCGTGGCTCGGCTGGATCCAGGACCTGACCGCGCGCGACCCGTACTTCATCCTGCCGGTGATCAACGTGGCGGTGATGTGGGCCACGCAGAAGCTGACCCCGGCCCCGGGCATGGACCCGATGCAGGCCAAGATGATGCAGATGATGCCGCTGATCTTCGGCGTCATGATGGCCTTCATGCCGTCCGGCCTGGTCCTGTACTGGGTGGTCAACGGCGGCCTGGGCCTGTTGCAGCAGTGGTGGATGACCAAGCGCCACGGCAGCGACCCGGTGCCGGCACCCGCCAAGAAATAATCGGAAAAACCCGCCACCCGGCGGGTTTTTCTTTGCCGGCGATACAATCGCGGGCACGCCACCCGCTGCACCCCCAATGGATTGCCCATGCCCCGCGCGCCGTCGCTGTTCCGCTTTTCCATCGCCGCACTGCTGACCCTGGCCATCGCCGCCTGCGGAAACAACACGGACAGCCCGGCCCCGGGCGCAACCACGCCGCGGCAACCCAGCGCGCAGGCCGCTGCTGCTGCGGATCCCGCCGCCGCCCCCCTGCTGGCCGCCCTGCAGAAGCAGCTCGACGGCCACCGCCGCATCATCGTGCTGCTCGCCGATGAAGAGAAACAGTCCGCGCGCGATCGCGAGACCTCCAGCCGCATCGGCCAGCAGCTGTTCCACGACGGGTTGGAGCTGCGCACGGAAATTGCCACCCAGTTCGACCAGCTGCTGCGCACTGCCAACCCGCAGCGCTTCACCACCCTCGGCACGGTGCTGGACTACATCGAATCGGCCCCGGAGCTGTTCGACGCCGACCGCCTGGCGTTCCGCGAAGTCCTGCGCGACCTGCACGAGCGCGTCGGCGCCGACTCCTCGCTGCCGGCGGTGAAGCTGCACCAGCGCATCGGCGAAGACCTGGACGCCCTCGATGAGATCGAGCGCAACTACAACCAGGAGATCACCCGCATCTTCAGCCGCTTCGACCGCACCCGTGCGATTGAACTGAAGCGCGAGAAGTGGGTGGACTACATCGCGCACCTGCAGAAGCACTACAGCCGCGACGCGATCCTCCGCGATTACGGCGTGATCGAGCCCTACCCGATGTCGATGAAGGACAGCGACCGCGAGATCTTCGGCCGCGACCTCCCGCCCAAGACCGTGGTGCTCACCTTCGACGACGGCCCGCACAAGGCCTATACCGACGAGGTCGTCGCCATCCTCAAGCGCTACGACGTGCCCGGCGTGTTCTTTGAAGTCGGCCGCAACCTCGGCGAGGTGCACGCCGATGGCAGCATCAAGCTGGGCCCGATGGCCGGCATCAGCCGCAACCTGATGGAGCAGGGTTACGCCGTGGGCAACCACAGCCTGACCCACGCCCAGCTCTCGCGCACCACCGGCGATGCGCTGCGCGAGCAGGTGCTGGCCACCGACACCCTGCTCAAGGATGTGGACACGCGCCGCGCACCGCTGTTCCGCTTCCCCTATGGCGCGCGCAATGCCGAAGGCCTGCAGCTGCTCAACGAAGCCGGCCTGAAGTCGATCATGTGGAATATCGATTCGATGGACTGGGCCGACCCGGTGCCCGAGTCGATCGTGCAGCGCGTGCTGGGCCAGGTGCAGAAGGAACAGCGCGGGATCATCCTGTTCCACGACATCCACGACCGTGCGGTGAAGGCGCTGCCGCAGATCCTGGACCGGCTGATCGCCGAGGGTTACCAGTTCGCCGGCTGGAACGGCCGCGAATTCACCGTCAGCCGCGCCCGCAATGCCGCCGCCAGCGAGGCCACGGTCACCACCGGCTACGAGAAGTCGTGGGCGATCGTTATCGGCATCGACCAGTATGCCAAGTGGCCGAAGCTGGAGTACGCCAGCCACGATGCGCAGGCCATCGCCGACACCCTCACCGGGCAGTTCGGCTTCCCGTCCTCGCAGGTGATCGTGCTCAAGGACCAGCAGGCCACCCGCAACAACATCCTGGCCGCGTTCCACGACCGCCTGGCCGATGACCGCACCGGCCGCAACGACCGCGTGTTCGTGTTCTTTGCCGGCCATGGCGCTACCCAGCGCCTGGCCTCGGGCCGCGACCTGGGCTACATCATCCCGGTCGACTCGGACCCAAACGCCTTCGCCACCGACGCGATCGCCATGACCGACATCCAGAACATCGCCGAAAGCATGCAGGCCAAGCACGTGATGTTCGTGATGGATGCCTGCTACAGCGGCCTGGGCCTGACCCGGGCCGGTCCGTCCTCGTCGGCCTTCCTGCGCGAGAACGCGCGCCGCAGCGCCCGCCAGATGCTCACCGCCGGCGGCAGCGACCAGCAGGTGGCCGACAGTGGCCCGAACGGCCATTCGGTATTCACCTGGGTGCTGCTGCAGGCGCTGGCCGGGAAGGGCGACCTCAATGGCGACGGCCTGATCACCGGCACCGAGCTGGCCGCCTATGTGGCACCGGCGGTGTCGGCTGTCTCCCGCCAGACCCCGGCATTCGGCAGTCTGCCCGGTTCGCAGGGCGGCGAGTTCGTGTTCCAGGTGCCCGACAGCCAGGAATACCTTAATGCCGACACGAGCCAGCTCACCGCAGACGCCATCGCGCTGAACACCAAGGTCGATGCCGCCAAGGACGCCGCGCCCGACAAGGCGCCGGTCACCGTGGCCGACCTGCAGGGCGGCAGGAGCACGCTGGTGGTACCGTCCGCCGTGCCGACCTCCGACCGCCAGCGCGCACAGCAGGCCAACGACCGCGGCCTGCAGCTGTACCGCGAAAAGCGCTACGACGAATCGGTGGCCCAGTTCACCGAGGCGCTCAAGCTGCGCCCGGACTTCGCCCAGGCCGCCAACAACCTCGGCTTCGTCTATTACCGCCAGCAGCGCTACGCTGAAGCCGCGCGCTGGCTGGAGAACACGCTGAAGATCGACCCGTCGCGCGCCGTGGCCCACCTCAACCTGGGCGACGCGTACTTCAACGCGGGCGACAAGGCCAAGGCGAAGCAGGCCTACACCACCTACCTGGCGTTGCAGCCGCAGGGCAGTGGCGCTGCGCAGGCCCGCGCCCAGCTGGAGAAGCTCTGAGCCATGAACGCGACCACCGAGACCATCGTTGCCATCGCCACCGCGCCCGGCGCCGGCGGCGTGGGCATGCTGCGCGTGTCCGGCCCGCAGGCACTGCGCATTGCCGTGGACCTGGGCTGCCCGAACCTGCAGCCGCGCCACGCGCACTACGCCCGCTTCCGCGATGCGGCCGGCGAGGTCCTCGATGACGGCATTGCCCTGTATTTCCCGAATCCGCGCAGCTTCACCGGCGAAGACGTGGTGGAACTTCAGGGCCACGGCAGCCCGGTCGTGCTGCAGCAGCTGGTGGCGCGCTGCATCGCGCTCGGCGCGCGCCAGGCGCGCCCCGGCGAGTTCAGCGAGCGGGCCTTCCTCAACGGCAAGCTCGACCTCGCCCAGGCCGAAGCCATCGCCGACCTGATTGCCGCCAGCGACACCCGCGCCGCGCGTGCCGCGCGTCGTTCGCTGGACGGCGTGTTCTCACGCCGGGTGGAGGACGCCGGTGAGCAGCTGGTGCGCCTGCGCATCCATGTGGAAGCCGCCATCGACTTCGCCGACGAACCGCTGGATACCCTGGGCGGCGATCAGGTGCGCCAGGGGCTGGGCGAGGTCATGCGCGCGCTGGTCACCCTGCGCGACGACGCCGAACGCGGTCGCCGCCTGCGTGATGGCCTGCACGCGGTGCTGGTCGGTCCGCCGAATGCGGGCAAGAGCTCGCTGCTCAACGCACTAGCCGGCAGCGAACGCGCCATCGTCACCGACATTGCCGGCACCACCCGCGACACCCTGCGCGAAACCATCCGCATCGACGGCCTCGAGCTGACCCTGGTCGACACCGCCGGCCTGCGCGAAGGCGGAGACGCCATCGAACGCGAAGGCATGCGCCGCGCCCGCGCCGAGATGCAGCGCACCGACCTGGCCATCATCGTGCTCGACGCCCGCGATCCCCAGGCCGGCCATGAAGCGGTGGCCGACGCCATCGTCGACGTCCCGCTGCAGCTGTGGATCCACAACAAGAGCGACCTGCTGGAGACCCTGCCGGCCGACATCGACGCCAACGTCGTGCACGTCTCGGCCGCCACCGGCCAAGGCCTGGAGCGCCTGCACACCCGCCTGCGCGAACTGGCCAGCGGCAGCGCAGGCGACAGCGTCGAAGGCGAGTTCTCCGCCCGCGCGCGTCACGTGGAAGCCATCACCCTGGCTATCGGCCACGCCGAACGCGCCGAAAGCGAGCTGGTGCACGAACACCTGGAGCTCGCCGCCGAAGAACTGCGGCTGGCACACGAAGCACTGGGCGAGATCACCGGACGCATGAGCGCCGACGACCTGCTGGGCCGCATCTTCTCCAGCTTCTGCATCGGCAAGTAGCGACACGCCATGCGTGTCCCGCATCACCGTTTCTTGCGGCTGTAACACCACCTCGGCACAATGCCGCACGTCTTTTCCGGCCCTTGCCGCACTGGCGGGGCGGTACCAACAGGGGTGTTGCAGTGTCGAAGTCGTTGTGGGGTTGTGCGTTGCTGTTGTCGCTGGCCGTGGCACCATCGGTGGCCATGAGCGCTGAATCCTCCACCCCGGTGTCGCGCAAGGCGGCGGTCTATGGTCACCGCGGGGCCAGCGCGCTGCTGCCCGAACACACCCTGGCCGCCTACGCCCAGGCCATTGCCGACGGCGCCGACTACATCGAGCCGGACCTAGTGATGACCCGGGACGGGGTGCTGGTGTCCCGCCACGAGAACGAGATCAGCGGCACCACCGACGTGGCGGCCCACCCCGAGTTCGCCAGCCGCAAGACCGTCAAGACCATCGACGGCGAGCGGGTGGAAGGCTGGTTCACCGAAGACTTCACCTTGGCCGAGCTGAAGACGCTGTACGTGCGCGAGCGCCTGCCGCAGGTGCGCAGCACCGCGTTCGACGGCCAGTTCCGGATTGCCACGCTGGACGAGATCATCACCTTCCTGGTCCAGCAGGCCGGCCGCGCCGGGCGTGGCATCGGGTTGGTGCCGGAGATCAAGCACGGCACCTACTTCAAGGGGATCGGCCTGCCGATGGAAGACCTGCTGGTGAGGACCCTGCAGGCCAACCCGTATACGCGCGTGGCGCCGGTGACCATCCAGTCCTTCGAGATCAGCAACCTGCGCTACCTGCGCAGCACGCTGGGCAAGGACAGCAACATCCGCCTCCTGCAGCTGCTGGGCGACCCGAAGCAGCAGCCGGGCGATGTGCTGGCCGCAAAGGGCAGCCAGCGCTATGCCGACATGATCACCCCGGCCGGGCTGGACCAGATTGCCGGCTATGCCGATGGGATCGGACCGAGCCTGCGCATGGTGATTCCGCTGGACGCCAGCGGGCGCCTGGGCACGCCGACCACGCTGGTGCGCGACGCGCATGCGGCGGGGTTGATGGTGGTGCCGTATACGTTCCGCCCGGAGAATTCGTTCATGGCCGCCGAGTACCGCAAGGGCGAGGCGAACGCGCGGAACCCGGACGGGTCGGTGGCGGAGATGCGCGCCTATCTGGCGACCGGGATCGATGCGTTCTTTACCGATGACCCGGCGTTGGGCAGGCGCGCGGTGGATGGGGAGTCGAACGCGGCACGGTGATGCGTGGGACACGCGTGGCGTGTCGCTACGCGTGGACGGGCAGCCGCGTAGAGACACGCCATGCGTGTCCCACGCGGTCCATCACCGCTCGTCAGGCCGCCGGAACGGCAACACGACGAAATCCCGCCCTTCGCGCGGCTGCCACAACACCGGCACCCGGTGCGGGGAGGGCGGCTCCAGATCGCTGTCGCGCTGGACCTCCAGGTCGTCTTCTTCCTCTTCCTCCCAGCTGTACAGCTTCCGCGGCGCCATCGGGTCGGAAAGACGGAACAGCAGCGCGCTGATGATGCCGGCGAAGGCGCCGCCCATGTGCGACTGCCAGGATACGCCCGGTTCGTGGGGGAGGATGGTGATCAGCATGCTGCCGTAGAACAGGAACGCGATCAGCCCGGCCGCGATGGCGGGCCGGTCGCGGCGCAGCAGGCCGAGCACGAACACCAGGAACATCAGGCCGTGGGTGATCCCACTGGCGCCCAGATGGCGGCTGCCGATGTCGCCGAGCAGCCAGGCGCCCAGGCCCGAGCCGATCCACAGCAGCGGGAAGGCGCGCAGGGTGGCCTTTGGATAGACGCTGCCTGCCAAAGTGCCAAGGATCAATAGAGCGAAGCTATTGGCGGCCAGGTGCTGGACCGAGCCATGCAGCAGCGGCGCGCCCAGGATGCCCAGCAGCCCGGCCGATTCCAGCGGCGCCACCGCCCATGGCCGCCAGTCGAAGTGGCCCTGCGCGGTATACACCGCCACCAGCACCAGCACGAAGGCCAGGCTCAGGTTGAACGCCCGCATCACGCGACCGCGGTCGGTGCGGGGGGAGACCGGCGGCTCGCCGGCGGGCAGGGGCAGGTTGGCGTTCATACCTTCATGGATTGCGCCGCCCCAGGCTGAACACAAGGGCAACGCAGCGGGAGAGAGTGGTACCGCCGGCGGGACAATCCCGCCGGCGGCACGCAGGGTCACGCGTCGCCGGTCTTTGGCGGGTTCTTCAGGCTCAGCACCACGGTGGCGGCGATGATCACCGCGACCACGCCCAGCGAGATCGGGGTCGGGATCTTGAAGATGTCGATCAGCATCATCTTGATGCCGATGAACGCCAGCACCAGGGCCAGGCCGTACGGCAGCAGGTGGAAGCGGTCGGCCATGCCGGCCAGCAGGAAGAACATCGCCCGCAGGCCCAGCACCGCGAACACGTTGGAGGTGAGCACGATGAACGGGTCGGTGGTGATCGCGAAGATCGCCGGGATGCTGTCCACGGCGAAGATAACGTCGGTCACCGCGATCAGGATCAGCACCACGAACAGCGGGGTGTACCAGCGCTTGCCGTCGCGCATGACGCTCAGGGCATTGCCGGCATAGTCCGGCAGCAGGCGCAGGTGCTTGCGCATCCAGCGCAGGGCGGGGTTGGTCTCCAGGTCCGGCTCCTGGCCCGCCGAGAACCACATCTTCCAGCCGGTGAAGAGCAGGAAGGCGCCGAACACGTAGAGCAGCCAGTGGAACTTGGTGAGCAGCACGCTGCCGGCGAAGATCATGATCGTTCGCAGCACGATGGCGCCAAGGATGCCGATGATCAACACCTTTTGACGCTGTTCCTCAGGCACCGCGAAGTAGCCCATGATCATCAGGAACACGAAGATGTTGTCCACCGCCAGGGCCTTCTCGACCAGGTAACCGGTCAGGAACTCCAGGCCGACCTTGTTGGCCACGACTTGGCCGGCGGTCTCGTTCAGGTAGTACCAGAGGCCCGCGTTGAAGGCCAGGGCCAGTGCCACCCAGCCCACCGACCACCACAGGGCCTCCTTGAAGGTCACCTTGTGCGGGCCGCCGTGGCGCATCAATACCAGGTCGATCAGCAGCGCGATGATCACCACCGCGCCGAAGCCACCCCATAACCACACATTACCGATCGTCTGCATCGTCTTGTCCGTTGAATGAATGAAATGCCTCAAGCCGGACGGCGAGGACCTGCAACGGAACACCAGGGGGGATCCAGGGACAGAGCTTCGCCATGCGGCGAAGGTCTCGCTCGCAGTCCCCAGCGGTGGGAACTGCCGTTGCACCGGAGCCTGCGGGCTCGAATTGACGGCGACAACGTCTGGGAGCTACTCCCCTTCTGCGGTCGATTCTGGGGGCATGCCGCCCCTGCGTCAAATCGGACAGCCGCCGGCCCGGATACAATGGACATATGAATACCCCTGCCCCCGTAGTCCGCCTCAAGAACGCCTGGCGCTCCAGCCACCCTTGGATCTTCCAGAAACTGGTCGAAAAGCCCGCTGTCCGGCCCAAGCCCGGTGCCATCGTCGACGTGGTCGGCGTGGACGGGGAGTGGATCGGCCGCGGTTTCTACAACGGCCACTCGCGCATTGCGGTGCGAATCCTGGAAACCGACCAGCGGGTCCCCGTCGATGCCGGCTGGTTCTCGCGGAAGATCGCGCAGGCGGTGTCATTGCGCCGTGATGTCCTGAAGCTGGACACGGTGTCCGACGCCTGGCGCGTGGTCCACAGCGAGGGCGACGGCCTGTCCGGCCTGGTGGTGGACCGCTATGGCGACCTGGTGGTGGTGGAGTTCTTCGCCGCCGGCATGTTCCGCCACCGCGAGTGGGTCTATGAGGCCCTGCGCGAGCAGTTCCCGGGCTGCCGCTTCCACAGCTTCGCCGACGAACACGTGCAGAAGCAGGAAAGCTTCGACTTCCACGGCAACACCACCACCGAAGCCTCGGTGATCACCGAGTACGGCGTGAAGTTCCGCGCCGACCCGGCCGGCGCGCACAAGACCGGCTTCTTCGCCGACCAGCGCGAGAACCGCCAGTGGCTGAGCCAGGAAGTGGAAGGCAAGTCGGTGCTGGACCTGTGCTGCAACACCGGTGGCTTTGCGGTGTACGCCGCCGCGCGCGGTGCCTCGGATGTGCTGGGCATCGACATCGACGAAGACGTGATCGCCATTGCCAAGGCCAATGGGCGCCTGAACAACGTGCGCCCGCGCTTCGTGCAGTCCGACATCTTCCCGTGGCTGCGCGACGCGGCCAACCGCGGCGAGCAGTTTGATGTGGTGATCCTGGACCCGGCCAAGATGACCCGCGACCGCGACCAGGTGATCACCGCGCTGAAGAAGTACCTGGACATGAACAAGCTGGCGCTGGGCGTGGTCAAGCCGGGCGGCCTGTTTGCCACGTTCTCGTGCACCGGCCTGGTGTCCGAAGAGCAGTTCCTGGACATGCTGCGCCGCGCAGCGTTCTACTCCGGCCGCACCATCCAGATCCTGAAGGTCGCCGGCGCCGGTCCGGACCATCCGTTCATGGCGCACGTGCAGGAGTCGCGTTACCTCAAGGCAGTCTTCTGCCGGGTAGTGGATTAAAACCACCCTGGCGATCCAAGCCGCGTAGTGACACGCCATGCGTGTCATCGCGGACCCAACTGCGCTAACGTCTGACGTTTCCCATCCGTGGTGAGGCGTCATGACCGTGCGTGTTCTGTCGTTGCTGGTGTCGTTGGCGCTCACCGCGCCGCTGTCCGCCCAGGCCATCGAGTTCAGCGCGCAGGAGCTGGCGCGCGCTGCAACGCTGCAGAAGAAGCTGCTCACCCTCGACAGCCACCTGGACACGCCGGCCAACTTCCATCGCGAAGGCTTCGACATCGCGCAGCGGCATGACCACAACGCGCTTTCGCAGGTGGACCTGCCGCGCATGCAGGAAGGCGCGCTCGATGGCGGCTTCTTCGCCATCTACACCGACCAGGGCGACCGCAGCCCGGCCGCGCACCGCCACGACCGGGACGCCGGCCTGCTGCGCCTGATGGAAATCCGCGAAATGCTGGCCGCGCACCCGGACACGTTTGCGCTGGCACTGACGCCGGCCGATGCCGCGCGGATCAAGCGCGAGGGCAAGCGCGTGGTCTACATCAGCATGGAAAACGCCAGCCCGCTGGTGGACGATCCTTCGCTGCTCAGCTTCTATCACGCGGCCGGCCTGCGCCTGCTCAGCACTGTGCACTTCGCCAACAACGAGTTCGCCGATTCGGCCACCGATGAAAAGGGTGCTGAATGGAAGGGGCTGAGCCCGGCCGGCAAGGCGCTGGTGGACGAGGCGGTGCGGCTGGGCATCGTCATCGACCAGTCGCATGCCTCCGACGCGGTGTTCGACGACCTGATCCAGCGCATGCCGGTGCCGTTCGTGCTGTCGCACAGCTCGGCCAAGGCGATCTACAACCACCCGCGCAACCTGGATGACGCACGCCTGAAGCAGCTGGCCAAGGCGGGTGGCGTGATCCAGGTCAACGCCTATGGCGGCTACCTGATCGACACCGGCAAGACCGATGCCCGCAAGCAGGCCGAAGAGGCGCTGATCAAGAAGATCGGTGCGGAGTACGACGACCTGAGCATGGCCCAGGGAGTGGCGTTGAAGCAGGGCCTGGCCGAGCTCGACCAGCAGCTGCCCCTGCGCAAGGCCACCTTGGACGACTTCTTCGCCCACTTCGAGCACATCCTGGGCGTGGTCGGTCCCGAGCACGTCGGCATCGGGCTGGACTGGGATGGCGGCGGCGGCCTGGCCGACCTGCAGGACGTGAGCGCGCTGCCGAAGATCACCGCGTGGTTGCTGCGCAAGGGCTACAGCGAGAAGCAGATCGCCGACATCTGGGGCGGCAACCTGCTGCGGGTGATGCAGCAGGCGCAGGCGTACAAGGCGCCGTAGTGCCGGCCGCTGGCCGGCACCACGGGTTGGCCGTTACCGACCGATCAACGCATTCCGGCGGCTGTACAGGAAGTACACCGCCAGGCCGATCGCGTTCCAGATCAGGAAGTACTTCTGGGTGCTGTGCGGCAGGCTGATGAACAGGTAAATGCAGCCCAGCGCAGCAGCCGGCCCGACGATCCAGGCCAGCGGGGTACGGAAGCTGCGCTTGGCGTCCGGCGCACGGCGACGCATCACTACCAGGCAGATGCCCACCGCAGTGAACGCGGCCAGGGTACCGGCATTGGCCAGCGCGGCAATTTCATCCAGGCGCGCCACGCCCGCAAGGGCCGAGACCAGCAGGGCACTGAACAGCGTGGTGGCGACCGGGGTGCCGGTGCGCTTGTTCACGGCCGACAGGCCACGCGGCAGCAGGCCGTCGCGGCCCATGACGAAGAACACGCGGCTCTGGCCGAACAGGAAGGCCAGCAGCACGGTGGGCAGCGCGACGATGGCGACGATGCCGATCACCAATGCCGCGGTCGGGTGGCCCAGCTGGCGCATGATCAGCGCCAGCGGCTCGGCGCTGCTGCCGAACACGGCGTAGCTCATCGCGCCGATCGCGCCCAGCGCAACCAGCATGTAGACGATGGTGCAGCCAACCATGGAACCGATGATGCCGATCGACAGGTCGCGGCCCGGGTTCTTGGTTTCCTCGGCCGCGGTGGAGATCGCATCGAAGCCATAGAAGGCGAAGAAGATGATCGCCGCCGCCGCCATCACGCCGCGCTCGATGCCGTCCGGGCCCATCGACTTGGCAAAGCCATACGGCATGAACGGCTGCAGGTTGGCCGAGTCGAAGGCGGGCAGGGCGACCGCCACGAACACCGCCAGCGCGATCAGCTTCAACACCACCAGGATGGCGTTGAGTGTGGCGCTTTCCTTGGTGCCCAGCATCAGGCCGCCGGCCACGATCCAGGTGATGATCACCGCAGGCAGGTTGAACAGGCCGCCGTCCACGTGCGGACCGGCCGACAGCGCCGCCGGCAGGCGGATGTCGATGCCCATCTGGGTATGCACCCATTCCAGGAAGCCGACGAAGTAGCCGGACCACCCGACCGCCACGGTACTCACCACCAGCGAGTACTCCAGGATCAGGCTCCACCCCACCACCCACGCGAAGATCTCGCCGAGTGCGGTGTAGCTGTAGGTATAGGCGCTGCCGGCCGCCGGCATCATGGTGGAGAGCTCGGCATAGGACAGCGCGGCGCAGGCGCAGACCGCACCGGCGATGGCGAAGGAGATCAGCACCGCCGGGCCGGCCAGGTTGGCGCCCACGCCGATCAGGGTATAGATGCCGGTGCCGACGATGGCGCCGATCCCCATGGCGATCAGGTGCGGCCAGCTCAGGGTGCGGACCAGGCTCCTGCCGGCTTCATGGACGGTGACGGAATCGAGCGACTTGCGCCGTAGCAGCGATGACATGGAACCTCACAGGGTGACTGGTATCGACAATTTCCCGAGTGTGACCGAACGCGGCGCAGCATTACTACTGCCGGGCGTCGTGAATCGCTTGACGATCATTTCAAATGACCGGGTTTGACGAATCCGGCACAACCGAACGGGCCGCTTGCGATCCATCGGGCCTGCCGCGCCGCGCGCGTGTCGTGCCCAACCATGCCGCGCTGGTCAGCCGTTCAGCCCCAGCCGCACCCCGAACCCGATCAGGAACACGCCTGCCACGCGCTTCAGCACCACCCCGACACGCGGGTGCTGGATGATCCTGCGCCGGAGCAGGTTGCCCACCCCGATCAAAAGCGAGCAGTACGCCAGGCTCAGCACGAAGATCAGCACCGCCATGGTCGCGAAGGTCAGCACGCCCTGGTGCCGGGCCGGGTCGATGAACAACGGCAGGAACGCCATGTAGAAGATGATCGCCTTCGGATTGAGCAGGCTGATCAGGATCGCCTGGCGGAAGTAACGGCCCGGCTGCAGGCGGATGCCACCGCCCTCGCCGTCTTCAGCGCCGGCGCGGGCGGGACGCAGCAGGCCGATGCCTACCCACACCAGATAGGCCGCACCGAGGTACTGCACGGCGTGGAAGACCAGCGGATTGGCGCGGAGCAGGGCGGCCACGCCGGCCACCGCCAGCCACATCAGGATCTGGTCGCCCAGCAGCAGCCCGAACAGCGCGGTGTAACCGCCGCGCACGCCACCACGGCCGGTGGCGGTGAGCAGGGTGAAGGTGCCCGGACCGGGCAGCGCCAGGAATACCAGCACGGCAACGACGAAGGTCCACAGGTCCTGGATGCCCATCCACGGCATGGCGGCGACTCGACAACGGGGGGGCGCCATTGTCGGCTACCCGGCGCTGCCGGGACAGCGCTACGTGGCGTGCCCGGGCAGATCCGCCAGCATCGGCGCCAGGCGCTGCACGCACAACGCGTGCAGCTGGCGGATTGCCGGTGAAAACTGCTTGCGGTGCGGGCACACCAGATTGAGCGGCAGGCTGTCGCCTGTGCCCCCCAGCAGCACCTGCAGGCGCCCGGCACGCACGTCATCGCACACATCCAGCCATGACTTGAACACGATCCCTTCGCCGGCGACCGCCCAGCGCCGCACCACGTCGGCGTCGTCGCACACCAGCGGCCCGCGTACGGGCACCACCACGCGCCGCCCGTCCTGCTCGAAGCTCCAGCGGTCGTACGGTCGTCCGGCGAGCTGATAGACCAGGCACTGGTGGTCTTTCAGTGCGTCCAGGTCGGTGGGCGCTCCACGCCGTGCCAGGTAACCGGGCGAGGCCACCAGCACCCGCCGGTTGCCCGGCAGCAGCGGCAGCGCCACGTAGCTGGCAGTGTCGAAGCGACCCAGCCGGAAGGCGATGTCCACCGGGTCGCGGAACACGTCGGCCACCTGGTCGGAGAGCAGCAGACGCAGCTGCAGCTTGGGGTGTGCGGCGCGGAACTCGGTCAGCCACGGCAACAGCACGTTGCGGCCCAGGTCTGACGGCGCCGCCACCTGCAGCACGCCCTGCAGCTCGGCCTCGTCGCCGCGCACCCGCGCCTGGCCCTCGTGCAGGGTGGCCAGCATGTCCTGCGCGTAGGGCAGGTACAGCACGCCTTCGGCGGTCAGGCGCAGGCTGCGGGTGGAACGCACGAACAGCCGCAGGTCAAGCTCGCGTTCCAGCCGGGCGATCGCAGCGGCCACTTGGCCGGGCAGCAGGTCGGCCTCGCGCGCGGCGTTGGAGAAGCTGCCCAGCGCGGCGGTACGGGCGAACAGGTGCAGATCCTCGAAACGGACCATTTTCATTCCAGCAGTGAAAGTGCTGCTGCATTCTGCGCCTTTCCGACGGTGCCCGGGCGCGCCACCCTGAGCGCCTCACCCAAGGACTCCCCCATGAAAGCCATCGCCTATACCCAGCACGGCCTGCCCATCACCGACCCGGCCGCCCTGGTCGACATCGACCTGCCGGTGCCCACCCCGGGTCCGCGAGACCTGCGCGTGCAGGTGCGGGCGATCTCGGTCAATCCGGTCGATACCAAGGTGCGCAAGGGCGCGGCCGTGTCCGAGCCGCGCGTGCTGGGCTGGGACGCGGTCGGCATCGTCGACGCGGTCGGCAGCGAAGTGACCCTGTTCCAGCCCGGCGATGCGGTGTACTACGCTGGCGACATCAACCGCCCCGGCAGCAATGCCGAGTACCAGCTGGTGGACGAGCGCATCGTCGGCCGCAAGCCGGCCAGCCTGGACGATGCCGCCGCCGCCGCACTGCCGCTGACCGCGATCACCGCCTGGGAACTGCTGTTCGACCGCCTGCGCATTGCCGAAGGCGGCGGCGAAGGCCAGACCCTGCTGGTGATCGGCGCGGCCGGCGGGGTTGGCTCGATCCTGGTGCAGCTGGCGCGCCAGCTGACCCGGTTGACCGTGATCGGCACCGCCTCGCGCCCGGACAGCCAGGACTGGGTGTACGCGCTGGGCGCGCACCATGTGATCGACCACAGCCAGCCGCTGGGCGAGGGCCTGGCCCGGATCGGGATCGAGCAGGTCAGCCATGTGGCCAGCCTGACCCACACCGACGAGCACTATGCGCAGATCGTCAGCGCGCTGGCACCGCAGGGCCAGCTGGCCCTGATCGACGACCCCGGCCAGCTCGACGTGATGGCGCTCAAGCGCAAGAGCCTCTCGCTGCACTGGGAGTCGATGTTCACCCGCTCCAGCTTCGGCACCCCGGACCTGCAGCGCCAGCACGACCTGCTCAACCGGGTCGCCGACCTCGTTGATGACGGCGTGCTGCGGACCACCCTGGGCGAGAACTACGGCCGCATCGACGCAGCCAACCTGCGCCGCGCGCACGCGCTGATCGAAACCCACCGCGCGGTCGGCAAGCTGGTGCTGGAAGGCTTCTGAGCGCAGGCAGCGCATCGGGGTGTGGGCCGGCGCAGCGGATGAGACCGGCTCGGCCTACACTTCCACCATGCAACCTGAATTCCTCATCCTTGGCGGCCTGCTCTGTGCCGTCCTCGTGCTGCAGCTGGTGTCCCTGCTGCGGCGTTCCGGCCATGGCGATCTCGAACAGTCCCTGCGCGAGGAAGCGCGGGTGGGCCGCAGCGAACTGCGCGAGCAGCTGGAGGGTCTGGGCCGGCAGCAGGACGCCCGCCTGGAATCCTTCGCGCGCGCGCTGACCGACCTGTCCACCCGCACCGACCAGCGCCTGGACCTGCTGCGCGATGCACTGGGCGAAGACGCACGCAAGGCGCGCGAGGAAGCGGCAGTGACCCAGCAGCGTTCGGCCGAATCGCTGGGCCAGCGCCTGCAGGACATGACCCAACGCAACGAACTGCGCATCGGCGAGATGCGCGCAACGCTGGAACAGCAGCTCAAGAACCTGCAGAGCGACAACGCCGAAAAGCTCGACCAGATGCGGGTCACCGTCGACGAAAAGCTGCAGACCACGCTCGAAGCGCGCCTGGGCGCCTCGTTCCAGCTGGTCTCCGACCGCCTGGAACAGGTCCAGCGCGGGCTGGGCGAAATGCAGCAGCTGGCCACCGGCGTGGGCGATCTCAAGCGCGTGCTGACCAACGTCAAGAACCGCGGCAGCTGGGGCGAAGTGCAGCTGGACAACATCCTTGAACAGACCCTCACCCAGGAGCAGTACGCGCGCGGGGTGAAGGTGCGCCCGGACAGCGGCGAGATGGTCGATATCGCGGTGCGCCTGCCCGGGCGTGGCCATGAAGACACGCCCGTGTGGCTGCCGATCGATTCCAAGTTCCCGCGCGAAGACTACGAGCGCCTGCTCGATGCGCAGGAGCAGGGCGACGCCGACGGCGTGCGGGTGCAGGGCGCGCAGCTGGAACGCGCGATCCGCATCCAGGCCAAGTCGATCTGCGACAAGTACATCGTGCCGCCGCACACCACCGACTTCGCGGTGATGTTCCTGCCCACCGAAGGGCTGTATGCCGAAGTGATCCGGCGCCCGGGACTGGTCGACCTGCTGCAGCGCGAACACCGCGTGGTGGTGGCCGGGCCGACCACGGTCACCGCGCTGCTCAACAGCCTGCAGATGGGCTTCCGCACGCTGGCCATCGAACAGCGCTCCAGCGAAGTGTGGAGCCTGCTGGGGGCGGTCAAGAGCGAGTTCGGCAAGTTCGCCGGCATCCTGGAAAAGGCCGAAAAGCAGATCAGCACGGTCGGCCGCAGCCTCGGCGAGGCCAGCCGCAAGACGCGCACCATCGAGCGCCGCCTGCGCGGCGTGGAGTCGCTGGGCAGTGAGCAGACCGAACAGCTGCTCGGCGGAATCGGACTGGACGCGGCCGACGAGGACGAGTCGGCAGACGATGCAACGACCACGCAGGACTGACATCGGCAGTTGCTACAGTGTGCGACCACGCCCACGACCTGCCAGGACGTAATCGATGCGCCTTACCTTGATGCTCTCCGTA
This sequence comes from Stenotrophomonas bentonitica, assembly GCF_013185915.1. Taxonomy (NCBI): domain Bacteria; kingdom Pseudomonadati; phylum Pseudomonadota; class Gammaproteobacteria; order Lysobacterales; family Lysobacteraceae; genus Stenotrophomonas; species Stenotrophomonas bentonitica. The sequence goes on along the minus strand of NZ_JAAZUH010000004.1, from coordinate 33,972 downwards.
CTGTTGATGCTGGCCGGCTGCAGCACTGCACCTGGTGCCGGCAGCACCGCCGCGCCGGCTCCTGCTGGCGATGCAACCGCTGAAGCAGCTGCGTGTGCCGCTTCGGGCGGCGAACTGAAGCCGGTCGGCCGCCTGCAGCGCGTGCAGTGCGTTGTTCCCTATGCGGACGCCGGCAAGACCTGCAGCGCCAAGGCCGACTGCACCGGGCAGTGCCTGGCCAATGGCGAAACGGAGATTGCAGCAGGCACCAAAGCAACCGGCATCTGCCAGACCGACGTCAGCCAGAACTTCGGCTGCCGCCAGCGCATCGACGGTGGCGTTGCCCAGGGCACGATCTGCGTCGATTGATTTCGCCTTTCCGGGGCACATATCCCATGTGTCCTTTCCACACTGCACAGGAACACCCGTGAGCCAGACCGTCTACGACATTCCCGTCACCACCATCGAAGGCCAGCCCAGCTCGCTGGCCGACTACCGCGGCAAGGTGCTGCTGGTGGTCAACGTGGCTTCCAAGTGCGGCCTGACCCCGCAGTACGAAGGCCTGCAGGCCCTGTACGCCGACAAGCAGGCCGCTGGCCTGGAAGTACTGGGCTTCCCGGCCAACAACTTCCTGGCCCAGGAGCCGGGCAGCGAGGCGGAGATCCAGCAGTTCTGCCAGCTGGAATACAACGTGAGCTTCCCGATGTTCGCCAAGGTCAGCGTGGCCGGCGACGACATCCATCCGCTGTACCAGCAGCTCACCCAGGCCCAGCCGGCCGCCACCGGCGAAGGCCCGATGCGCGAAAAGCTGCAGGGCGCGGTTGCCAAGTACCCGGACCTGGTGGTCAATCCGGCCCCGGGCGTGCTGTGGAACTTCGAGAAGTTCCTGGTCGGTCGCAGCGGCCAGGTGGTCGCCCGTTTCGCCCCCGACGTACCGGCCAACGACCCGCGCCTGCTCGCCGCGGTCGAAGCGGCCCTCGCCGCCTGATCCGGGGCCAAAAAAAACCCCGCTTCGGCGGGGTTTTTCTTTTGATCAGTTACCCCAGTTGGGCATCGGCATCGCGTCGACCGGGATCGGGGCGGAGTCGTCGGCATCCTTGCCGCGCTCGCGCGGACCGCGCAGGTCGTTCACGATCTGGTAGTTGCGGCGCTGCAGCCACGCGTCGCGGGTGAGCGCGTACTCGTCAACGGCGTTGTCGCGGATGTCGTCCAGCGCCAGCAGCTGCGAGCGCATGTCCACCAGCTGCAGGCCCTGCAGCGGAATGCGGATGTTGTCCTGCTCGATGGTCCGGATCGGCGAGAGCGGAATGTCGCCGGCCAGGCCGAACACATCGCGCACGGTACGCGGGCCGAAGAACGGCAGCTCCACGTAACGCGAGCTGCGCCAGCCCCACGCGCCCAGGGTCTGGCCGAAGTCTTCACTGCGACGCGGCACCTGGCCGGCGCTGGCCGGGTCCCACAGGCCGCCGATGCCTACCGTGGTGTTGATGATGAACCGGCCCAGGCTGTCCCAGGCGTCGCCCGGGCGACCCTGCAGCAGCTGGTTGGTGATGGTCACCGGTGCGCGCAGGTTGCTGAAGAAATTGCTCACGCCGGTCCGCGCGAAGCGCGGCACCACGGTGGTGTAGGCGGTGGCCAGCGGACGCGCGATGGCGCGGTCGACCACGTTGTTGAATGCGTGCACGCGGCGGTTGAAGCCTTCCCACGGGTCATACGCCGAGGTCGACGCCTCGGCGCCTTCAGCGTTGGGTGCCGGACCGCCATACAGCGCGGCGAAGTCGTCTTCGGCACCGGTGGGTGCGGCACCACCGGCGGCCGGTGCAGCGCCCTCGGTGGCGGCCACGTCGGACGCAGCTGCGCTGGAACCGGTCACTGCAGGTGCAACGTCCACGGCCGCTGTCGGTGCCGGTGCGGGCGTCGAGGCGACGTTGTCAGTCACGGGCGCGGCAACATCGGTTGCAGCAGCGGGCGCCACGACGACGCTGGCCGGTGCACTGTCGCGGGCCGGCTTGGCCGCGCAGGCGCTGAGCGCCAGGGCCAGCAGGAGAAGGGAGGCGGTGCGTACGACGTTCATGTCAGCTCGCGGCAGTAGAGGCATTGAAATCCAGGGACGGCGCCAACCGGTAGGCAGCGCTGAGTTCGTTGAAACCGGCAGGGTTGCCTTTGACCGCCAGCGTACGCCCGTCGTCGCGCGCACGTGCAGTCAATTCGGCAAGCAGCGCCAGGCCGGCGCTGTCCACCTGCGTGACTGCGTTCAGGTCCAGCTGCAGTACGTTCGCGGGCAGGTCCTTCAGCTTCGACCACAGCGCCACCACGGCGTCGCGGTCGAGCACGCCGGTGAACACGCAGCGCGACCCGTCGATCCGCGCGCTGGCGCTGTTACTTGCCATTGCCGGCCGGCCCGGCCTGCATCGAACCCGAGCGCAGGTCCGCGGCCACCTGCTTGATGCCCTTCTGGCGCAGCGGCGCGTCGAACTGGGTGCGGAAGGTCTGCACGTAGGAAATGCCTTCGATGGTCACGTCGAAGATTTTCCACTGGCCGTTGACGTTGCGCATCATGTACTCGACCGGCGTGGTTTCGCTGCCGGAGCGCACCAGCTCGGTGGACACCTTCACGCCACGGTTGCCCGGCAGCGGCGCTTCACCCTTGAACCGGAAGGTCGGATTGCCCTGGATGGTCAGCAGGGCCGAACCGTAGCGCTGCATCAGGTTGTCGGCCATGGCGTCGGCGAACAGCTTCACGTCCGCGTCCGAAGCGCCGCGCGCGTTGGCGCCCAGCACCAGGCGGGCCGCGTAATCGCGGTCGAAGGTGCGGTTCAGTTCGCTGTCGATGTAGCTGCGCAGTGCGGCCGGGTTCTTGCTGAACTCGGCGCGGCGCTGCTGCAGCGTGGCGAGGATGCGCGAGCTGGCATCGAGCACGGTCTTGCCGGCCGCGCTCTGGGTGGCTGCGGCCGCCGCCTGGGTGGGCTGGGCGAAGGACAGCGAGGGCAGGGAGGCGAGCAGGGCCGAAGCAAGCAGCGCCGGAATCAGGGTCTTTTTCATTTCTGCGGTTCCGTTGCCGGCGCGGCTGCGCCGGGAGCATCCTGGGAAGCGGCGCCGGCATTGCCCGGGCCGCTGAACATGTACTTGCCAACCATCTGGATCAGGTCCACGGCCGGCTGGGTGAAGACGATCTCGTCGCCGGACTTCAGCACGTCCGGGTCGCCGCCCGGCTGCAGTCCGATATAGCTTTCGCCAAGCAAACCGCTGGTGAATATGCCGGCGGAGGTGTCGGCGGGCAGGTCCTTGAACTTCGGATCCAGCTTCAGCGTCACGATCGAATCGAAGCGGGTCGGGTCCAGGTCGATATCGCCGACCTGGCCCACCACAACGCCGCCGATCTTGACCGGCGCCTGTTTGCGCAGCTGGCCGATCTGGGTGAAGCGGGCTTTCAGTTCATACCCTTCGCTGCCGAACCCCCAGCGCTGGTTGGTGGACGCCATCGCCAGCACCAGCAGCGAGGCCAGCGCCAGCAGCAGGAAAGCGCCGACGGAAAATTCGAGTCTGGGACCGCGGATGGCCATGTTCATATCACCGTATTTGAAGAGCGTCAGGGCGTCAGCGGAACAGCATCGCCGACAGCACGAAGTTGAACATCAGCACCAGCAGCGAGGCGTTCACCACCGCGCGCGTGGTTGCCACGGAAGTGCCTTCGATGGTCGGCTCGGCGTGGAAGCCCACGTACGAAGCCACCAGCGCGGCGGTACCGCCGAAGATGGCCGACTTCAGCATTGCCACGCCGAAGTCGTCCCGGAAGTCCACGCTGTTGCTCAGCGCCGACCAGAACACGCCATTGTCCAGGCCGAGCACGTGCACGGCCTCGAAGTAGCTGGCACTGATTGCCAGCGAGCAGAAGATGCCGGTCAGCAGCGGCACGGTCAGCACCGCTGCCCAGAAGCGCGGCGCCACCACCTTGGCGACCGGATCGATCGCCATCAGCTCCAGCGCCTTGATCTGGTCGGTGGCGCGCATCAGCCCCAGTTCGGCGGCAATCGAGCTGCCGGCGCGGCCGATGAACAGCAGCGCGGTCAGCACCGGTGCCAGCTCGCGGTACAGCGACAGGCCCAACAGCGTGGACAGCGCGTCGGCGGCGCCGAACGTGGTCAGCGTGCGGTAGCCCTGCAGGGTCAGCACCAGGCCCACGAAGGCACCGCCCACGGCGATGATCGGCAGCGACCGCGCGCCGATCTTGTAGATCTCGCGGGTCAGCTCGGCCAGGAAATCGCGGGTCGGCAGCGAGCCACGCAGGACAGTGAGCGAAAACAGGCCGGCCCGGCCCAGTGAGCGGGTGCTTTCAACGAACGGCATCAGGCCACCTTCGCGCGGGGCGCGGCATCGAACGGGATCGGGCCGTCCGGCTGCCCGTGCAGGAACTGGCGCAGCAGCGGGTCCTGGCTGGACTCGAGCGCGGCCGGGGTGCCCTGGAACACCACCCCGCCATTGGCGATCGCAATCACCTGGTCGCAGATCGGCAGGGTTTCATGCACATGGTGGCTGACGATGATGCTGGTCAGGCCCAGGCTGTGGTTGAGGCGTTGGATCAGGCTCATGATCACGCCGCTGGCGATCGGGTCCAGCCCGGTCAGCGGTTCGTCGTAAATCATCAGCGGCGGGTCCAGCGCCAGCGCGCGGGCCAGCGCCACGCGGCGCGCCATGCCGCCGGACAGCTCGCGCGGCCAGGCGTCGGCCGCGGCCAGCAGGCCGACCGCGTGCAGCTTCATGTCCACCAGCCGGTCCAGCACGGCGGCCGGCAGCTTCGTGTGGGTGCGCAACGGCAGCGCCACGTTCTCGGCCACGGTCAGGTCGGTGAGCAGGCCGTTGCCCTGCAGCAGCACGCCCACGCTGCGGCGCATCGCGCGCAGGGCGCTGCTGCCGGTGGGAATGGGCTGCCCGAACAGGGTCACGGTGCCGGCCGCCGGGCGCAGTTCGCCGGTCAGCGCCGCGAGCAGCGTCGACTTGCCGCTGCCGGAGGGACCGAGCACGGCAGTGATGCTGCCACGCGGTACCGACAGCGAAACGTCGCGCAGGATGGCGCGACCGCCGCGGTCGATCCGCACGTTGTCCAACTGCACCAGAGGTTCTTCAGAAGCCGTCATGGGCGCCATTAACAAAATTCCAACGTTCTAAGATCGTGGTGGACGGCTGAACAAAACCGAACTGGACCGTGCAGTATTGTCGCATGTTGTCTTGTCGCGCCCCGCCCGTACGGGGGAGGGGGGCTGCAACAGTGCATATCGGGCGATCTCGAAAAGCAGGCCGCGGGCGACATCCACCGTCGTCCATATCAAAGAGGGTCGAGATCGGCGCCGCGCTGCGGCACACTGCCGCGATGACCGACCCCGCTTCAGACTTCCGCCTGTACCACTCCAATTCGCTCGATGTGCTGGCCGCCCTGCTGGCCAGGACGCTGCGCGAGCCGGTGGCCGGGCAGTCGATCCTCGAACCGGACGTGGTGCTGATTCCCCAGGTGGCGATGCGGCGCTGGCTGCAGTCCACCCTGGCGGCGGAGTATGGCATCGCCGCCAACCTGGCGTTCCTGACCCCGGGCGAGTTCGTGGCGCGGGCATTGAACGCCAATGTGCCCGGCGAACATGACGATCTCACCGCCGCCGCGCTGCACTGGAAGGTCTACGCAGCGCTGACCGACCCGGCGCTGATGGCGCAGCCGCCGCTGCGCGCGCTGCAGGCCTACCTGTCCCAACCGGACCCGCTCAAGCCGTGGGCGCTGGCCGGCGAGCTGGCCGCCGTGTTCGAGAAGTACCAGGCGTGGCGCCGCGACTGGCTGCTGCGCTGGGAAGCCGGTGCCGACCCGCACGACCCGCAGGCGATCCTGTGGCGGCGCATCGGCAGCGGCCACCAGTACCGCGCCCGCCGCATCCACGCCTACCTGGAGCAGTTCGAAGGCGCCGGGCGACCGTTGCCGGCGGGGCTGCCGCCGCGCCTGTTCGCGTTTGCCACCCTGAACGTGTCGCCGGACGTGCTGCGGGTGGTGGCCACCCAGGCGCGCGTGGGCACGCTGCACTTCTACATGCCCACGCCCACCCGTTCGTATTGGGGCGACCTGCAGACCCTGGGCGGGCGCCTGCGCAGCGGCGCGGCCGACCCGTTCGGCAGCGGCGCCGACGAGAACCGCCTGCTGCAGGCGTGGGGTGCGGCCGGGCGCGACTTCATGGCGGTGCTGGGCAGCTACGAAGTGGTCCACCCCTCCGGCGAGATCGCCGCCTACGACGATCCCGAAGACGACACCCGCGCGGACATGGCCCACGGCGGCCTCGCCGACAGCCTGCTGCACCGCCTGCAGCGCGACCTGTTCCACCGCCGCACCGCGCCGGAAGGCGCGCTGCGCCCGCAGCTGCTGCGCAACGACCCCAGCCTGCAGGTGCACGCCTGCCATACCCGCCTGCGCGAACTGCAGGTCCTGCACGACCAGCTGCGTGCGCTGCTGCAGGACCCGCGCTTCGACCCGCCGCTGCAGGCGCGTGATATCGCGGTGCTGGCACCGGACATCGATCCCTACGTGCCGTACCTGGAGGCGGTGTTCGGCGGCCGCAGCGGTGGCGAGGACCACATTCCCTACGCGCTGGCCGACACCAGTCCGCTCACCGGCGAACCGCTGGCCGACGTGTTCGTGCACCTGCTCGGGCTGCCGGTGTCGCGCTTCGGCCTCAACGAAGTGCTGGACCTGCTGGCCAGCGCGCCGCTGGCCGAAGCCGCTGGCCTGGACGCAGCCGCGTTCGACCGCCTGCACGACTGGCTGCAGGCCGCCGGCGCGCGCTGGGGCCTGGATGCCAGCCACCGCGCGCAGCACCGGGCGCCGAACGACGACGCCTACACCTGGCAGTTCGCGCTGGACCGCCTGCTGCTCGGCCATGCCAGCGGCAGCGACGGCGACATCGCCGGCGTGGCGCCGTGGCCGGAGCTGGAAGGCAGCGCGCTGGACGCGCTGGACCGCCTGCTCGCGCTGATGCGGGTGCTGGCGCGCTACCAGCGCGCGCTGGGCGATGCACTGCCCCCGGCGCAGTGGCGCCAGCGCCTGCTGGCCCTGCTCGACGCGCTGCTGCCGGAGACCCCGGAAGCGGCCAGCAGCCAGCGCGCGCTGGAGCGGCTGCGCAAGCTGATCAACGAATTCGCCCGCGAGGCCGAACGCGCCGGTTTCAACGCCCCGGTTCCGCCGGAGGTGGTACGCGCGCACTTCGCCGGGGTGCTCGGCGAGGCCGACACCCGCGCGCCGCTGCTGACCGGTGGCATCAGCTTCGGGCGGATGGTGCCGATGCGGCTGCTGCCGTTCCGGGTGATCTGCGTACTTGGGCTCAACGACGGCGACTTCCCGCGCCGCGACCCGGCCGCCGGGCTCAACCAGCTCACCGCCGAACTGGGCACCGACAAGCGCCGGCACGGCGACCGCTCGCTGCGCGAGGACGACCGCTTCCTGTTCCTGCAGCTGTTCGCCTCGGCGCAGGACGTGTTCTACCTGAGCTACCTGGGCGCAGACCCCCGCGACGGCAGCGTGCGCGAACCGTCGGTGCTGGTCAGCGAACTGATCGACGCCGCCGCCGAGTACCACCAGGATCCACCGGCCGCAGTGAAGCAGTTCACCGTGCGCCATTCGCTGCAGCCGTTCTCGCCGGCCGCGTTCGGCGGAGGCGACGAACCGCGCCGCTTCAGTTACCGCCAGCAGTGGCACCCGGCGGCAGGCTCGCTCGGCAGCGTACGGCGCACACCGCCGGCATGGTTCCAGCAGCCGCTGGCGCCGTTGCCGGAGGACGCCGCGCCGGAGCTGTCGCTGGACGCGCTGCGCCGCTTCCTCACCGACCCGGCCGGACAGTTCCTGTCGCAGCGGCTGGGCCTGCGCCTGCCGGAAGAGCTGGGAACGGCCGAGGACCTGGAGCCGCTGGTGCTGGCCGGACGGGGCCTGGAGCAGCGCCTGCTGCAGCATGCGGTGATCGAGGCGACCCTGGAAGGCGATGACACGCCGCTGTATGCACGGTTGCGCGCACGCGCGCTGCTGCCATCGGGTGCGCTCGGCGAACGCCAGTTCCAGGCGCTGCAGGCGCAGACCCGCCCCTATGCGCTGGCATTGGCGCAGTGGCGCGGCGACAGTACCGCCGACAGCCGCCGCTACGAAGTGGAGATCGATGGCGTGCGCCTGCACGGCCGGGTCGACGACATCCACCCGCAGGGCATCGTGCGCCTGCGCGCCGGTGGCCTGAACGGCCCGGCGGCGATCCGCCACGGGCTGGACTGGTTGCTGGCCAATGCCGCCGGTGACGCCCTGCCGCTGGTCGAGTTCCACGACGGTGGCGACGACGGGGTAGGGCCGCACGTGTTGCCCGCGCTGCCGGCCGCCACCGCGAAGGCCACATTGCAGACCCTGCTGCAGCTGCGTGGCGAAGGACTGCGCGGTCCGCTGCTGTATGGCCCGTACACCGCGTGGACGCTGTACCGCACCCCGGCCGCCAAGCGCGAAGCCGAGGGCTGGGCGCAATGGCATGGCGGCGACCGCCGCTGGGGCGAGGCCACCGGCGACGCCCTGCAGCTGGCCCTGCGTGGGCGCGACCCGTTCGCCGACCCGGACAGCTACCAGCAGCTGCTGCAGACCAGCTTCCGGGTGTTCTGCGCCGTGCGCGAGGGCCGGGTGTTCCAGGGCTTCACCGACGAAGGAGCGCCGGCATGAGCGACCTGGACCTGCAGCACGATCCGTACCTGTCCCTGCCGCTGGACGGCGTGCGGCTGATCGAAGCCAGCGCGGGCACCGGCAAGACCTTCACCCTGGCTACGCTGTTCACCCGGCTGGTGGTGGAACAGGGCTACCGCATCGGCCAGATCCTCGCAGTGACCTTCACCGACGCCGCCACACAGGAACTGCGCAAGCGCATCCGCGAGCGCCTGGCCCTGGCCGCGCAGCTGCTGGCGCGCGCGCCCTCTGAAGACGAAGCGCCCGACGCGCAGCTCACCCGCTACCTGCTGCAGCGCGAACTGGATCGCGGCCGAGAAACCCCGGCGGCGCTGGCGCAGCGCCTGCAGACCGCCGCCGACGAGATCGACCTCGCCGCGATCTTCACCATCCATGGCTTCTGCACCCGGGTGCTGCGCGAACACGCGCTGGAGAGCGGCCACACCTTCGACCCGCCGACCCTGCTGCCCAGCGAGCGCGAACTGCACGACCAGCTCGGTGCCGACCTGTGGCGGGTGCACGCCAACGACCCCGCACGGGTCGATGCGCTGACCCGGTTGTGGTCGGATCCGGACGCGCTGGCACGCGACCTGTCGGCGCTGATCAAACCACTGCCACTGCTGCCGCCCGTGCCCGTGCATCGGCTGGACGATCCCAGTGACGCGTTGCAGGACGCCGCCGAGGCACTCGCGCTGGCGATCGACGCGCATGCCGAAGACGCCCAGGCCAGCATCGCCAACGCCTTCGAGCGCAAGATCTTCGACGGCCGCCGCGCACGTCGACCGAGCTTCGACAAGGCCTTCGCCGAACTGTTCGCCGGCCGCGCGTCGCGCAGCTGGCCGCGCAGCGACAAGCTGCACCTGGGCAAGCTGCTGCCGGTGGCACTGCTCGGCTTCTGCAAAGAGGATCAGCAGGGCCTGTGCCCGGCCTCGCCGCTGTTCGACGCGCTGCAGACCTGGTGGCAGGCCGCCGACAGCCATGACCAGTGGCTGCGCCAGCAGGCGCTGCTGCTGCTGCACGACCTGCGCGGCCAGGCTCGCGCGCGTCTCGACGAATTGAAGCGGGTCGGCCGGGTGCAGACCTACGACGACCTGATCGACGGCGTCGCCGCCGCGCTGGAAGGCCCGCACCGCGCGGCGCTGGTCCGGCAGCTTCGCGCGCAGTACCGGATCGCGCTGGTGGACGAATTCCAGGACACCGATGATCGCCAGTGGGGCATCTTCCAGCGCGTGTTCGGCGATTCGCCGGAAACCCGCGAGGCGGGACTGGAACCGGCGCTGTTCCTGATCGGCGATCCCAAGCAGGCCATCTACGGCTTCCGCGGCGGCGACATCCACACCTACCTCAAGGCCAAGCGCGAGGCGGTCGCCGCGCCCGCCTTGAACCGCAACTTCCGCTCACGGCCCGGCGTGCTGCGCGCGCTGCAGGCGCTGTACGACGCGGCGGGCGAACGCGCCTTCCTGGAAGCGGACATCGCCTTCGAGCCGGTACTGCCCGGCAGCACCCGCAGCGACGCCGACTTCCTGCGCGACGACCAGCCCGCACCGGGCCTGACCCTGCGCCTGCTGCGCAGCGACGACGGTGCCGAACTCAAGGCCGACCCGTCGCGGCAGCAGGCCACCGACGCCTGCGTGGCGGCGATCCACCAGGTGCTGCTGGAAGGCCGGCAGGGCCGCGCGCTGCTGCGCGGCGCGCCGGTGCAGCCGGGTGACATCGCCGTGCTGGTGCGCCGCCACCATGAAGCCACCCGGATCCAGCAGGCGCTGAGTGCGGTCGGCATTCCAGCGGTGGCCGCCGGCAAGCAGAGCCTGTACGCCACTGCCGAGGCACGCGAACTGCGCGTGCTGCTGCTGGCGCTGCTGCAACCGGCCGACGAGGGCCGCCTGCGCGCGGCGCTGTCGACCGTGCTGCTCGGCGAGAACGCCGCGGCGATCGACGCGATGGAACGCGACGGCGACCCGCAGCGCGCGTTCCAGACCCGGCTGCTGCTGTGGCGCGAACGCTGGCTGCGCGGCGGACCGTTCGCGGTCATCGCCGACCTGTGCGCCGAACATGCCGAACGCCTGCTCGGCCTGCTCGATGGCGAACGCCGCCTCACCAACTACCTGCAGCTGGGTGAACTGCTGCAGCAGGCGGCCGGCCAGGCGCTGGGCATGCACGGCCTGCTGGACTGGCTGCAGGTGCAGATGGCGCACGCCGACCAGGACGACGAACAGCAGCTGCTGCGGCTGGAATCGGACGCGCGCCGGGTGCAGATCATCACCCTGCACAAGAGCAAGGGGCTGGAGTACCCCTTGGTGTTCCTGCCCTTCGTCGGCATCGGCAGTGGCGGCGCCAACACCGATGCCAACTGCACGGTGTACGCCGACGGCCGCCGCGAACTGCACTGGAAGCTGGAGCGCGACGAGGCGTGGAGCGCGGCCAGCGCGCGCGCCGCGCAGGAGCAGGAGGCCGAAGACGCGCGCCTGCTGTACGTGGGCCTGACCCGCGCCGAGCATGGCTTGTGGATCGCGGCCGGCGACCTCGCCGGACTGGCGAAGACCCGGCTGGCACCGATGCTGTCCGACCTCGATGCGCTGCGGGCGAACCCGGACATCCAGGTGATCGAAGGCCCCGGGGAGCCGCGCCCGGCGCAGCTGCCGGTGGAGCGCGAAGGCGACCTGCCGCCGGTGCGTGCGGTCACCCGGCGGGTGCCGCACGACTGGTGGGTGTACAGCTTTACCCAGCTGGCCAACGCGGATGCCGGCCACGACACCGACGCGATGGCCACCGAAGCGCCGGCCCCGGCCGCCGACGAACCGGCCGGCGGCGAGTTGCCGCTCGAGGTCGAGCCGCTGGCGCCGAGCGAACCGCAGCCGGAGATCGATCCGCGCTTCATGGGCAGCCGCTTCGGCAACGTGCTGCACGATGCGCTGGAGAACACCGACTTCGCGCGCTGGTCCGACTGGCACGCGGGCGATGCGGCGCCGCCGGAACAGGCCGGGGTGCTGCGCGACTCGCTGCGCGCCGAAGGCTATGCCGACGCCGACCTGGACGATGGCGTGGCAGTGCTGGTGCCGCTGGTCGGGCAGACCCTGACCGTGCAACTGCCCGAAGGCGGCGCGCTGTGCAGCCTGCCCGCGCAGGACCGTCGCGCCGAGATCGAGTTCCACTTCGCCATGCAGGCCACCGCCGTGCCAGCGCTGCTGCAGCTGCTGCACCGGCATGGGCTGGTGCGCGACCGGCGCAGCTTTGGTACCCGGCGCCTGCTGGAAGGGCTGATGACCGGCAAGATCGACCTCACCTACGTGCGCGACGGACGCTGGTACGTGCTCGATTACAAATCCAACCGTCTCCCTGGCTACGACGCCGCGCGCCTGGCCGAGGCCATGCAGCACAGCGAGTACGACCTGCAGGCGCTGATCTACACCGTGGCCCTGCACCGCTGGCTGCGCTTCCGGCTCGGCGCCGGCTACGACCTGGCGCGCGACATGGGCGGCATCCGCTACCTGTTCTGCCGTGGGCTCGAGGCCGGCCGCGCCGACGCGCCGGGCGTGCATGCACAGCGATTCGACCCGGCGCTGGTGGAGGCGATGGACGCGCTGTTCGCAGGCGGCACCGACGCCCACGCCGGGCTGGTGGCACGCGCGCGGGGTGACGCATGAGCCTGCTCGCCGCGCTGTTGCAGCAGGGCACCCTGCGCACCCTGGACCACGCGTTGGCGCAGAGCCTGCGCCGACTGCAGCCGGACACGCCCGACGCGGTGCTCGCCGCAGCCGCGCTGGCCTCGCTGGCGGTGGCGCAGGGCCACGCCGGGCTGGACCCGCAGCAGCCCCGGCGGCTGGTGGATGCCGACCTGGACTGGCCGCTGCCCGGCGACTGGATCGCGCAGCTGCGCGCCTCGCCGTGGGTGGATACGCCGGCACGCGACGACCATGCGGCCGCCGATGCACCGCTCGTGCTCGAACACGGCCTGCTGTACCTGCGCCGCTACCGCGAATACGAACGGCGGCTGGCGCTGGGCCTGCAGCGCATTGCCAGCCAACCGCTGCCCGCGCACGACCCGGCGGCGCTGGCGCCGCTGTTCGCACAGTTGTTCCCGCAGGCGCTGGAGGGCATCGATCACCAGGCGCGTGCCGCAGCGGTGGCACTGCGCCACCCGCTGGTGCTGGTGACCGGCGGGCCCGGCACCGGCAAGACCACCACCATTGCGCGCCTGCTGGTGCTGCTGGCCGCACAGGCGCAGCAGGCCGACGCCGCGCTGCCCCGGGTGGCGCTTGCCGCCCCCACCGGACGCGCAGCCGAGCGCATGGCCGAAAGCCTGCGCCTGGCCCTGCAGCGGCTGCGCCTGGTCGGGGTGGCCGCCGAACTGGCCGAGGCACTGCCCACCACCGGCGCCACCCTGCATCGCCTGCTCGGGGTGATTCCCGATTCGCCGCGCTTCCGCCATCACGCCGACAACCCGTTGCCGTTCGATGTGGTGGTGGTGGACGAAGCGTCGATGATCGACCTGCCGCTGATGACCAAGCTGGTGGAGGCGGTTGCCAACGGCACCCGGCTGATCCTGCTCGGCGACCCCGACCAGCTGCCGTCGGTGGAAGCTGGCGACGTGCTCAGCGCGGTGCTGCAGGCCAGTGGCGACGGTCTGGGCACCCAGGCCGACGATGCCGCTGCGCTGCGCCCGCTGCTGGCGCCGGCCGCGTTGCAGCCGCTGGCTGCGCCGCTGCCGTTCGCCGGCCGTCGCGTACAGTTGCAGCGCGGCTACCGGCAGAGCGACGCGCTGGACCTGGCGCCACTTGCGGCTGCGGTGCGCGTGGGCGACAGCGCCCGTGCATTGGAGCTGCTGCGGCACGGCCAGCTGGCCGGCGTGCACTTCCACGAAGACCAGGTGGACCCGCTGCAGCAGCATCGGCAGACCCTGCTGGCGCACTGGCGCGGACTCGGCGAGGCGGCGGACCCGGCGCAGGCGCTGGCCCAGGCCGGCCAGCTGCGCCTGCTCACCGCGCTGCGCGAAGGGCCGCAGGGTGCGCGCGGCCTCAACGAACGCATCGAAGCGGCGCTGGCCGGCAGCGCGCGGCCGGGCGGTGGGCCGCGCTATTTCCACGGCCGGCTGCTGCTGATCACCGAGAACAGCTATCGGCACCGCCTGTTCAACGGCGATATCGGCCTGTGCCTGCGCAGCAGCGAAGGCGCGGTGCTGGCCTGGTTCCCCGGCGACAGCCCGGAACACCCGCGCGCGTTCCACCCGGCCGCGCTGCCCGCGCATGAAAGCGCGTTCGCGATGACCGTGCACAAGGCGCAGGGCTCGGAGTTCGACGAGGTGTGGCTGCAGCTGCCGCGGCGCGACAACCGGGTGCTGTCGCGCGAGCTGGTGTACACCGGCATGACCCGGGCGCGCCGGGCACTGCATGTACTGGGCAGTGCGGAGGTGGTGCAGGAAGCGCTGGCGCGCCACGCCAGCCGGTTGTCCGGGCTGGCGGTCAGGTTGGGGGCGGGGTCGAAAGCACCGACCCAGGGCGACCTGTTCGGGTAGAGCCGGGCTCTGCCCGGCTCCACAACGCAACGTTACTCGCCTTCTTCCACTTCCCCGGGAACCAGCACGGTGCCGTCCGGGTACACGATCGCGCCGTCGCCGCTCACGTCGAAGAAGCCCACTCCGTGCTTGTTGGCGAGGATCTGCACCTGCCCGTGCGCGTCTTCGGCCACTTCGTCGTCGAACGAGGCGTAGATCACATGGGTGCCGATGCTGTAGTCGTTCACCTGCGGGCGATCATCCTCGTCATCCGAGAGCGGACCGTCCATCGGCGGGAAGTCTTCGGCCAGCTCGGCGAAGAACGCCTGCAGCGCCGCCACCGAGACGGCTGCGTCGTCGTACTCGTGCTTCTCGTTCCACTCGGTCTGTGCGTCGTACCACTGCAGGAACGCTTCGACTTCGCGCGGCGCCACGGCCGGGTCGAACACCATCACGTCATAACTCATCGAAGTTTCACCTTGTGCCATGCAGGAATGCAGGGCGTCAGGATACTCCGCCCTGTGTGACCGCCAGCTGCTCGGGGAACAGCGCATAGCGCAGGCCCAGCACGCCCATCAGGGCCTCGTCGCGGGCCTTGCCGGCGTCCACGGTCTGCACCCGCTGCAGCGACGCCTCCAGCCGGGCCTGCAACGCCGGCGGGGCCGGCAGGGGCCGGCGCTGGGCGACCTGGGCCCGGTAGTGCGCGGCCACGTCGTCCAAGATGGTCTCGATGGCCTGCATGCTGGCCGCCGGCAGGCCGTGCCGGGCGCGGCGCAGCTGCAGGATGTTCAGGCCGATGCGCGCCTCGGTCAGCATGTCCACCGAAGCGATGTCGCTGCCCTCGGGGGTGGCCGCCAGACGCGGCGCGAGCAGGCCCAGCAGGTCCAGCATGCGCGCGGCGAACCGCTGGCGGTCCTGCTGGCCACGGCCTTCGGCGGCCTCGGCCAGGGTCACCCAGCCCTGGCGGACCAGGCGGCGCGCGGTCCATTCCGCCCCCACCGAGCGGAACACCCGGGTCATCACCACCGCAAACCCAATCCCGATGAACATCGCCACCGAAGAATTGATGAAGCTCTGGATGTTGGCGTTGTAGGTGTTCTGCACATTCAGCAGCGCCACCAGGTTAACCGTCAGCGGCAGCCCGATCAGCGCGGTCTTCGGCCGGTGCAGCAGCAGGCCCAGTGGCAGGAAGATCACCGCCAGTACCAGCGCCAGGCTACCGAAGTCGTGCACCGCCGGGAACACCCCGAACAGGTACACCGCCGCAACGCCGCTGGCCACGATCGCCCACAGCAGGAACTGCAGCATGCTCGGCGCCGGGTCGTCCTGCGCGGCGAAGAACGCAGCGGCCACCGCCGCCATCATCGCGCCGTTGCCGCCGCCTTCCCAGCCCAGCCCGATCCACAGCGCGCAGTAGGTCATCAGCGCCACGCCGGCACTGGCCGCCGAGAACAGCGCCATGCCGTAGTCCACGTGGCGCGCATCGCCGATGCGTTCGGCCCGCACCCGGTAGTGGGCGGTATCGCGCGGGGCGCTGCCGTGCTCGATGGCGTCCTGCAGGGTCGCGCAGTCCTGCCACAGGTCCACCAGCTCCTCCAGCCGCAGCAGCAGGGTCACCAGCAACAGGTGGTCCAGCTCGCCGTCCACCGCCGGTTTCAGCGCCAGGATGCGCGCGCGCAGCGCGTCATGGTCGGCGTTGTCGGCACGGCCCGGTTGTTCCAGCCACTCCGCGATGTCCTGCACCAGCGGCTCCAGCCCCGGCGGCAGCGCGCGGCCACCGGCACGCAGCGCACCCAGCCGGTCGGCAATCGAGGACAGTACCGGCAGCATCAGCAGCATGCGTTCGCGCAGGCGTTCCATCGATACCGACGATCCGGCATGGCGCGGGTCGTCGCGGCGCATGAATTCGATCAGCGCTTCGAACTGCACCAGGTCGGCGGCCAGCCGGTTGCGCGGGGCGTGCGCCTGGCCGCGCAGCAGGATCTGCCGGCACCACTGCGCCGCATCGCCCATCCAGCTGCCGATCCGCGCGCGCAGCATCGGTCGCGCCGAGCTCGGGAAGAACAGCGAGGCGAACAGCACCGCCACCACCGTGCCCAGGATGATCTCTTCGCTGCGCGCCACCACCGTGTCGAAGATGGTGTCCGGCGAGGTCACCGCCGGGAAGCCGATGAAGGCAGTGGTGTAGCCCGCCAGCAGGAACGCGTAGCCGCGCGGGCCGCGGTTGAGCAGGGCGATGAACAGGCACGCCGACAGCCACAGCGACATCGCCGCGCTCAGCAGCAGCGGGGTTTCCACCAGGTGCGGCAGCATCCACAGCGTGGCCGCACCGGCGATCAGGGTGCCGACGATGCGGTACACGCCCTTGGCCCGGGTCGGGCCCAGCATCGGCTGGGTCACGATGTACACCGTGGCCATCGCCCAGTACGGGCGCGACAGGTTGCCGGCCAGGCCGATGTACAGCGCGGCCAGCGCGGCCAGGAAGGTCTTCACCGAAAACAGCCACGCCTGGCGGTCCAGCAGCAGCATGGGGTCAGTCCTTGTCGACATTCCAACCGCCGCCCAGCACCAGGAACAGCTGGATCTGGTCGCGCGAGACCTGCGCCTGTGCCTGCGCCAGGGTCGCGTCGGCGCTGACCAGGGTACGGTCGGCGTCCAGGCTCGCCAGGTACGGCGTGCGCCCGCCCTGGTAGAGCCGCCGGTTCTGGTCGGCAGCCAGCGCGGCCTGGCTCTGTGCCTGCTGCAGCGACTGCACCCGCTGCAGGTCGTGCGCATAGCGGCTCAAAGCGGTCTGGGTTTCGCGCAGCGCCTGCAGCACGCTGTGGTCGAATTCGGCCAGCGCCGCGTCGGCACCGGCTTCGGTGGCGTGGATGCGCGCGTGGGTGCCCGAGGACGGCAGCGTCCACGAGATCAGCGGACCGATCGACCACTGCTGGGTCAGCGGTTCGCCGAAGTCGGCCAGCAGGCCGGCTGCGCCCAGCGAGGCGCCCAGGCGGATGTCCGGGTACAGCTCGGCAGTGGCCACGCCGATCCGCGCGGTGGCAGCAGCCAATCGGCGCTCGGCCTGGCGGATATCCGGGCGGCGCTGCAGCAGCGCGCGGCCATCGCCCACCGGCAGTGGCCGGGCGAGGGTCGGCGCCGCGCTGCAATCGGAAACGCCGGCGGGAATCTGCCCCGGGGTCTGCCCGAGCAGGGCCGCCAGCTGGTACTCGGACGCCTGGCGCTGCGCGCGCAACGGCGGCAGCGCTGCTTCCAGCATCGCCACCTGCGCGTTGGCACGCGCCAGCTCCGGCGGCGTGCCGCGCCCGGCATCGATCAGGCGCTGGGTCACCTCGCGGCTGCGCTGCTGCAGCTGCAGCGAATGCTCGGCCACGTGCAGCTCGTGGTTGGCGTGGCAGATCTCCACGTAGCTGCCGGCCACCTGGGCCACCAGCGACACCCGGGCCAGGTCCATGGCCGCTGCCGTGGCCTGCTCGTCGGCCCGCGCCGCCTCGGAGGCGCGCTTGAGCTTGCCGAACAGGTCGAACTGGTAGGACACGGCAAACTTGCCGTCGGCCAGGTTGATCGGCGGCAGCTCGTGCTCGAGCAGGAACGACTCGGCCGACAGCTGCGCGCGGCTGACCCCGGCCTCGGCTTCGTACTCGAAGCCACCGGCGTCCAGCGCCTGTTCGTACACGGCCGCGGCACGGCGCAGATTGGCGTCGGCGACCTTGAGTTCCACGTTGTCGCGCAGCGCCTGCTCGACCAGCCCGTTGAGGGTGGGGTCCTGGTACAGCTCCCACCAGCGCGCCGGCAGCTCGGCACCGGGCGCCATCTGCGCGTTGCCGGTGTCGATGAAAGCAGCGTTGGCGTCCGGGCGCTGGAAGGCGGCGCCGGCCGGCACCGCATAGTCCGGCCCGACCGTGCGGCACGCGGCCAGGCTGGTCAGGGCCAGCGCCAGGCCGATGCGGTGCAGGGCCGGGCGGCTCACAGTGCCGCCCGTGCCGGGTGTGCCGGCGTGGCCGGGGCGGTGTCCGGCTCGATGGTGACGGTGGCGGTGCGCCCGGCGATCAGGTTCACGCCGTCGGGCACGCTGTCGATATGGATGCGCACCGGGATGCGCTGGGCCAGCCGCACCCAGTCGAACGCCGGGGTCACGTTCGGCAGCAGGCTGGAGCCTTCGCTGCGGTAGCGGTCCTCGATACCGGCGGCGATGCTCTGCACGTGGCCCTGCAGCGGCTGCGCCTCGCCCATCAGGCGGATGTCGACCTTCTGCCCGGCGTGCACGCCGCGCAGGCGGGTTTCCTCGAAGTAGCCATCGACCCGGAACGAACCGGTGTCGAGCACCGCCATCACCGGGTGGCCGGCAGTGACATAGTCGCCGGCGCGCACGGTACGGTCGTTGACGTGGCCGTCGCTGGGGCTGCGCACTTCGGTGCGGGCCAGGTTGAGCGTGGCCAGGTCCACCGCCGCCTGCGCGGTGGCCGCCGCGGCCTGTGCGGCCTGCAGCTTGGCGCGGCGCACTTCGGCATCTTCGGCGGCCACCAGGTCCTGCAGGCTGCGGTCGCGCGCGATCTCGCGACGCAGCTGCTGCAGCGTGGCGTTGCGTTCGCCCAGCGTTGCCTGGGCCTGCTCCAGTGCGATCTGGTAGCGCGCGCGGTCGACCACGAACAGCACGTCGCCGCGCTTCACCGGCTGGTTGTCGGCCACGTTGACCGCTTCGACCAGGCCGGACACGTCCGGCGCTACCTGGACGACGTCGGCGCTGACATGCGCGTCGCGGGTCCACGGCTCATCCATGTAGTACGACCACAGGTGGCGCAGCACCAGCAGTGCGGCAATGACGGCAACCCCGGTCAGGACGACCGGGACGGTGTGCTTGAGGATCTTGTTCACGATTGCATCCAACGCATCAGGGAAAACAACCCGCCGAGCACGATCACGTACACGGCCAGGTTGAACAGGGCGGGGTGCCAGATGTGGCGGTAGGCGCCGGTGCGCTGCAGGACCAGGCGCAGCCCGCTCTTGAGCAGGTAGGCCAGCAGCATCAGCCCGAGCAGGGTCGGGACGAACACACCGTAGAGACTGAATTCACCGTACATCGGGGCAGGAACTTCGCAGGGGAGCGGAAAGGGGAACGCCACGGCGTCGCCGGGCGACACCGGGAAAACACGGCAGGGCAGGGCTTACGTCACGCGGTCGGAGGCATCGGCCAGCAGCTTCCACAGCTTCAGCACCGTGCGCAGTTCCTCGGTGCTGAGCTCGCCGAACACGTCCTGGCGCAGGCCGATCAGCTGCTGCTCCAGTTCGCTGACCAGGGCCTCGCCCTTGTCGGTCAGCCACAGCAGGTTGGCGCGGCGGTCGCTGGCGTCGCTCTCGCGGCGGACCAGCTCGCTGGCCGACAGCTTGTCCAGCAGGCGGACCAGCGAGGGGCCTTCCATGCCCAGCTGCTGGGCCAGGGTGACCTGGCGGATACCGCCGCCGGCGCGGCCGATCATCAGCAGCGGCATGGTGCAGGCGGCGGAGATGCCGTAGCTGCCCAGGGCCTGGTCGGCCAGGCGCTGCCATTGCCGCCCTGAGTGGAGCAGGCCGGAGCTGAGCTGCATCTGCAGCTGGGTGCGTTCGTCGAGTGAGCGTTTCATGGCAGATAGATAGGATACTACTAATTACGATCCTATCAATACCCCTGGCCGAACCCCAGCCCAACGGAGCGGGGGACGGCCAAGGGCTCCGTCGGGTACGATGCTCGCCCCCTTCGGGTGCTGTATTCCATGAGCCAGAAAGACAACGACGCGACCCCCGTAACCCAGGCCGAAGCCGAAACGGCCGTGCGCACCCTGCTGCGCTGGGCCGGTGAAGACCCCACCCGTGAAGGCCTGCTGGACACCCCGCGGCGCGTGGCCGAAGCGTATGGCGACTGGTTCAGCGGCTACCGCGACGACCCGCGCGCCTACATGGAGCGCACCTTCGAGGAAGTGGCCGGCTACGACGAACTGATCGTGCTGCGCGACATCGAGTACGAAAGCCACTGCGAACACCACATGGCGCCGATCATCGGCCGCGTGCACGTCGGCTACCTGCCGGCCGGCAAGGTGGTGGGCATCAGCAAGCTGGCCCGCGTGGTCGAAGCCTATGCGCGCCGCTTCCAGGTCCAGGAAAAGATGACCGCGCAGATCGCCCAGTGCATCCAGGACGTGCTGCAGCCGATCGGTGTGGGCGTGGTGGTGGAAGGTGCGCATGAATGCATGACCACCCGCGGCATCCACAAGCGTGGCGTCAGCATGGTCACCTCCAAGATGCTCGGCAGCTTCCGCGAGGACGCGCGTACCCGCGCCGAATTCCTGCGTTTCATCGAAGTGGGCGGCAAGCGCTGATCGCCCCCACTACATGAAGCACCGCGAACGGATTACACGCTACCGCACCCTGCGCGAGCAGCCCCAGTGGAAGCTGCTGGCGGCGGCCAACGCCCCGGAAATCATCGGCCTGCTGCAGAGCCTGTTGATGGACGGCGAGCGCACGCTGGCCTCGGCGGTGCTGCACGAACGCCTGCAGCGGGCGCTGGACCAGCTCAACGGCGAAGAACTGTCGCGCGAGCTGCCGCGTACCGCCCAGGCCTACATGGCCCATTGGCTGGCGCAGGGCTGGCTGGAGCGGCGCCTGCCCGACGGCGCCGACCAGGAACAGTACGAGCTCTCCACCCAGGCCCTGCAGGCGATCCGCTTCGCCGACAGCCTGGAGCAGAGCCGCGTCGCCGCCACCGAAAGCCGGCTGGCGCTGGTGATCGAACAGCTCTCGCAGCTGGCTGCGCAGACCGAGTCCGACCCGGACGCACGGCTGTCGGCGCTGCGCGACGAACGCGACCGCATCGACGCCGAAATCGCACGGGTCGGCGCCGGCCGGGTCACCACCTTGGACGGCAAGCGCGCGCTGGAACGCGCCCGCCAGATCATCGGCCTGGCCGACGATCTCACCGAAGACTTCCGCCGCGTCCGCGACGACTTCGAGCGCCTCAACCGCGAGTTCCGCGAACGCATCATCGACGACGAGAGCGAGCGCGGAGACGTGCTCTCGCGGCTGTTCGAAGGCGTCGACGTGATCGGCGACAGCGACGCCGGGCGCAGCTTCCAGGCATTCTGGCGGCTGCTCAACGACGCCGAACAGAGCGCGCAGCTCGACGCCGCGCTGGAAACCGTGCTGGCGCGCGGCTTCGCCCGTCGCCTGGACCGCAACGAACGCGCATTCCTGCGCGGCTTCACCGGCACCATGCTCGACCGTGGCGGCCAGGTCCACGACGTGCTGCAGCACTTCGCGCGCAGCCTGCGCGGCTTCGTGCAGAGCCGCGGTTACCTGGAGCAGCGCCGGCTCAACCAGCTGCTCAAGCAGGCCCAGTCCGAAGCGCTGGCCCTGCGCGACGACTTCAGCGCCCAGCGGCCGATCGGCCGCGACCTGCAGCTCACCACCAGCCGCCTGCGCTCCTGGTCGCAGTGGAAGCTGCACGACCCGCGCAGCGCGCATGTCGACGGCAGCGTGCTGCGCAACGACGCGGCCAGCATCAGCCTGGAAAGCGTCGGCGATCTCGTGGCGTCGTCGGAAATCGACTTCCGCACCCTGCGCCGCGACCTGCACGAGCTGCTGGCCATCCAGCCGAAACTGAGCATCGCCCAGGCACTCTCGCAGCGCGACGCGCCGCAGGGCCTGGGCAGCGTCATCGGTTACCTGTCGCTGGGCACCCGCCATGGCGTCATCGTCGACGGCGAACAGGAACTTGCCCACTGGCGCGGCAACGACGGGCAATGGCGACGCGCCCGCATCCCGCTGGTGTGGTTCACCCAGGAGAAACGCCATGAACTGGCATGAAGAATCCAATGGCGCTGCACCGGTAGACGGCGCAGGCGACGAGTACGACGCCGAACCGGTGGTGGTCACCCCGCTGCCGAAGCGCAACAGCGACGTGTTCTACATGGGCGACACCGGCCGCCTGCCGCTCGACGGGCGGCGCGCGCTGTGCCAGCTGCTGATCGGTCCCAGCATCGACCAGCTGCGCCACGCCAAGCTGTGGCCGGCGCTGATCCGCAACGAGCCGGCGATCCGCTCGGCGCTTTCGGACCTGTTCCTGGAGCTGGTGCTGGACCGCGACAGCGGCGTGGCGTTCACCCGCCAGGCCGACACCGAAGACATCGAAGCGCCGGTGCTGCTGCGCAGTTCGCCGCTGACCTTCATCGACTCGGTGCTGCTGCTGTACCTGCGCCAGCAGCTGGCCGAAGCCGATGCGCGCGGCAACCGCGCGGTGGTGGCCGACACCGAGATGGCCGAAGCGCTGGCCATCTACGAGAAGAACCTGTCCACCGACCGCGCCGGCTTCAACCGCCGCGTCGCCTCGGCGGTGCAGAAAATGAAAGAGAACCACATCCTGACCCGGCTGGCCGGCCAGGAAGACCGGCACGAAGTGTCGCCGGCCTTGAAGCTGCTGTTCTCCGCCGAAGACGTGTCCGCGCTGTCGTCGGTGTACCGACAGCTGCGCGAGACCCCGGCCGCCAACGCCTGAACGGAACGACCCCCTACGCATGGCCATCTCCAAGCACACGCCCGCCCTGTTCACCGAAGGCCTGCCCGATCCGCGGCTGGCGCAGTTCCGCATGCGCCGCCTGCAGGTCCACAACTGGGGCACGTTCAACGGCCTGACCGAAGTGCCGATCGCCGAGCGCGGCTTCCTGTTCGTGGGCCGCTCCGGCTCGGGCAAGTCGACCCTGCTCGATGCCATGTCGGCCATGCTGGTGCCGCCGTCCATCGTCGACTTCAACGCCGCCGCGCGTGAAGCCGAACGCAGTGGTCGCGACCGCAACCTCGTGTCCTACGTGCGTGGTGCGTGGGCGGATCAGCAGGATCGTGGCACCGGCGAAATCGCCACGCAGTACCTGCGCAAGGGCGCCACCTGGACCGCACTGGTGCTGGAGTACCGCGCCGGCGATGGCCGCGTGGTCAGCCTGGTGCGCCTGTTCTGGATCGCCGGCAACGGTGCCGCCGCCGCCGACGTGCGCAAGCACTACCTGATCGCCGAGCGGCCGTTCGACATCGCCAAGGACCTCGGCGGCTTCGACCTGGACCTGCGCAAGCTCAAGCAGCGCCTGGGCGACGTGCATCATTTCGACAGCTTCACCGGCTATGCGGAGCGCTTCCGCCACCTTCTCGGCATCGACAATGAAATGGCGCTGCGCCTGCTGCACAAGACGCAGTCGGCCAAGAACCTGGGCGACCTCAACGTCTTCCTGCGCGACTTCATGCTCGACACGCCCCGCACCTTCGACGCGTCCGAGCGCCTGGTCAGCGACTTCGCCGAACTGGACGGCGCGCACAAGTCGGTGGTCACCGCGCGCCAGCAGGTGGAAACCCTGCTGCCGGCGCGCGCGCTGCACGCCGAACTGAAGGCGATGAACCTGCGCCGCGCCGACGAGGAGACCCTGAAGCTCGGCCTGGACAGCTTCCGCGAATCGCGCCTGCAGAAGCTGCTGGAAACCCGCCTGCAGGAAATCGACGTCCGCCACCGTGGCCTGCTCGGGGAAGAGACCCAGCGCCGCCAGGCCCTGGCCAACCACGAAGAGCACCTGGCCGAGCTGGAACTGCAGCGGCGCCAGCAGGGCGGCGAGCGCATCGAGGAGCTGGAGCGCGAGCAGGGCCGCGCGCAGTCCGAACACGAGCGTCGCCAGGCCAAGCGCGCCCAGGTCGGCAAGGCCGCCGAACGGCTGCAGGAAGCGCTGCCCGACGACGCCCATGGCTTCGCCCACCTGATCGGGCGCGCCCAGGCCGAGCTCGACAACCGCCAGCAGGCCGCAGCCGCGCTGGACGACGCCATCGCCGAGCGCCAGGCCGGCAAGCAGGACGATACCCGTCGCTTTGCCGAAGTCCGCAGCGAAATGGACGCGATGGAGCGCAACCCGTCCAGCATCCCCGCGCCGCTGCAGAAGCTGCGCAGCCGTATTTCCGAAGAGACCGGCGTACCCGAAGCGGCGCTGCCGTTCGTCGGCGAGCTGATCCAGGTGCGCCAGGACGATGCCGCGTGGCAGGGTGCGATCGAGCGCGTGCTGTTCGGGTTCGCGCAGTCGCTGCTGGTCGAAGACAAGCATTACAACGAGGTCAACGCATGGGTGAACCGCAGCCACCTCGGCATGCGTCTCACCTACTATCGCGTGCGCCGCAATGACGACGCCATGGCGCGCCAGCCGTCCGCGCGTTCGCTGCTGCACAAGCTGGAGCTGCGCGACAGCGTGTTCGAGCCGTGGCTGCGCCGCGAACTCGGCAAGCGCTATGACTATGAGTGCGTGGACGCCAAGCAGCTGCGCGATGTCGAACGCGGCATCTCGCGAGAAGGGCAGGTCAAGCATCCCGGCGACCGCTTCGAGAAGGACGACCGCAACGCCATCGGCGACCGCCGCCGCTGGCTGCTGGGCTTCAACAACGCGGAGAAGCTCGCGCTGTTCCGTCGGGAAGCGCAGGAACTGGCGCAGCGCATCGCCGACTGCGACCAGGACGTCGCGCGCCTGCGTGGCCAGCGTGATCTCGACAACGACCGCCGGCTGGCCTGCAACCAGCTGGTCAACGTCGGCTGGGAAGAGGTCGACGTCGCCACCGCGACCCAGCGCCTGCAGGACATCGAATCGTCCCTGCGCGACCTCAAGGAAGGCAACGCCGACCTGGCCCGCCTGGCCGCACAGATCGACCGCAACCGCGCCGACATCGAACAGGCGCGCCGCACCTACGAAGACACCCGGCTGGAACTGCGCGAACTCACCCGCGAACGCGACAAGCTCGAGTCGCGGCGCCAGCACAGCCGCGCCCTGGTGCTGCCGGCGCTGGGCCCGACCCAGGAGGCCGGGCTGCAGAAGCGCCTGGACGCCTATGGCACGCTCGGCCTGGAGACGCTGGAAGCGCACATGCGCGAGATCAGCAAGGGCATCAACGAAAGCCTGGCCTCGTCGCAGCACGAAGTGCACGGCGTCGAGACCCAGCTGGTCGCCTGTTTCCGTCGCTTCGCCCAGGCCTGGCCGGAAGAGTCCGGCGATTTCACCGCCTCGGTGGCCTCGGCCGACGATTTCCTCGCCCGCCTGCAGCGGCTTGAGCGCGATGGCCTGCCGCAGCACGAAGAACGCTTCTTCGACCTGCTGCAGAACCAGAGCAAGAACAACCTGCTGGCCCTGCAGCGGCACAGCGCCGAAGCGCGCAAGTCGATCGGCCAGCGCCTGGACGAGGTCAACGCCTCGCTGGAGCAGGTGCCGTTCAACCGCGGCACCTTGCTGACCATCGAACTCAGCGATCGGCGCCTGCCGGAAGTGCTGGAATTCCACCAGCAGCTGCGCGAGGTGCTGTCGCACCACCAGACCGAAGAGCGCGACGTGGCCGAATCGCAGTTCGCGGTCCTGCGCGAGCTGGTCAAGCGGCTCGGCTCACAGGAAGGCGAAGACAAGCGCTGGCGCGAGAACGTGCTGGACGTGCGCCTGCATGTCGAGTTCATCGGTGTCGAACTGGACGCCGCCACCCGCCAGCAGGTCGAAATCTACCGCAGCGGTGCCGGCAAGTCGGGCGGCCAGCGCCAGAAGCTGGCCACCACCTGCCTGGCCGCGGCGCTGCGTTACCAGCTGGGCGGGGCCGACAGCCAGCTGCCCAGCTACGCGGCCGTGGTGCTCGACGAAGCCTTCGACAAGGCCGACAACGAGTTCACCGCGCTGGCCATGAACATCTTCGAGAACTTCGGTTTCCAGATGGTCGTCGCCACGCCGTTGAAGTCGGTGATGACGCTCGAACCGTTCATTGGCGGCGCCTGCTTCGTCGAGATCAGCGGCCGCCACGACTCCGGCGTGCTGCTGATCGAGTACGACGAAGAGGGCAAGCGGCTCAAGCTGCCGGAGCGGACCCGCCAGGCCGAAGAAGCCGAGGCCTGACCCGCGCCGGGCCGCTCATCCCGCGAACGTATCCCAGGCCATCCGTGCGATCAGCACCACGACCAGGCCGACGAACAGTTTGCGGATGAACGGCGTACCGCCGCGCAGCGCCAACCGCGTGCCGACCACCGAACCGGTGATGTTGGCCGCGGCCATCGGGATCGCGAACAGCCACAGGATGTTGCCGGTGGGCACGAAGAACGAGATCGCGGCCACGTTGGTGGCCAGGTTTACCACCTTCGACGCCGCCGAGGCGCGCAGGAAGTCCAGCCCGAAGAAGCGCACGAACAGGAAGATCAGGAAGCTGCCGGTGCCGGGCCCGAAGAAGCCG
This sequence comes from Stenotrophomonas bentonitica, assembly GCF_013185915.1. Lineage (NCBI taxonomy): Bacteria > Pseudomonadati > Pseudomonadota > Gammaproteobacteria > Lysobacterales > Lysobacteraceae > Stenotrophomonas > Stenotrophomonas bentonitica. The sequence continues at coordinate 7,546 of NZ_JAAZUH010000004.1, read as the reverse complement.
TCGTAGAAGCCGATCACTGCACCGATCGCCAGCGCGATGGTCAGTTCCCTGCGGCCGATCTCGCGCGGCCGGTGCAGCGCACCGAAGTCCTTCTTCCACAGCGTGTAGCCGAGCATCGCCACCAGCAGCACCAGCACCAGCGGCCGCACCGCGTCCTTGGGCAGCAGGCTGACCGCGGTGGCCCCGGCGAAAGAGAACACGAATGCCGTGCCCGCTGCGAACAGCACCGGCCGCCACGGGAAGCGCACATTGCGCGCGTAACGGAATGCCGCCGCGGCGGTGCCGAACATCGAACTGAACTTGTTGGTACCAAACAGCATGGCCGGCGTCTGCTGCGGCAGCACCGTGAACAGCCCCGGCAACTGCACCAGGCCGCCGCCACCCACGGCGGCATCGACCAGACCGGCAATGAAGGCAATCGCCACCAACCACAACAACTCAGGGGGTACCAGCTCGAACACGGCAGTACATCACGGCGGAAAGCGCGCCAGCATACGCCCGCTCGGGCGACAATGCCCGCATGAGCCCTTCCGATCCGTGCCCCTGCGGCCTTCCGCACCCCTACGCCGCCTGCTGCGGCCGTTTCCATGCCGGCGAGGCGGCGCCCGACGCCGAGGCGTTGATGCGCTCGCGTTACAGCGCCTACGTGAAGCAGTTGCCCGAGTACCTGCTGGCCAGCTGGCACCCCGACACCCGTCCCGAAACCCTGTCGCTGGACGAGCCCGCCGGGCAGCGCACGCGCTGGCTGGGGCTGACCGTGCACGAGCACAGCAAGGGCGACCCCGACCACGCCCAGGTCCGGTTCACCGCGCGCTACCGGATCGGCGGCGGCAGTGCGGTCAAAATGCAGGAACACAGCCGCTTCGTGCGCCTGGACGGGCGCTGGTTCTACCTCGACGCCTTTCCCTGAGCCCCCATTCAATGTGAACCGGTCATACGGCAGACCCCGTGCCGTGACACCGTGCTCACCCGGGCTCGCCGATCCTCGGATGGATGAACGCTGTCGCTGCCCCGTCTTCGCCTGCCACCCGCGTCTCCGACGCGCTGGCCGTCCGCTACGCCAGTGTGCGCGCCCGCAGCGTCGCCCTGGCCGCCCCGCTCAGCGCCGAAGACGCGATGGTGCAGAGCATGCCCGACGCCAGTCCCACCAAGTGGCACCTGGCCCACACCACCTGGTTCTTCGAACGCTTCGTGCTCGGCACCCAGCCGGACCACGCCCCGTTCAACGCCGACTGGCACTACCTGTTCAACAGCTACTACCAGAGCATCGGCCCGGCGCATGCGCGGCCGCAGCGTGGCCTGCTGTCGCGGCCCTCGCTGGAGGAAGTGCTGCAGTTCCGCAGCCGTGTCGACCAGCGTGTGATCGAACTGCTGCAGGCCGACGCGCTCGACCCGCAGGCACTGCGGCAACTGGAACTGGGCCTGCACCACGAACAGCAGCACCAGGAGCTGCTGCTCACCGACATCAAGCACGCGCTGTGGTGCAACCCGCTGCAGCCGGCCTACCGCGACGATCTGGTCAGCCGGCCCGGCGTCGCTGCGCCGCTGGAATGGATCCACAGCCCCGAGCAGATCATCGAGATCGGCGCGCCGGCATGGCCGGCCAACGCCGCATTTGCCTACGACAACGAATCGCCGGTGCACCGCGTGCTGGTGCCGGCACATGCACTGGCGCAGCGCCCGGTCAGCAACGCCGAGTTCCGCCGCTTCGTCGAAGCCGGTGGATACCGCGAGCCCGGCTTCTGGATGAGCGAAGGCTGGAGCCTGTGCCAGCAGGAGCACTGGCAGCACCCGCTGTACTGGGACGACGCACTGGCCCGCGAGTTCACCTTGGCCGGCTGGCGCGCGATCGATCCGGATGCGCCGGTCTGCCACCTGAGCTACTTCGAAGCCGACGCCTACGCCCGTTGGGCCGGTGCGCGCCTGCCCACCGAGTTCGAATGGGAAGCCGCCGCCGCAGGGCAGGGCACCGCCGGCAACTTCGCCGACGATGACCGCCTGCACCCGTCCGCACCTGCCCACGAAGGCCCTGCCGGTCGCCACCAGCAGCTGTTCGGCGATGTCTGGGAATGGACCAGCAGCGCGTATGGCGCCTATCCCGGCTTCCGCACCTTCGAAGGCAACCTCGGCGAGTACAACGGCAAGTTCATGTGCGGGCAGTGGGTGCTGCGCGGTGGCAGCTGCGCCACGCCCGCCGACCATGTCCGCCCCAGTTACCGCAATTTCTTCGCACCGTCGGCGCGCTGGCAGTTTGCCGGCCTGCGCCTGGCCAAGGACGCCGCATGAGCACTGTCAGTGATGCCCTCGACGCGTTGACCGACCTGCAACCGGATCGCGCGCGGATCACCGCCGACATCCTGCACGGCCTGTCGCTGCAGCCACGCCAGCTGCCGTCCAAGTATTTCTACGACGCGCGCGGCTCTGCGTTGTTCGAGCAGATCACCCGCCAGCCCGAGTACTACCCCACCCGCACCGAACTGCAGCTGCTGCAAGACGTGTCCGGCGAGATCGCCCGCGCGGTCGGGCCGCGCGTGCACGTGGTCGAACTGGGCAGCGGCAGCGGACGCAAGACCGAACACCTGCTGCATGCGCTGGTCGACCCGGTCGCCTACACCCCGATCGAGATCTCGCGCGCGGCCCTGCTCGACAGCGTGGCGCGGCTGGCCGAAGCGCTGCCGGATATCGAAATGCTGCCGGTCTGCGCCGACTTCACCCGTCCGGTGGAACTGCCCGAGCCGCAGAACGAACCCGCGCGGCGGTTGCTGTTCTTCCCCGGCTCCACGCTCGGCAACTTCGCCCACGACGACGCGGTCGCGCTGCTCGACGCCATGCGCCAGACCATGGGCCCGAACGGCCTGGCCCTGATCGGCATCGACCTGCACAAAGACCCGGCCCTGATCGAGGCCGCCTACAACGACGCCGCCGGGGTCACCGCCGCGTTCACCCTCAACCTGCTGCAGCGGCTCAACCGCGAGATCGGCAGCGACTTCGACCTGGCCGGCTTCCAGCATCGTGCCCGCTACAGCGTGCCGCGCCTGCGCATCGAAACCGAACTGGTCAGCACCCGCAGCCAGCGCGTGAGCGTGGCCGGGCGCAGCTTCGATTTCGCCGAAGGCGAAGCGATGACCGTGGAATACAGCCACAAGTACACCGACGCATCATTCGCCGCGCTGGTCGCAGAAGCCGGCCTGCGCGTGCGCACCCGGTGGGATGCGGCATCACCGGCATTCGGGCTGCGTCTGCTGCAACGGGCCTGAACCGCATCGCTTGCCGCTATGATGCGGTTCTACTTGGCTGCACGGATTCACGCCAATGAGATTCAGCCCCGTCGGTCTGTTCGGCGTGTTGTGCCTGGCCAGCGCCCCGCTCGCGGCCGCGCCGCAGCACGACTTCGACCGCTGCCTGGCCGCGCTGCAGCCGCAGGCGCTCAAGCAGGGGGTCAGCACCGCCGGCTTCACCCGCCTCACCGCCGGCCTCACCCCGGACCTGAGCGTGTTGCCGCTGCTGGACGCGCAGCCGGAGTTCACCACCCCGCTGTGGGACTACCTGGCCGCACTGGTCGACACCCAGCGCGTCGATGACGGCCGCGCGCAGCTGGCCCAGCACCGCGACCTGCTTGCGAGCGTCTCTGCGCAGTACGGCGTCGATCCGGCCACCATCGTCGCGGTGTGGGGCGTGGAGAGCGACTACGGTCGCGTATTCGGCAAGCGCCCGCTGCTGCAGTCGCTGGCCACGCTGTCCTGCAACGGCCGCCGCCAGCCGTTCTTCCGCGGCGAGCTGCTGGCCCTGCTCAAACTGCTGGATGCCGGCGATCTCAGCGCCGACGGGCTCACCGGCTCGTGGGCCGGCGCGTTCGGCCATACCCAGTTCATGCCGTCCACCTATGCCCGCATCGCGGTGGACGGCGACGGCGATGGCCGCCGCGACCTGGTCGCCAGCATTCCCGACGCGCTGGCGTCCACCGCCAACTATTTGAAGCAGGCCGGCTGGCGCACCGGCCAGCCATGGGGGATCGAGGTCAAGCTGCCGCCGGACTTCAACGCCAAGCTGGCCGGACGCACCCAGCGCAAGCCGCTGGCCGACTGGCGCGGCATGGGCATCACCCCGATCGGCGGTGGCGCACTGGCCCCCGAGGGCCTGCCGGGCGACGCCAATGCTGCCCTGCTGCTGCCCACCGGGGCCAAGGGCCCGGCCTGGCTGGTGTTCCGCAACTACGACGCGATCTACGCCTACAACGCCGCCGAAAGCTACGCGCTGGCCATCGCCACCCTGGCCGACCGCCTGCGTGGCGGGCCCGGCATCGTCGCGGCCTGGCCGACCGACGACCCCGGCCTGGGCCGCACCGAGCGGCGCGAGCTGCAGACCCTGCTGCTCGCGCGCGGCCATGACATCGGCGCCGCCGACGGGATGGTCGGCACCGCCACCCGGCGCGCCATCCAGCTGGAACAGCAGCAGCTCGGCTGGCCCACTCCCGACGGCCGTGCCGGCCAACGCATCCTCACCACCCTGCGCACCGCGCCCCCTTTGCCCAAGCCAACCACTGCCATGCCCGACAGCACCGTGTTCACCCTGCCGCCCAACCACGCCGCCTACGTGCAGTCGCCGGCCGCGCCCAGCGCCGCCCTGCCGAAGCTGGAGGGGCTGAGCCTGATCGACCTGCAGGGCTTCCCGGCCTGGAAGGTGGAAACCCCGCTGGCCAGCGCCGCGATCTCGGTGTTCGGCGGCCAGTTGCTGTCGTTCATTCCCAAGGGGGGCCAGGACCTGCTGTGGCTGTCGCCCACCGCGCAGGCGCTGCCGACCCCGATCCGCGGTGGCAGCCCGGTGTGCTGGCCGTACTTCGGCCGCCAGGGACAGGGCAAGGACGTGCCTTCGCATGGGTTCGTGCGCAACGTGCCGTGGACCCTAAAGGACGCGCGTCGCGAGGCAGACGGCACCGTGGTGCTGAGCCTGGCCCCGCCCACCCTGGACAACCTCGACCTGCGCCTGACCATGCAGCTGCGCATCGGCCGCACCCTGGAACAGCAGCTGATCACCGAGAACACCGGTTCCACCCCGGTCACCTTCACCCAGGCGCTGCACAACTACTTCAAGGTCAGTGACGCCCTGCAGGTCAGCGTGTCCGGCCTGGACGGCCTGAGCTACCTGGACAAGTTCGAGGACTACGCCACCCCGCGTGTCCAGAAGGGCGACTGGTCGCTCAACGACCCACGCGATCCCGGCCGCAGCGACCGCATCTATACCCAGGCCGGTGGCCGCTACGTCCTGAAGGACCCGGGCCTCAAGCGCCGCATCGAGATCACCACCCAGGGCAGCCGGTCACTCGTGGCCTGGAACCCGGGCGAGAAGGGCGCAGCCGGCATGGCCGACGTCGGCCCCGGCTGGAAGAACTACGTCTGCCTGGAAGCCGCCAACGCCGGCCCAGACGTGGTGACCCTCGCCCCAGGCGCCCGCCACATCCTCAAGCAAACGTTCAACGTCCAACCGCTCTGAAACGCGGCCCGTATGGCCGTGGCCCGGTAGTGCCGGCCGCCGGCCGGCTCAACGCACCCCCGTCCGAAGCCCACCCCTCACATCACCGACCGCACCCGCAACACCACCAGGCAGATCCCCCCGGCCACCAGCCCCCAGAAGGCCGAGCCGATCCCGGCCAGCGACAACCCCGAGGCGGTCACCAGGAAGGTCACCAGTGCCGCCTCGCGGTCGGCTTCCTCGCGCAGGGCGGTCGCCAGGCTGTTGGCGATGGTGCCGAACAGGGCAATGCCGGCCACGCAGGCCACCAGTTCCTTCGGGAACGCAGCGAATACCGCCGCCACGGTCGCCCCGAACAAGCCCACCAGCAGATAGAAGGCACCCGCAGCCACCGCTGCGGTGTAACGCCGCGCGGGGTCCTCATGCGCCTCGCGACCCATGCAGATCGCCGCCGTGATCGCCGCCAGGTTGAGCCCATAGGCGCCGAAGGGGGCCAGCACCGTGTTGACCACCCCGATCCAGCCGATCACCGGTGAGATCGGCGTGGCATAGCCGGACGCCCGGATCACCGCCACCCCCGGAATGTTCTGCGAGGCCATGGTGACCACGAACAGGGGCAGGGCGATGCCGAACACCGCCTGCCAGGACAGCGTGGGCCAGGTGAACACCGGCACCGCCAGTTCGACCCGGAGCGCCTCTATATGGAGAAGACCCTGCGCGGCGGCCACCGCCACACCTACCAGCAACGTGGCAATCACCGCATAGCGCGCGAACAGGCGGCGCCCGAGCAGCCAGGTGGCGAACATCGCCAGGGCCATCCCCAGCTGCGTGCCCATCGACACGAACACATCCAGCCCGAAGCGCAGCAGCACACCGGCCAGCATGCCGGCGGCCAGCGCCATCGGCACGCGCCGCATCACCTTGGCGAACACGCCAGAGAAGCCAGCGAGCATCCCCAGCACCGCAGCCAGCACGAACGCACCGATGGCGTCGCTGTAGCCCGCAGCGCCTGCACCCACTACCAGCATTGCAGCGCCCGGCGTGGACCACGCCGTGACCACGGGCACGCGATAGCGCAGCGAGAGCCCAATGCAGGTCACGCCCATGCCCAGGCCCAACGCCCACATCCACGACGCAATCTGCGCCTGTGTCGCGCCGACCGCCTGTGCAGCCTGGAACACGATCACCGCCGAACTGGCGAAGCCCACCAGCACCGTAATGAAGCCAGCCACTACAGAAGGCAACGAGAGATCACGCCACAACGAACGCTTTGCACCACCGGACATCACGCTGCTTCCCTGAGCACACAAGAACTGCATTGTTGGCAGTCCTGCGCAGCAAGCGCAACGCGCTTGCTGCGCGCTTTGCGTTCCTGCCAAAACACGCACGCACGAATGACGCATGCCGCAACAACGTAGCGACACGCCACGCGTGTCCCACGCACTCCATCCGAAGAAAGCATCAAAAAAGGGTTGACGAATTTCCAGAAGTCTTTAGTATTCGCTCCCTCGCTGCGACGCGGTCTTCACCCCGGTGAACACCAAGCCGAAGCGGCGGCAACAAGCTTCGAAAGAAGGTGTTGACGGAAACGAAAAGCCTGACATAATAGGCGGCTCGCTTCGACGAAAAGGCCTCCGGGTCGCAACGACGAAGCAGCATCGGCAACAACGGTTCGCTACGGCGAAACGGCCTTGAAAAAAGGTGTTGACGAAGCGGATTTGCCGGCTATAATGGGCGGCTCGCAACGACGGAAACGTCGGGGCACACGGAGGAAGGCGCTGAGGCCGACTCCAAAGTTCTTTGACAGTATGCGCAGGTATCTTGTGAAGGCGCCTGCAGGAAGGATGTATGTCCATCTTGCAGACGTTTGATCAAGCAACATATCAATTGTTTTAAAGCAAGCGAAACGTTGCCAGCGGTCAAGCATCTGCAGCTTTAAATTTTTAGTCCTCGGACTATGCGTTTTTAAGTGAAGAGTTTGATCCTGGCTCAGAGTGAACGCTGGCGGTAGGCCTAACACATGCAAGTCGAACGGCAGCACAGGAGAGCTTGCTCTCTGGGTGGCGAGTGGCGGACG